>DATCTQ010000079.1:0-4444 GCA_036567865.1 Candidatus Tyrphobacter sp. | reverse complement strand
AACCAGACCCGAGACGATGTTGGGCGATGTCGCCATCGCGGTGCATCCGGATGACGAACGCTATCGGGCATGGATCGGGAAGGCGGTCCTGGTGCCGCCGTTGCTCGGGCGAAGCATCCCGGTGATCGCCGATGCCTCCGTCGATCCGGCGTTCGGAAGCGGTGCCGTGAAGATCACGCCTGCGCACGACGCGGCCGACTACGAGATCGGCGAACGCCACGCGTTGCCGATGCCTTCCGTCTTGGATCAAGATGCGCGGATCAGCGGCGCCGAGATCGACGTTGGTCCGTACGCGGGACTCGATCGCTTCGAGGCGCGCGGACGCATCGTTGCCGCGTTGCGCGAATCGGGATTGCTGGTGAAAGAGGAAGCGTATCGGCAGTCGATCGCCGTAAGCGAGCGCACGGGCGCAATCGTCGAGCCGTTGCTCTTAGAGCAGTGGTTCGTTCGAGCGGCGCCGCTCGCGAAGCCGGCGCTCGACGCGTACCGCGACGGTCGCATTCGGTTCGTGCCCGAGCGGTACGGGCGAATCTACGAGCAATGGCTCGAGAACATTCGCGACTGGAATATCTCACGCCAGGTGTGGTGGGGGCACCAACTGCCGGTCTGGTATACAGCCGACGGCGAGCTCGTCGTCGCGGAATCGAAAGAAGAGGCGCACAACCTGTCGCAGCAGCAGTACGGTACGCGCGACCTGAAGCGCGATCCCGATACGCTGGACACCTGGTTCTCCAGCGCACTCTGGCCGTTCTCGATTCTCGGCTGGCCCCAGAAGACGCCGGAGCTCGAATGCTGGTATCCGTCGCAAGCGCTCGTGACCGGCGGCGAGATCATCTTCCTCTGGGTCGCACGCATGGTCATGATGGGCACGTACGTCATGGGGAAGGAGCCGTTTGCGGACGTCTTCGTCGCGCCGCTCGTCTTCGACGCGCAAGGGCGCAAGATGTCGAAGTCGCTCGGCAACGCGATCGACCCGATGGAGATCGTGGAGCGATACGGTGCCGATGCCTTCCGCATGGGCATTCTGCGCCAGCTCCGGCTCGAAGCACAGGAGGTGCGTTTTCAAGAGTCGCGGTGCGAAGAGGCTCGGAACTTCAACAACAAGATCTGGAACGCGACCCGATATCTCTTGGATCTGCCGGAGGGGTTGCCGGGCGCGCTGACGCTTCCCAAAGCCGGGCTCACGCTCCCCGATCGGTGGATCCTGACGCGGTTGCACGATACGATCGTCGAGATCGGCCGGCTCTTCGACGCCTACGATTTCGGCAACGCCGCCGACCTGCTCCGGGACTTCATCTGGTACGAATTCTGCGATTGGTACGTGGAGGCGACGAAACTCGAGCAAGCCAAAGGCTCGCGCACTGCCGTGCTCTCCTTCGTTTTGAACAATGCGATGCGGTTACTGCATCCGATCGCGCCGTTCATCAGCGAGGAGGTCTGGCTTGCGCTGCCGCACGACGGGGATAGCATCATGACGGCGGCCTGGCCGGATCCGCTAGAGGTTCCGGTGGATCGCGAGGCGATCGAGTCGATGGAGAAACTCCGAGAGGTGATCGTCGATATACGCAACCAACGCGCCGAACTCCGCGTGGCGCCGCGGGATACGTTGCGAATTCACGTGAGACCGGACGAGTTCACCCAAGACGAGATCGGGCTGATCCGCCATCTGGGCAGCGCCACGGTCGTTTACGACGGCGAGTTGTCCTCGGACGTGACTTTTGCTGCGATACTGGGCCCGGAGCAGCTGGAAAACGAGCGGCGGCGCCTAAGCAAGGAACGGGATCGCCTGCTGGCAGAGGTCGAGCGTGGTGAAAGGAAGCTTGCCAACCCGCAGTTCGTTGCCAACGCAAAACCCGACGTCGTGGAGAAGGAGCGCGCGAAGTTGCAGGATTACCGGAACGAGCTCGCTCGCGTCGAGCACGTGCTCGATGCCGAGGTCGAATGAACGCTGAAGTGCAGCGTACCGTGCTCATCGGCGCGCAGGAGATCGAGCGCACGATCGCGCGGCTCGCGCAGCAAATCTTGGAGCCGGAGGAGTCGCAGAGCGGGCCGGTCATCTTGGGTGTGCGGCGCGGCGGCGAGGCGCTCGCGACGCGGATTGCACTGGAGATCGAGCGCAGCACGGGTCGCCGGCCGGCGCTCGGATTTCTGAACATCAACCTGTATCGCGATGATCGCGTCGTCCATGAAGTGCCGGAATCACAGATCCCCGTCGACATCGGCGGTCGTCTGCTCCTGATCGTCGACGACGTGCTCTACACCGGGCGCACGATTCGCTCGGCGCTCGACGCCGTCACCGATCTCGGGCGACCCGCGGCGATCCGACTCTGCGTGCTCGTGGATCGCGGGCAGCGTGAACTGCCGATTCAACCCGATTACGTGGGCCGCACCATCGCGAGCAAGCGCGGCGAGCGCGTCGAGGTCCGGCTCGCACTCGAACCCTCATCGGCTGACGAGGTCGTGCTGCATGCGCACTCGTCGTAGTCTGCTCGACCTCGACGATCTCGGGACCGACGAGTTCGAGGAGATCTTCGCGCGGACCGCGGCGTTCGAGCGAGCGCCCCCGGGCAAGCGTCTCTCGGGCATCGCGTGCGTCAACATCTTCTTCGAGCCGAGCACGCGCACGTTCACGTCGTTCAACCTCGCCGAACTGCGGCTCGGCGCCGACGTCGTGAACCTCGCGCCGGCGGACCTGAGTTACCTGCACAAAGGCGAAACGATCGAAGACACGATTGTGACGCTCTCGGCGATGGGCATCGGCGTGCTCGTCGTACGGCATCCCGAGGACGGGTTTCCAAAAACCGTCGCGATGAGCTTCGACGGCCACGTGATCAATGCGGGCGACGGCACGCACGCACACCCGACGCAGGCGCTGCTCGATCTCTACACCATGCTGGAAGAGTTCGGATCGCTGCGCGAGCGCGTGGTCGTCATCGTCGGCGACGTGTTGCACAGCCGCGTCGCGCATTCGCTCATCGTGGGACTGCGGCGGCTGGGTGCACAGCCCGTGCTCGTCGGGCCGGAGGCATTCGTTCCCGAATATGCCGCCGAGGGAGTCCGCGTCGAACGCGATTTCGACGCGGTCATCGAGTCTGCCGACGTCATCTTGTTGCTTCGGATTCAGCGGGAGCGCTTAGTATCGATGCCGATCAGCGACGAGGAATATGCGCAGCGCTATCGTCTCGACGAAAAGCGCCTCGCGCGCGTCCGCGAGGCGACGATCGTCATGCATCCCGGCCCATATAATCGCGGCGTCGAGCTGGCCGATTCGGTGTTGCAGTTCGCGGGATGGCGTTATGCGAAGCAAGTTCTGCACGGCGTGAGCGTGCGCATGGCCGTCCTCGATCTGCTCGTCAACGGAAGTTAAATCCGCGTGCTGATTCGCGGCGGACGCGTCGTCGATCCGGCGCAAGGCATCGACGGACTCTTCGACGTACGCCTCGGCGACGTGATCTCGCAGATCGGCGAGCATCTCGAACCGCAAGGCGACGAATGCATTTTCGATGCATCGGGAGCTTTCGTAGCGCCGGGCTTCATCGACATGCACGTGCATTTGCGCGATCCGGGAGATCCCGAGAAGGAAACGATCGCCACGGGGACTGCGGCTGCCGTGCGCGGCGGTTTCACCGCCGTCGCCTGCATGCCGAACACGCGGCCCGCACTCGACAGTCGCGAGAGGCTCGGCGCGTTGGCGCACGCGATCGCGGCACGGGCAGCCTGTCGCGTCTATCCGATTGCGGCGATCACCCGCGGGCGTCAGGGCAAAGAGCCGCTCGATTACGCCGCCCTCGCGGCGGCGGGCGCCGTGGCCTTCAGCGACGACGGCGATCCGGTCCTCGACGGCGACCTCCTGCGACGCGCCGCCTTGCTCGCGCGCATCGCGAGCGGAGCGTTCATCGAGCACGCGCTCGATGAACGGATGCGCGAAGAGGGCATCATCGAACGCGATGCGCACATCTCCGCCGAAACAGGCAAGACCTGGCACATCGCCCACGTTTCGACCGCGGTCGCACTCGATGTGATTCGCGCGGCGCGCGAGCGGGGAACCGCGATCACCTGCGAGGTGACGCCGCATCATCTCTACTTTACCGAGGAAATCGTCATGGAGCGCGGCGGCCTTGCCAAGGTGTACCCGCCGTTGCGCCCGCGCCAAGATGTGGACGCAATACGCGGGGCGGTTCTGCGCGGTGAGATCGATTGCTTCGCGAGCGATCACGCCCCGCACGCGCAGCGCGAGAAAGGCCTCCCGTACTCGGAGGCGGCGCCCGGCTTCACCGGGCTCGAGATCGCGATCGGTGCGTACGCGCTAGCCCTGCCGGAGCTGTCGCCGTCGCGCTTCGTCGCGATGGGCTCGACGAACCCGGCCCGCGTCCTGGGCACTCCCGGAGGAACGCTTGCCGTCGGCACCCGCGCCGACGTCAGCATCTTTGCGGACCGGCCGTGG
>DATCTQ010000078.1:0-53459 GCA_036567865.1 Candidatus Tyrphobacter sp. | reverse complement strand
GTCGCAGGCCGCAACCGACAGTTCGATCGCCGCGGCTAATGCGCTCGGCACGCCGATCAAACAGATGAGCGGCTACAACCTATCGACCTCCAACTCCACGCCTCAATCGGTTGGGCGCAGTACTCCGCAAAGCTACACGCTCGGAACGTGCTCCAACGGCGTCGAGTTTTACGCTCCGGACAAGAGCGGCGATCCGAACTCGACGGAATTGCAATACTTCTACGATGCCGCGTGCACGCAACTAGCGCGCGATATCGTGCGCATCTACTCCTCGACCGGCGCCAACTCCGAGAGCGTCGCCCGCACTGAAAGCACGTACGCCGCCGGCAGCAACACCGCGAGCGCCGTTCGCACGGATACGGACGTTATTACGAACGCCACGTTCGGGCAGTACGGTTATCCGATCGCGGCGGACGGTTTCGACCGCGTGACGACCGGTGACCTCACGATCTCCGGCGTCAAGACGATCGCGTCGGACGGCGAACTCGTGATGGAATCCGGAAGCGGCACGAATGGCTATTGCGGCGATACGGCCGGATACAACGCAACGGGAATCGCCTCGCTCAACGAGACCTTCGGGTGGCAGGGCGGCGATTTATCGGGCGGGACGCGGACCGTCAACGGCGACGGCTCCGTCACCTGGAGTGCGACCCACGCGGGAACGGCGTTCAAAGGACCGATCGGCTCGCTCTCGATCGCGACGGGAACACAGAACTCCGCCTGCCCGATTACGACGCCGATGTTCACGCTCTCCGGTGGAACCTCGATCGGTGAGTACACGATTCCGATCACGGCGACGTTCAAGCAAGGATTGCTCGTCGGCCTCACGATCACCAACGCTCACCTTGCGAACCGAACCACGCTCAACGTCACAACGAATGCGGGCGTCTCCCCAACCAACGCGGACTTCATCAGCGGGACGGTCGCGTCATCCGGTGGAACCACGCTCGCCACCTTCACGACCGATGCGTTCGGTGACGGAACGCTGACGGTCACCTCCACCGGGAAGCAATACGTCATCACGGACTGGCACGTCGTGCGGTAGGCGCCTTAACCCGGCACATGCCTCGGAGGCGCGCCCCGGCAGGGAGGCGCGCCTCCGGACGATATCTCTGCTCATGGGTCGGCAGACGAGCACGGTGCTCGAAGTGCTGCAAACGCTCTTCGGCGATGCCTATGCGCGAACGATCGGCGTGCGGCTGTGGGACGGCACGCGTATCCGAGGCACGGACGAGGTCTGCGTCCTGATCGTAACGCAGCCGGGTGCCCTTCGCACCGCGTTTCGGTCGCCGTTCGATCTCTGCGCTGGCCGCGCGTTTGCGGCGGGTTTGCTCGATTGCGAGGGCGACGTCGAAGCCGCCATCGACGCGCTCTTGCACGCCGTTGCGACGCTCACCGGCAGGCGGAAAGCGCGGCTCTGGTGGCTCCTGCGCCGGCTCCCCGCCGCGCGCTTACCACGCCTGCGCGAAGCGCGCTTGCGTGGCGGCCTTCATTCCAAGGCCCGCGATCGCTCGGCGATCGGATTCCACTACGATCAACCGTTGCCGTTCTATGAAGCCTTCCTCGACGAGCGCTTGATCTACTCGTGCGCGTATTACGACGACGGCGTCGCGAACCTCGCCGACGCGCAACGCGCGAAGCTCGATTACACGCTGGGCAAGTTGCGTCTTTTGCCGGGGGAACGACTACTCGACGTCGGCTGCGGTTGGGGAGCGCTCGTCATGCGAGCCGCGGAATGTTACGACGTTCAAGCGCTGGGCATTACCCTCAGCCGCTCTCAATATGAGGAAGCACAACGCCGCATCGACGCATCCGGCCTCGGCGAGCGGGCGCGCGTCGAGCTGCGCGATTACCGCGACCTGGGCGGCGAACGGTTCGACAAGATCGCGAGCATCGGGATGTTCGAGCACGTCGGCAGCCCAAAGGTGCCCGAATATTTTGCCGCGACGTTCGCGGCGCTTCGCCCGGGCGGCCTCTTTCTGAACCACGGCATCGCCGCGCAACGGCCCCAAGGCGCGCGGCAAGGAACGAGCTTCGTCGAGCGCTTCGTCTTCCCGGACGGCGAACTCGTCACGATCGCGCAAGCGCTGGGCTTTGCCGAACGCGCGGGCTTCGAGGTGCGCGACGTCGAGAACCTCCGCGAGCACTACGCACGGACGCTGCGCGCGTGGGTGACGAACCTCGAGCGGAATCGCGACGCGGCGATTGCCGCGGCCGGAGAGCAGAGCTATCGCATCTGGCGACTCTACATGGCGGGAAGCGCACAAGGTTTCCGCTCGGGACGTATCGGCGTTTATCAATCGTTGCTTGCGCGACCGCGTGCCGACGGCAGCGTCGACGTTCCCGCGACGCGCCGCGATCTCTACGCCGAGCGGGTGGTCGATGCGCACTCGCGCATCACGACGTGAGGGAGTAGCCGCTTGACGTCTTCCGCGCGACAAAGATGCCGCTGGGGTGCCATTGCCGTGGCGGTACCGGCGGCGGTCCCCATGCGCAGTGCCTGCGCGAAGCTCGCTCCGCGATCGAGGGCGAAGGCGATGCCGCCGACCATCGAATCTCCTGAACCGACCGTGCTGCGCACCTCGATCTTTGGAGCGATCGCTTTCCAAGCGCCCTCTTCGCTGACGCCGATCGCGCCGGCCGCTCCTTGCGAGATGACGACCGCGTTTGCACCGCGCCGTTGCAACTCCACAGCGGCTTCGAGCACGGCAGCGTCGCCGTCGAGCGCGCGAGCAAGCACTTCACCCGCCTCTTCGACGTTCGGCTTGATCAATGCGGGATGCGCGGCAAGAACGTGTGCGAGCGCGGAGCCCGAGGCGTCGACGATGCAGCGCACGCCGCGCTGGTTGAGCCACGAGACGAGATCGCGGTAGATCGTCATCGGGAGGCCCGGCGGGATGCTGCCGCCCAAGACGGCAGTGCCGCCGCGCGGGATCTCGCCCAGCCGTTTGAGCAGCGCGTCGAGATGTCGCGGTTCGATGCGCGGACCGTCGAGCAAGAGCCGCGTGCGCCGCTGCGTTTCGCGCTCGTACAGCATCACGTTCATCCGCGTCGTCCCCTCGATCTCTTCGAAAGCATGCGACACCTGCTCGTCGTCGAGGCGCGTGCAAAGCAGCGCACCGACGACACCGCCGGAAAAACCGTAGGCGATCGTTGGGCCGCCGAGACGATGAATCACCCGGCTCGCATTGACGCCCTTTCCGCCGGGATCGAATCCGCTCGATCCGCCGCGATTCGTCTCGCCGAGACGCAACGCATCGAACGCCATCGGGAAGTCGATTGCCGGGTTGAGCGTGAGCGTTGCGATCACGCGACGGTGCGTTCTCGGCTTTCGGGATGTCGCTCGGGCGGAACGACCATCACGGGCACCGACGCGATTCTCACGACGCCTTCGGCGACGCTCCCCATTACGAGACGGCTCAAACCGGTGCGACCATGGCTGCCGATGACGATCATCGTCGCGTTCGCCTGAACGGCGATTCGCTCGAGTTCCTCGGTCGGGTTCCCGTACGCAAGAATCGTCGAGACGTTCGCGGCTGCCAGCCGCGTCCGCGCTAAGGCCTCGGCAAGAATGCGCTTTCCGTCATCGCGGAGGGCATCGTAGCAGCCGTCGATGAGCGCGGGCTCGCCGAAGCTCAAGCGCGCCGCTTTGGCGCTGTCGATCACGTGTGCGAGGAGAACCTCTGCGTGCAGGGAGCGCGCGAGGTCGAGCGCCGCGTCGAGCGCCCGCATCGATCCGTTCGAGCCGTCCAGCGGGACGAGAATCTTCTGGTTCATAACCAAGAGGATAAGCCAGCCAGGCGAATCGCCGAGGAAGCGGTCTTCCCAGAGAATTCTCAAGCACGAGGAGGGAGACGGAAAGCAATCCTTTCGCCGAAATGAGAAGACTCCTATCTCTGTGATTGAGAAGGAACCGTGAAGAACACTCCAGCCGGCAGCATCCCGCCGCCGCAGATCCCTCTCGCGTTCGTCGGCGTCGCGCTTTCGACATTGGCGACAACGCTCGTTTGGGCGACGGTCGCGATGCCGGCGCCGTTGGCCTTGCTCCACGCCATCGTCGTCGGCGTCTTTCTCACGACCGCGATGGGACTCCTATACCAGTTCGTGCCGGTCGTCGCGATGGCGCCGCTGCGCCTGCCGTACGCCGCATACATTCACCTCGCGCTCGCCCTCGCGGGAACCCTTTGCATGGTCGGCGGATTCGAACGCGCTGATTTCGTTCTCGTGCGTCTCGGCGGCTCGCTCCATCTGTGCGGAGTCGTGCTCGAGCTCATCGTCCTCGGCACGACGCTGCGCGGCCACAGGCCGCCTGCACCCGCGGCGGTCGGCGCGCTTTCGTTGCTCTGGCTGCTCGCGACGATGGGTTTGGGGATATGGCTTGCCGATCGTCTTCTGCATGGCAGAGCCATCGCAGGCACGGCCCTGATCCATGCCCTCTTCGGCCTTGCGGGATTCTTCGGGACGTTGATCAGCGCGCTAACTTTACGGCTCCTGCGCATGTTCGAACGTGTCGACGTCGAATCGCGTACGCCGGTCCTCGCGATGGCAGTGACGCTCGCGACGCTGCTCGCCGCCTTCATCGGGCATCTCGGCGGCTACGTTCTGATTGCGGCCGCGCTTGCGGTGTCGCTGAATATCGCGGCGATCGCACGCGTGCGCAACCCCGCGTACCAGCGCGAGACGCTGCTCTACGTTATCGTCAGCTCCGCCGGAGCCATTGCCGCCGCCGTTGCGTACACCGCCGGGAAGATGGAGGCCGCCGTCATTTTCGCTGTCTGGTTCTATATCGGTACGGCCGCCGTCGGGTACTTACAGCGCATCGTGCCGTTCATCTGGTGGATCCGGCGATCGCGAGCGGAGGGCACCCGTAATATCCCGACGCTCGGTGAAATGAACGACTCGCGACTCGGCTACACGATCCTTGTTTTCTGGATGCTTGCGGGCGTCATTCGGCTCTTCGATAACCAGCCGCTCGCGTCATCATTTGGGACCGTCAGCTGGATCGGCCTGGTCGTGCAACTCGCGCGCGCTTTCCTCGTGCGAAAACCGACGCCATCTCGCATGTAGGGCTATCGCAGCGTCGCCGGGGCGACGCCGTAGCCCCAGATCGCAAGTATCGCCATCGCAACCACGCTAATTCCCGCGGCCCACCCGATGCCGTTCGCGTACCGCTGCCCGGCGTAACCAGTCGCGAATCCGCACAGCATGAGGCCTGCATGTTCGGCAAGATGTCCGTATCGATGCGTTTCGAAGTACACGTACTCCGACGGCCACATCAAGAGCATCGCAAGGAGCGGCGCCACGATTGCCAAGAGGAGCCACAGCACGCCCGGACGTCCGTACGGGTGGGAACCGGCAAAGAGAATACCCGAGAAGGCCGCGCCGGCAATCATGAGCGCGTGCAGCAAGTGATGCACCGGTGTTGACGGTTCGGGTCCGCCCCGATAGAGCGGTGCGAGCGCGAAGAGGATGGTGGCGATCAGAACGACGCCGCCGACCGTGGCGCGCGGATTCATGCGTACATGTCATTTCTGCGCATGCGCGCAAAGCGAATCGCCTCCATTGCGCAGATTGCGAACCCTATAAGGAAGGCGATCGAACCGATCGTTGCGATGCCCGCGAGAAAGGGCCCGGGCATCGGCTCCACCGCATACCGGCGCGGCACGCCGGATGCGCCGGCCAGAAAGAACGAGAGCAGAAAGAGTCCGCCGCCACCAAACATGCCAATGCCAACGAGCCAGCGCGTGAGCAGGCTCGACGTGGTACCCGCTCGCTGCTCGAGACTCACGAACACCCAACCCAGCGTGAAGAGCAGAACCCCTTCGAGTAGATACGTGTGGAAATGCCCGGGCACCCAGAGCGTATTGTGCAGATCGAAGTTCGCGGGAATCGTCGCGTCGAGAACGGCACCGATGCCGCCGACGATCCAGCCGATCATTCCCGCGTACAAAAACATCGAGCCGAGCGACCATCGCAGCCCCGAACGGTGCACGAGCATGACCCCGCCGTACACGGTCACGACGACGACCGGAATCGCCGCGAGATACGATGCGATCTCACCGACGAATTGCATCCATTGCATCTGGACGAAATCCATGTACAGATGATGGAAGTAGGCGATGATGACGAACAGCAGCGTTGCCCACCACGCGATCGCGAGCGGCGGCGAGGTATGGTATTCACGCCGTGTGCACAACGGAAGCCCGACGTAGACGCCGGCGACGGCCATGTACATCGTCAGGTTCGCAAAGGAGTGCCCGAAGAGATAGGTGAGGTTCTTCGCCCAGAGCGGGTCGACCGCAACCGTCGGGTCGAGCCAGTGCACGATCAACGCCGTGCCGATCGCCAAACCCACCGTTCCGGTGACGAAGCCATCGAAAGCGGTGATCGCCGCCGCGAACATCTGCGGCGGTGGCGGCTCTTTACCGGCCTGCGTGAACTCGCGGTTGTGAAAGACATAGTCGACGGCGAGCACGCCGCGCACACCGCCGTATCTCGCGAGCAGCGCACCCAGCATTTGGCCGCACCAGAGCATGAAACCGAGCATCACGAGCGCGTTGCCGATCAACCATGTCCCGGTCGCCCAGCTCGGCCAGGTCGTCCCGACGAACGGCAGCGGATAGAGCATCGTCCACAACGCGCCGTAGCCGCCCGGCACCACGGCGACGATGACGCACACCACGCCGGCGACGAAAAGTCCGTACGCGAAGAAGGCGACGCGCTCGTCGAGTTCCATCTCGCGGCGAGCAAGATACCAAAGCGTTCCCAAACCCGCGATCGCCATCGCGACGATCATGCCGATACCGTGCAGGCTCAGCAACGAGTAGAAGGTACCCGGGGGGACGGATATCCAGCCGGCTTGCGATGCCCGCAAGCCGATCCCGACCAGCAGCATCAGCGCAAAGATGCCGATGCCTGTCCCGATATACGTCCACATCACGCGCAGCCCCGCGCGTGCCGCCGCATCGCTCATCGTACGTCGAACCCGCCCTGCATCGCGGCGTGGGCGATACCGCAGTACTCCAGGCAGCGAATCGTATAGTGACCGGGAACGGTGAACCTCATCGGCAGATGGTTGACATACCCAGGCATCGCTTGCACTTGTCCGACGATGGCTCCGGTCGGCCCATAGATCCCGAAGCCGTGATTGACGTCTCTCGAGGTGACGTCGAATACGACCGCTTCGTCGAGCGGAATGACTGCCGACAGCGTGAAGCCGTATTGTTGCGCGATGACCGTGAAATGTTTCGCGCGTGCGGAAGCGTTTGCGCGCGGATACGGAAAATAAGGAACCGTCAGCGTAAACGCGGCGATGGCGACGAACAGCACGAGCCAGAACCAGTACCGGCGCAAGGCATATCCGCGAGACATGACGACCTGCTGCGCCAACGGCTCGTGCGTTCGATAGTTCGCGAGAAAGAGCATGACGGCAATCGCAGCCGCCGACGCAACGATGAAAATCTCCAGGCTCAGGCCGGCCATAGTGGACCCTTCATGATCTCAACGGATGATTCCCATCGGCAACCAGGAGACGGCCATGGCGATCACGGCGGCGCACATGAGGACGAAGGTGAGCCACATCCATCCCATCGCGAGCCGCGAGGAGGTCCATTGCCCGAGGATCCGCGGGTCGCGGGCGATGCGAATGATCGCGTACAGGAGTGGCACGACCGCGACGCCGTTGAGTACCGCGGACCAGAAGAGCGCGCGGATGGGATCGACGCGTAGCAGCGCCATGATCATGCCGGCGATCATTCCGACGACGATGATCCCGTAGAAGCCGCGAGCGCGGAGCGGCTTCTGATTCAGACCTTCGGGCATCCCGTACAACTCGGCGATCATGTAGGCCGACGATCCCGCGAGCACGGGAACGGCCAAGAGTCCCGTCCCGACGATGCCGAGGCTGAAGAGCAGCGCGGCGAAGTTCCCGGCAAGCGGCCGGAGGGCGCGCGCCGCATCCTCTGCGGTCCCGATGTTCGTGATCCCATGAGCGCCGAGCGACGCCGCGGAGGTCACGATGATGAAGAACATGATGACGTTCGAATAGATCGCACCGGTATTGACATCATCGTGGACGGCTCGGATATCCGACGGCTTCACGCCCGTCCGCGGCGACCGCCGCCGCGCAGTGCGGTCTTCCGTTTCCTCGACCTCCATCGAGCACTGCCAAAAGAACAAGTACGGCGTAATCGTCGTGCCGAGCACGCCCATGAGGGTCGTCAGCCACGCACTATTCCACGAAATTCTCGGGATCAGCGTGCTTGCAATGACGAGCAGCCATGGCGGATGGACGACGAACGCGGTGACCACATAGGCGAGGAGGGCGAGACATAGCCACTTGACGATCCGCGCGAACTCCCGGTACGAGTAGAAGACCTCGACGACGATGATGACCGCCGTGAACAACGGAATCCACGCCCATTGCGGTAACCCCACGACGAGCCCCGCGGCCGCGCCCATACCGGCGACGTCGGCACCGATGTTGAAGGTATTGGCGACGGCAATCGTCACGGCGAGCGCGAGCACGAACGGCCGTGCCATGCTGCGGACGAGCGCCCGCATCAAGCCGCCTCCGGTGACGACGCCGATGCGCGCACAAACGCCGTTGAGCACCGCCATCATCGGCGTCGTGATGAGCGCCACCCACAGCATCGAATAGCCGGCGGAAGCGCCGGCGATCGAATACGTGGAGATGCCTGATGGATCGTCGTCGGCTGCGCCGGTAATCAGGCCGGGCCCAAGCGTGCCGGCCCAGCTCGCGGCGCTCCTCGCAAGACCTCGCAGCGTCACCGCCGCGACAGTTCGCCCCAGGAACGATCAACACCTCACGAGATGTTACGTCGTGAACGCGACGTCGACCGGAATGCCCTGCCGCACGCTTTCCGTGACGGTGCAGTACTCCCCGAAGAGATCGCGGCATCGCTCGAGCCGAGCGCGATGCTCCGGCGACACCTTCACGCGGAACTCGACACCGATCGCTCCGATCCGTATTCGACCGTGCTCGTTGCGGATCTTGTCGACGTTGACGCGGACGCTCAGTTCCTCGAGTTCGACGCGAGCCTTCTCCACGCAGAACAGGAAGCTCGACGCCAAGCAACTCCCGATCGCGGCGCCCAGGAGCGCATCCGGGCTTGCCCCGTTCCCCTCGCCGAGCGGAGGCCCTTCGTCCACGCTCAGCGTCGACGTCGTGCCCTCGATGCGCGCAAGGAACTCGTATCGGCTCTTGCGTTCCAGCATGACGACGGTCGCCGGAATGGGCTGCTGCGCCGGCGTCACCTTAGCGTCCTAGTTCGCGGATCGTCTTTAGGACGCTGTCCGGGTTGAGGCTGATCGAGTCGATGCCGAGGTCGGTGAGAAACCGCGCCATTTCGGGATAATCCGAAGGCGCCTGCCCGCAGATGCCCACGTATCGGCCGTTGCGCTTCGCGCCGGCGACGGTTTGCCGGAGCATCTCCATCACGCCTGGGTCGCGCTCGTCGAACTCCGGCGCAACCAAATCGGAATCTCGGTCGATTCCGAGCACGAGCTGCGTGAGGTCATTCGATCCGATCGAAAAGCCGTCGAAGTGGCGGGCGAAGGCGTCGATCTGGATGACGTTGTTCGGAATCTCGCACATGACATAGATCTGCAAACCGTTCTCACCGCGGCGCAGGCCCAGCTCGGCCATGCGCGCCAGCACGCGCTTCGCTTCATCGACGCGACGGCAGAACGGAATCATCAGGATGACGTTGCCCAATCCCATCCGCTCGCGCACGCGCTTCATCGCCGCACATTCGAGCGCGAAGCCGTCCGCATAGACCGGGTGCGTGTAGCGCGATGCACCGCGGAGCCCCAACATCGGGTTGGATTCGACGGGCTCGAACGCGGCGCCGCCGATGAGCCGCGCGTACTCGTTGCTCTTGAAATCGGACATCCGGATGACCACCGGTTTGGGATAGAACGCCGCGGCGATCGTGCCCACACCCTCCGCAAGCTTGCGCACGAAATATTCGCTTGGCGATGGATATCCCGCGATCAGTTGCGCGATGCTCCGCGAGACCTGCGGATCGGTGATGCGCTCGGGATGCGCTAGCGCCATCGGATGGATGCGGATCTCGTCGGCGATGACGAACTCGATGCGCGCGAGGCCCACACCGTCGTTCGGCAGCAGGCTGCGCGCGAAGGCGCTCTCGGGATCCCCGAGCGTTAGCATGATTTTCGTGCGCACGCGGGGCAGCGCACCGACGTCGATGTGCGCGACCTCGAAGGGCACGCGCCCGGCATAGACGCGACCTTCCTCTCCCTGCGCGCACGAGACCGTTACCACGCCGCCGCCGCGCAACACCGTCGTCGCGGAGCCGGTTCCCACGACCGCAGGAATGCCGAGTTCGCGGGCGACGATCGCCGCGTGACACGTGCGTCCACCACTATCGGTCACGATCGCCGCGGCAATCTTCATGACGGGCTCCCAATCGGGGGTCGTCGTTTCGGCGACGAGTACCTCGCCGGGCCGGAAGGCCGCGAGATCCGCGTTTGTTGCGATCAGGTGGACGGCTCCGGTCGCGATCGCCGCTCCCACCGCGCGTCCGGTTACGACCGGCTTTGCGTCAGTGTTGAACGTGTACTCATCGATCGTGCGCAACTCGCGTTGCGACGCGACCGTCTCCGGACGCGCTTGCACGAGATAGATCTGCCCGTCGATGCCGTCCTTCGCCCACTCGACGTCCATCGGCACCGGATGCCCGGCCAGTTCGCTATAGTGTTTCTCCACGGCAATGCACTGCTGCGCGAGGGTCACGACCTCGGCGTCCTCGAGACAGAAGCGCACGCGATCCTGGAGCGGCGTGTCGACGTTGCGCGTCGTCGCGCCAAGAGCGTCTCCGCGCGCGAAGACGAGCTTGCGCTCCTTCGAGCCGAGCCCGCGGCGCAAGACCTCGCGAAAGCCCGCTTCGAAGGTCGGCTTGAAGACATAGAATTCGTCGGGATCGACCGTACCTTGGACGATGTTTTCGCCCAAGCCGTAGGAGCCGGTGATGAAGACGACGTCTCGAAATCCGCTCTCCGTGTCGAGCGTAAACGCGACGCCGCTCGCGGCTTCGTCGGAGCGCACCATCTTCATGATGCCGACCGAGAGCGCGACCTTGAAATGATCGAAGCCTTTGTCGATGCGGTAGTGGATCGCGCGCTCGAGAAAGAGGCTCGCGATGCAGGCGCGGTAGGCGTCCAAGAGCATCGCCTCACCGCGCACGTTGAGAAAGCTCTCGTGCTGTCCGGCAAAACTCGCGGTCGGGAGATCCTCCGCGGTCGCGGAACTGCGAACCGCAACACTCAGATCCTCTCCGTACTGCGCCTTCAACTCGCGATAGGCCCGCAGGATTTGATCGCGCAGATCGTCGGGGAGCGGCGCACCGGCGACGGCATCGTGCGCGCGCCGAGCGCGTGCTTCGAGGTCGGCGACGTTCGCCGGGTCGAGTGAATCGAGGGCCGCATGCAGCGCAGGCCGGACGCCGTCTTGCGCCAGCACGCTGCGGTACGCGTCGGCCGTTACCGCAAAACCGTTGGGCACGCGCACGCCGAGCGGCGTGAGCCTGCCGTACATCTCGCCGATCGATGCATTCTTCCCGCCCACCAGCGCAACGTCGGCATTCGAGACCGCCCGAAAGGGGCGGATGAAGGGCGCCTGCGTCAATTGATCGCCGGCGGATGCGCTCTCTGCGACGCTCTGCATGGGGGTAGCGTACGGCGCCGGCATGAAGTGGGCGAGAAGATCGTGAGAACGACTAAGGAGCCGTGGTCATTCGAGGCCTGCGGGATGGTAGTCGTCGCCCATGCGATCGTGAGCACGCGGATCCAAGCGCTTTTTGAGGTGCGGTTCCCTCGGTACCGTCATCGCGCCGTCGAGCACCGTGTAAGCGTTCCCGTGCAGGCGAACGAGAACGCGTAACTCCGTCGCGCCGGCATCGTCGAAGGCCTCGCCGACCTTGAGCGACAGGTGATCGAGCATGCGCCGTACCTTTTCGCTCGATTCCAAGTGGCGGTTGCCGTGCGTTTCCAACGAGGTGATCGGCGAGTGGGCCGCATCCGCCCGGCGCAGGATCGTGATGTCGGTCCCGGGCTCGGTCATCGCTTGCGCGAGGATAGCGCCCGCTCGGGAGCGCGCGAGGCGCTCGTACGCTTGCCGGATCGCCTCCTCCGTATGGAGCGGCGTTTGGTCCGGCGGGAATACGATCGGCATGAAACGCGGGTCCTTGTCCGTGCGGCGCTCCGCAAAGGCAATTGCGCCTTCGGGGGAATCCACGACCTTACTTCGCGCGACGCGTATTCCGTAGCGCTTCAGTATTTCGAAGGTTTCGACCGTATCGAGCGTCATTGGGAGGCTTTACCCCGAGCGGGCAACTACCACCCCTCGTCGTTGACGATGACGTCGTTGACGACACCGACCGTCCCCGGGATCGAATACGCGGCGGATTCCGCCTCGTCGCGCTCCGCCAAGCTGTGGACGCTTCCCGAGAGCGTGACGCTTCCGTCATCGTCGACCTCGACGGCGACGCCCTTGGCATCGAAGGAGGCGAGACGCTGGAAGCGGGCTTCGATCAGGCGGAGCAGCTCCTTCGGGCTCACCGCATACGGCTTGAGGCTGATGTCGTCGTAGATGCCACGCACTCCGGTGAGCCGGCGAATCGCGTCGATCGCATCCTCGCGTTGATATGCCCAGTCGACCTGCCCGTGCAGCGTCACGTAGCCGTCGTGCACTTCCGCTTGGATCGTCTGCGGCAGCCCGGCGCTCCAGCGGAGCACGTCGACCGCGCTCTTCGCGATGTCCGCATCGTCGCGCTGATGCATGCCCGCGAGATCGACGCGCAACTCGTTGGCGATGCCGCAAACGCCCTTGACGCGCTTGACCGCGGCCTCCGCAGCCCACTTCTCGGTGAAGCTTTGCAGCGTGCCGCTCAAAGTCACGACGCCGTTCTCGACGGCAATTCCAATCTTGCCGGCTTCGACCCGCGGTTCCGCCTCGAGTGCATCGAGCACCGCATCGTGCAGATCACGGTCGGTATTCGTAATCATCATAATCCCCCTCCATCCTTCTCCGCTCAACTCTAGCCCACGAGATGGAAGGATTCGTGAAGTTTCTAGGAAGCGTGCACCACGATGACGGGGCACGGCGCGGCCCGGAGCACGGCTTCCGCGACGCTGCCCATGAAGAGCCGCTTGAGCCCCGAGCGCCCATGAGTCCCCATGACGACGGCATCGGCGCCGATGTCGCGCGCATATCGATCGATCTCGTAGGCCGGCTCGCCCGAGAGCGCCGCCGTCTCCGTCTCGATCCCCGCAGCGCGCGCTTGCCCTGCCGTCTCCGCCAGCGTCTTCTCGGCCGCCGCGCGCGCTTGTGCCAATGCGGCATCGGTCGGCACCGCCGGCGCGTGCTCTCCGGCTACCTCGATCGGATCCACCACCGTGCAGAGCACGAGCTTCGCAGACTCCGCCTTCGCCAGGCTTTCCGCCACCGTGAACGCGGACTGCGCGCAGGCCGATCCGTCGAGCGCGACGAGGATCTTCTTGAACATCGTCAGCGCTCTTCACGGGCGGTCACGAGTGCGCCTTCCCCTTCCGGAGCAACGATGGCTTCATCAGGTATTTCGACCGTCGGACAGGCAGCTCCGAATTTGTTTTACCTGCAACACGAACGCCAACTCGCCTTCACTCCTCGGCCTCGGAAGCGTTATCGGAATGATTTCGTCCAGCACACCATCCTTCATGACGCCGACGCGATCGGCCAGTACGACAGCTTCTTCAAAGTGATGGGAGACCATGAGGATCGTCTTCTTCGTCGCGCCCCATATTTCCAAAAGATCCGCATGCAACTCATCGCAAATGACCGGGTCGAGTGCAGAAAACGGCTCGTCCATGAGCAACACGTCCGATTCGCTCGCAAGGGCTCGCGCAATGCCGACGCGTTGCCGCTGGCCGCCGGACAGCTCTCTCGGGTACTTTTTCGTGAAGGCCTCCAGATGGACCATCCGCAGATATCGCGCGGTCACGCGCTTGACCTCTTTCTCCGGGAGCCCTTGCATGCGAGCGGCAAACGCGACGTTATTCTCCACCGTCAGCCATGGAAGTAATGCATACGACTGGAACACCATCCCGACGTGAGGCGGCTTGACGAGCGTTCCCTTCGTGGGGGATTCGATCCCGGCGATCATCTTCAGAAGCGTTGATTTTCCGCACCCCGACGGCCCAACCAAACAGAACAATTCTCCCTGATCGATCGAAAGCGATACGTCGCGCACGACGTATACCGGAGGCGTTTCGTACGATTTATAGACGTGCGAGAATACGATCGGGAACACTAATCGAATCGGAACCTTTGGGCAAAGTGGAGGAGCGGCTGCCACACGACGAGATTCATCGATGCCACGAGCAGAATCATCGCCGTTAGGGTCGCCACGAACACCGACGTTTGTCCACCTGCATTCGAATCGACAAGGAGGCTTCCTAAGCCCAGCAAGTCTTGCGATGCGGTCCCGTGCGGGATGTACGTGTGCAGCACCTCGGCCACGATGACGATCGTCCAACCCTGAGCCCAAGCCAACAGCGACCCAGTGATGACGAATGGGACGAGCGCGGGGAGCGTGATGTACCAAAACCTCTTGAACCCGCGGACATTGAATACGATCGCTGCCGACTTGATATCATCGGGAATCGTTTGCAGGCCTCCGATGACGGGAAAGACGATGTTCCATATCATTTGCAAGAAGATGACCACGACTGCCGCAAACTCGAACGCATGAGAGGCGGTGAAAAAGACCACGATGACTGGAAAGAACGCAAGCACGGGTACGGACTGCAAGACATCCGCTACCGGAAGAAGAATTCGCTGCACGCGAGGAGTGCCGGCGATGAGTAAGGCGAGCGGGACGGAGATGACGAGCGATACGGCGTAGGCCAAGAACATGCGCGAGAACGTGTTCACGCTTGCGGCGACGATGTCTCTAATGGAAATTCGGTTGATGTCAAAGGCGTTCCGCGGATTTGCAAAATGGAATATCAGAATGGAGACGACGATCGCCAAAGTGATTGCTATGGCGATTGAAGCGAGGTTATGCCCGAGCGTTACCCGATAGAGTATATGAGGGCGATGGCGGTAGCGCCATATTCTCATCGCGATCCCTCCTCCAAAACGGTCCACACGTGCCGTGCGATCATCGCATTCTCGTTTGCCGGCACGATACGCACCTCCACGCCGCTCTCCTTTGAGGATATCATCGCGTCGCCGCGCGCGTTGGCCCCTTCATCGAGCTGCAGACCCAAATAGCCGAACGCGGCGCACGCCCGCTCTCGAATCGCGGGCGCGTGCTCGCCGATGCCTCCGGTGAAGACCAGCGTGTCCAGGCCGCCCATCGCGGCGATCATCGCGCCCAGGTGCTTGACGAGTTGGTGCACGAAGAGCGCGATCGCCTGCGCGGCCTGGGGATTCGACCCCTCGGCGGCGAGCAGCGCCCGCATATCCCCCGAGAGGCCGGAAACGCCCTTGAGACCGCTCTCGCGGTAGAGCATCTCCGAGAGATCGCTCGCCGAGCGCTCGTGTTTGAGCAAGAGTTCGAGGAGCACGCCGGGGTCGAGGTCGCCGGGACGTGTCTCCATCATGAGACCACCGAGCACGCTGAAGCCCATCGTCGTATCGACCGGCCTGCCGGCGCGAACGGCGCAGAGGCTCGCCCCGGAGCCCAAGTGTGCGATCGCGATGCGCCCGCCGGGATGCCCGAGGCTTGCGAGCACCGATTCGTACGAGAGCCCGTGAAAGCCGTAGCGCCGAATCTCAGGCGGCAAGCCGCGCGGAAGCGGCAGCAGCTTCGCGACGTCCGGGAGCGCGTGAAAGAACGCCGTGTCGAAGCACAGCACCTGCGGGAGATGGGGAAATTTTTGCATCGCAGCTTCCACGATTGCCAGTTCGGGCCCGAGATGCAGCGGATCGAAATCCGCTCCCCGCTCGAGTTCGGGGAGGACCTGCCCGTCCACTCGAACCGGCGCATCGCGATCGGGCCCGCCGAAGACCACGCGATGGCCGACGGCATCGGGCAGTGCGTCGGGCTCCCGCACTCGCTCCCATACCTGGCTCGCGGCTGCCGCCACGTTCTCCGCGTCCGTCTCGACCTCGCCGTCGAAGCGCAGATGTCCATCGTCGAGCGCAGCGAAATCGTAGAGCGCGAACTTCAGCGACGACGATCCTGCATCGAGGCAGAGGATCCGCACGGCTTATCCTCGCGCGCGTGCCAGCAACAGCGCGATCGCCGCGGAGGCGACGCGGGTTTCGACGGTGTCGGCGCGGCTCGTCAGCGCGATCGGGATGCGCGCGCCCAGTACGATGCCCGCGAGTGCCGCACGGGCGAGTAAGGCCAGCGCTTTGACCAGCATGTTTCCCGACTCGAAATCGGGCACGATGAGGACGTTCGCCCGGCCGGCAATCGGCGAGCGAATGCCCTTTTCGGCCGCTGCCTCGGCGCTGATCGCGTCATCCAATGCAAGCGGTCCGTCGAGGAGCGCACCGGTGATCTGCCCGCGATCGCCCATCTTGCAGAGCGCCGCTGCATCGAGCGTCGAGGCGATCTTCGCCGAGACGGTTTCGACCGCCGAGAGCAGGGCGACGCGCACGTCGTCCAGACCGATCGCATGGGCGAGATCGATCGCATTTTGCACGATGTCGCATTTCTCGTCGAGGGCCGGATGGACGTTCACGACCGCGTCGCTAATCACCAGCGGCTGCGCGTACGAGGAAACGTCGACGACGAACGCATGGCTCATGCGCCGCTCGGTGTGCAAGCCCGAGTCGGGCTGTGTGATTTCGTGCAGCAGTTCATCGGAGTGGAGGCTGCCCTTCATCAACGCCTCGACGAACCCGTCGCGAGCCATCTGCGCCGCGAGGACGGCGGCGGCATGACTGTGCGGTGCCGTCACGATTTCGCAGCCTTCGAGATCGAGCGACCCTACCCGAGCGACCGCCCGGATCTTCTCTTCGTTGCCGATCAAGACCGGAACGATGACGCCTACATCCGCAGCCGCGAGCGCTCCACGCAGGGACATCGCATCGCAGGGATGGACCACGCCGGTTCGCAGCGGGGCCAAGCCCGTGCAGCGCGCGAGCATTTGCTCATGGTGGGAGATCACGTCTCTCGCGGCCTGCTGCCTAGCGGCCCGTTAGCTTCTGCGCATCTTGTAGCCGACGCCGTAGACGGTCAGCACGTACTCAGGGTTGTGCGGATCGGGCTCGATCTTTTTGCGCAGATTGTTGATGTGCCGATCGAGGGTACGCTCGAAAATCTCGCCGCCGTCCTCCAGGCGATCGAGCAGGTGCGCCCGCGTGAAAACCTCGCCGGGGTTCTCGGACAACAGTGCCAGAATGCGAAACTCGGTGGCGGTCAGGTTCGTCGGGCGTCCGCTCACGTGCACCTCGTGGAACTCGTGGTCGATCTCGAGATCCGCGACGCGCGTCTTCTTCGTGGCACGCTGCGCCGGCGTGGTGACGCGTTCTTCGAGCCGGCGAAAGAGCGCCCTTACCCGCGCAACGACTTCGCGCGGTGAGAACGGCTTGGTCACGTAATCGTCGGCGCCGAGTTCGAGACCGACGATGCGATCCGCTTCGTCCGCGCGCGCGGTGAGCATGATCGTCGGAATGCGTCCTTCGGGTTTGGAGGCAACTCGCAGAACGTCGAGCCCGCTGCCGTCGGGGAGGGTGATATCGAGGATCAGCAACTCCGGTCCGAAGCGCTCGATGGTGCTCATCGCACCTGCAACGTCGCTCGCCGTTTGGACCATGAGTCCTTCACGCTCGAGATACGCCTGCAGCACCTCCAGAATTTGCGGTTCGTCGTCGACCACGAGCACCCGCTTGCGCTCCATGCTCTACCATGTTCGCATCCCCGCCACGAGATATCCTGGATTACGCAACAGCTCGCCGAGCGGTCCCGCATAGGCCAGCACCGCAAGTGCGAACGCGAGCAGGCCCCAGCGGAAGAGGTGTTGCAGCGCCGCCGGCGTGCTTTCGGACGGGGTCGCAGGGGTCGCGAACGTCGCTTGCATCGGTTCCGTCTTCCGGTTTTGCAGCAGCGTCCCGATTGCCACAGCAACAAAGGTCAGGATGCTCAAGAACAAGATAAACCCGCCCGCCGCAGCCGCGAGCATGTAGGGCTGCCACGCCTGCGCGGTCGCCGCGCCGAAGTAGCTGACGTCGGCGGTGCGGCGCGGCGCGCCGAGCAACCCGGCAAAGTGCATCGAGAACGACATGATGAGCATCCCGAGGAACCACAGCCGCGCCTGAAGGAGCGCCCACTCCGGCTTCCACAGCGCGCGCCCGGTCAACCGCGGGATCATCCAATAGGCGGCACCGACGAACGTCAGCGCCACCGGTCCGCCGACGGTGACATGAAAATGGCCGACGATCCAGATCGTGTTGTGTATCAGGGTGTCCATCCCGTACGACGCGTTCACCAAGCCGCCGAAACCGCCGAGGATGAAGAGCAGCATCCCATAGCCCGCGCCGGCGAACGCCGGGTCGTTCCACGGCAATGCTTTCACCGTTGCGATGAAGCCCTTACGTCCCTGTTTGATCGCCATCAACTCGAACGAGGCGAAAATGGCAAAGGCGGTGATGAACGATGGGATTGCGACGCCGTACGTCGTGACGGTGAAGACCATCTTCCACAGGCTCGAGATGCCGGGCTCCGTGAACTCGTGGTGGATGCCCACCGGCGTCGAAAGCAGGATCAGCATGATGAAGGTCAAGCGCGTCAGCCCGTCACTGAACGTGTTGCCGCCGTAGCGGGTCGGGATGATGTTGTACCAGATGATGTACGCGCCCATGATCCAGAAGTAGACCAACGGGTGGCCGAAGTACCAAAAGAGCATGCGCGTGAGCATGACGTTGATGCCGGGCGTCCAGCCGAACGCCCAGGGGATCAACAGGGCCATCTCCGCGACGATGCCGAGCGTCGCGACGATCCACATCACGAAGGTCGCAGCGGCGCAAAACACGACCAGCGGAATCGGCTTCCCCGGATTCGTCTTCCGCCAGTAGACGACGTTCTCGAACAACTCGAATGCCACGATCCACGTGCCCAACACGAGGATCGTCGCGCCGATATAGAACCACGGGCTCGCCTTGAGCGGTGCGTAAAACGTGTAGAGCACGGTCGCGTTGCCACCGAGGATCTCCGCCGCTGCCATGGCCGTACCGGCCAGCATGACCCACCATCCCAGCCAGCCCGCGACCAGTTTGCGTTCGCGCGGGATCGCTCGGTAGGTCACGAACAGCGAGAGTCCGGTGATGAAGAACGTCGTGAAGACGAGCGCCATCAAAACGCCGTGCATCGTCAGCACGCGATAATAATCGAACCACGCCGGCGCGGTGAGGGCTCCGGCACGCGAGAAGCCCTGGAAGGCGCCGAACACCGCGCCGAGCGCGATTGCGGCAGTTGCCGTGTAGACGTGCGCGATCACGACGCGGTTCTCGGCGCGCAGTTGCCGATCGGCGATCATCTAACGCACTTCGATCTTTCCGAACATGTTCTGATGTCCGACGCCGCAGTATTCGTGGCAGATGAGCAGATAGGTTCCCGGATGGGTGAAGACGTGCGTCTGGGTGTTGACCCACCCGGGGATCGCCATCATGTTCACGGCGGTGCCGGGGATGAAGAATCCATGCACGACGTCACGGCTCGTGACGTAAAACGTCACCTTGCTGCCGACCGGAACGGTCATGCTCGCCGGATCGAACGAGAAGACCTGCGCAACGTAATACGCCTCGTACGAACCGTCGGCGAGCCGGCGCAGGCCCGGCCGGTCGAAGGGCGGCGTCTGCGCGATCTTGGAAGGATCGATCTGTCGCAATCCGCTCGGAGGATTGATGTCGTCGGCGACGGCGGCGAACCCGATGGCCGCGAGGAACACGATCAGCATCGTGATGCCGAACGTCATCCACCATCGCTCGTATTTATGGATGCGCAACTACCAACGCTCTTTCAGCAGCCAGAGCAACGCAAACCACAACAGGGCGAACGAGACGCCCATGACGATGACGAAGCGAAACGTTCCGACGAGCGGCGCGTCGCCGTCGTTCTTATCGCTCATGGCTCTTTGCCGCTTCCTCCGCGTGATACCGCCGCTCGAAGTCGTCGCCGATGCTCTTGAGCAGGGACTGCGCGGTGAGGGCTGCAATCCGCGAGCCCACTACGGCGTTGAACGCTTGGCCCAGCGCTCCGCCGGGTGGGCGGTACTCGCCCTTCAACTCGAGGATCGACGTCGTATAGTCTTCATCAGCGCGCACGGTCAACGCGCCGTCGAAATCCGGATACGGGCCGCCGCCCTCCGGCGTCCAGTGCACTTGCCACGGCTGATCCATATGCATCGGATCGATTCCGGGTGAGAACGTGACGACGACGTCCTTCTTGACGTCGACGCCCGCAAGGGGCGCGCGGAGCGTCATCGTGTTGCCGGACTGCACCCGCTCGCCGACCCCTGCGGCGAGGTATCCGCGCGCCCGATGGTAGGGGCAGTCGACGAAGACGCTTTCGATCAACTCGGCCATTCTCAGTCCTTCCCGATGAGCTCCTTCAGACGCTCCGAGGCCCCCTGCAACGCGTCGCGGATGCCCTCGAGCCGTTCCAACGTTGGCTCCACGACACCGTCGAGCATGCCCTCGACGTTCGCTTGCGCGATCGTCAGCATGTTGCCGACTTCGTGGCGCACGCCCTGCAGGGCGCGGCTCTGCTTCTCGACGCGGTACTGCTGCAACTCGAGCAGGCTGCGCAGCCGCGTCGCCATGGGATCGCCGTCGGCACCCAAGAGCTCAGCGGCTTCCTGCCAATTCCCCTCGACCGCCAAATCCAACGCTCGCACCACTCGCTCGTTCATTCGAAACATCATAACCCGGACCTATGAAGAACCCGCGAAGGGTACCGGGGCTCGGCAGCGTTCTCACGAAGGGAGCGTCCGTGGAGACAGCGCTTCTCGAATCTCTGCCGGACGCAATGATCATCGTCGACGTCCAAGGGCACATTCGGTATGTCAACCACCAGGCCGAGAAGCTCTTCGGCTACGAGCGCGACGAACTGCTGGGGCAGCCGATCGAGATGCTCGTGCCGCAGCGTTTTGCCTCGCGCCATACGCAGCACCGCGCCGGCTACCTGCATGATCCGCACGTCCGGCCGATGGGCGCGGGGCTGGAACTCTTGGGCCGTCGCAAAGATGGCGGCGAGATTCCCGTCGAGATCATGTTGAGCCCGATACAAGGCAAGAACGGGATGATGGTGGCGAGCGCGATTCGTAACGTCAGCGAGCGCAAGCAGTTCGAGGCGATGCTGCAAGCCAAGAACGCCGAACTCGAGAACGCGAACGCCGCCAAGGACCAGTTCCTCGCTTCGATGAGCCACGAACTGCGCACGCCGCTCAACGCCATCATCGGCTTCACCGGAACCCTGCTCATGCAGCTGCCTGGGCCATTGACCTTGGAGCAAGAGAAACAGTTGCGCATCGTTCAAACAAGCGCGCGGCATTTGCTTTCCCTGATCGGCGACATCCTCGACCTTGCGAAGATCGAGGCAGGTAAAGTCGAGCTCCATTTCGAGCCGGTCGTCGTCGACGACGTCGTCGAGGAGGTGCGCGACGCTCTGCGCTCGCTCGCCTCGGACAAGCAACTCGACTTCACGGTCGTGCTGCCGAAGTCAAGGGCGATGGTGACGACCGACCGGCGGGCGTTACAGCAAATCCTGCTCAATCTCGCTAACAACGCCGTGAAGTATACGCAAAGAGGATCGGTTACCATCGCCGTCACCAATCATACGGCCGACGACGGGATGCGGGTCGTCGTCGACGTTGCCGATACCGGCATCGGCATCAAGGCGGACGACCGAGAGCGCCTCTTCCAAGCCTTCGAGCAACTCGACCCGTCGAGCACCCGCCGCATCGAGGGAGCAGGCCTTGGACTCTACCTCTCGCAGAAGCTCGCGGTGCTCATTGGCAGCCGGTTGAGCTTTACGAGCGAGTTTGGAGCCGGGAGCACCTTCACGCTGTCGCTTCCGGTCGCGGGGCGCTCGTAACCGTGACGGTGCGCGTGCTCGTCATCGAGGACAACCGCGCGAACCTCGATCTCATGCTCTACCTTCTGCAAGCATTTGGATACGAAACCGCGTCGTGCCTTGACGGTCTCTCCGGGTTGGAAGCCGCAAAGAACGACGACTTCTCCGTCGTGCTTACCGATATCTTGATGCCCGGCATCGATGGCTTCGAGTTCGCGCGTCGTTTCAAAGCCGATTCCGAGCTTGCCCACATACCGCTCGTCGCGGTGACGGCGCTCGCGATGACCGGAGACCGCGACCGCGTCACCGAGGCCGGTTTCGACGGCTACATCCCGAAGCCGATCGATCCCGAACGATTCGTACAGCAGGTCGAAGCGCATCTTCCGGCAGAACTGCGCAAGGGCTCGCCCATTCGGCCGTCTTTTGTCCAGCCGCCACCGCCGAATGACGGCCCGATCGTCCTCGCCGTGGACGATCTCCAAGTCAACTTGGAGCTCATCCGCGCCTCCCTCGCGCCCTTCGGTTACCGCGTCATGGATGCACGCAGTGCCGCAGAGGCGCTTGAGTTGATGGAACGCCAGCGACCCGCAATTGTCCTGTGCGACCTCCACATGCCGGCCGGCGACGGCTTCGACTTTATCACGGAACTTCGCGCACATCCCGAGTTGAACGACATTCCGTTCGTCTTTCTTTCCTCCACGGCGTGGCAAAGCAAGGATCGCCTTCGCGGAATCGAGCTGGGCGCTGCGAAGTTCATCCTTCGCCCGATCGAGCCGCAGAAGCTTCGGCAGGAGATCGAGGAGTTGATCGGCCATGGCAACGATTCTCATCGCTGACGATGACACCGCGAACCGCCTCTTGGTCGTTACGCTGCTAAAGCACGCAGGACATACGGTCTTCGAGGCCTCCGACGGCGCGGCAGCGCTGCAGTATGTCGGCGAGCGCCGTTTCGATCTCGTGCTCGTAGACCTTTCGATGCCGGGCCTTTCAGGTGCCGAGTTCATCCGCACCGTGCGAGCCGGAGCGCACGATCCCACAGTTGCGATCGCGCTCTATACGGGTACGCCGGAAAATACCGCCATACGCGAATTCATGGAGATCTACGGCGTTCGCTGCGCGATCTCGAAGCCGTCGGAACCGCGCGATTTCTTGCGCGCGATCGAGACCGCGTTACAAGGTGGCGACGCGACGTGAACGATCTCGAGCGGATCGACGCGTATTGGCGGGCAGCGAACTATCTCAGCGTCGGCCAGATATACTTGATGGAGAATCCTTTGCTGCGCGAGCCCTTGCGACCCCAACATATCAAGCCGCGTCTACTCGGCCACTGGGGCACGACGCCCGGGCTCAACTTCATCTACGCCCATCTCAACCGGTTCATCGCGGCGCAGGACCTCGACATGATCTTCATCTGCGGGCCGGGGCACGGCGGCCCGGCCGTGGTGGCCAACACGTACCTCGAGGGAACGTACAGCGAGTTCTATCCGAGCATCACGCAGGATGCGCGCGGGATGCAACGCCTATTCAAGCAGTTCTCTTTTCCCGGCGGCGTGCCGAGTCACGCCTCACCCGAGACCCCGGGATCGATCCACGAAGGCGGCGAGCTGGGCTACTCGCTCGCGCACGCATACGGTGCGGTCTTCGATAACCCGGGCCTGATCGCGTGCTGCGTCGTGGGCGACGGTGAGGCTGAGACCGCGGCGCTGGCGACCGGGTGGCATTCGAACAAATTCCTCAACCCGGTGCGCGACGGCGCCGTCCTGCCGATCTTGCATCTCAACGGCTACAAGATCGCGGGCCCAACGGTGCTCGCGCGTATTCCCGACGACGAACTGATCGCGCTGTTGCGCGGCTACGGCTACGAACCGCACGTCGTCCAAGGTCACGAGCCCGTATTGGTGCACGAGGCGATGGCAGAGACGCTCGAGCGTATCCTCGTCGAGATCCGTACCTTCCAATCCGAAGCGCGGGCGAGCGGATTTCTGGAGCGCCCGCGCTGGCCGATGCTCGTACTCAAGACACCCAAAGGCTGGACCGGGCCGAAGGTCGTCGATGGTGTGCCGATCGAGGGTACGTGGCGCGCGCATCAAGTGCCGCTGACCGACCCTCGCACCAATCCCGAGCACCTTCGCCTGCTCGAAACGTGGATGAAAAGCTACCGAGCGGAGGAGTTGTTCGATCACGATGGACGGCTGCGCTCCGAAATCGCTGGGCTCGCGCCACGCGGCAAGCGCCGGATGGGGGCGAATCCGCACGCCAACGGCGGCCTCTTGCTGCGGGATCTCGACATGCCGGAGTTTCGCGACTACGCGGTCACGGTGACGGCGCCCGGCCAATGGAGGGCCGAGGCGACGCGCGTGCTCGGCACGTTCCTGCGCGATGTGATGCGCGTCAATGATGGTCGCTTTCGGGTCGTCGGCCCCGACGAGACCTCGTCGAATCGACTCGATGCGCTCTTCGAGGTTACGGACCGATGCTCGACGGCGACGGTTCTGCCGACCGACGATCACGTCTCGCCGACCGGCCGCGTGATGGAGGTGCTCAGCGAGCATCAGTGCCAGGGCTGGCTCGAGGGCTACCTGCTCACCGGGCGTCACGGCTTCTTCTCCTGCTACGAGGCCTTCATCCACATCGTCGATTCGATGTTCAACCAGCACGCCAAGTGGCTGAAGGTGACGCGCGAGATTCCGTGGCGCCGGCCGATCGCGTCGCTGAACTACCTGCTCACGTCGCACGTATGGCGCCAGGATCACAACGGATTCAGCCATCAGGACCCTGGTTTCATCGACCACGTCGTCAACAAGAAGGCCGATGTCGTGCGCGTCTATCTGCCGCCTGACGCGAATACGCTGCTCTCGGTCGCCGATCACTGTCTGCGCAGCCGAAACTACGTCAACGTTATCGTCGCGGGGAAACAACCCGAGCTGCAATGGCTGAGCATGGATGCGGCAATCGCACATTGCACGGTGGGTGCCGGTGTTTGGGAATGGGCGAGCAGTGACGCGGGGACCGAGCCCGATGTCGTCATGGCATGCGCCGGCGACGTTCCCACGCTCGAAACGCTCGCCGCTGTCGATTTTCTTCGCTCGCACATCCCCGAACTTCGAATCCGCGTGGTCAACGTCGTCGACCTGATGACGTTGCAACCGCAGAGCGAGCACCCACACGGCCTCTCCGATTCCGAGTTCGATTCGATGTTCACGACCAGGGTGCCGATCGTGTTCGCCTTCCACGGCTATCCCTGGCTCATCCACCGGCTCACCTATCGCCGCCACAATCACGACAATCTGCACGTTCGCGGATACAAGGAAGAGGGATCAACCACGACGCCCTTCGACATGGCGGTCCGGAACGAGATCGACCGCTTCCATCTTGCCGGCGACGCGATCGACCGCATCGCGCGCTTGGGCGACCGCGCCGCTGCCGTCAAACAACTCATTCGAGACACGCTCGCCGCGCACCATCAGTATATCTGGGAGCACGGCGATGACCCGCCCGAAATCAAGAACTGGAGTTGGCCCGGCCCTGCCGTCGCTTAAGGCGAAATGCGAGCCCAACGATAGATCGGCAGCTTCAGGACGAGCAGCAGCACGCCCCAGAGGAAGACCGCGCCGAGCGCCGGCGCGACGACGACGAGCGGAAGTCTCGGCATGAGTATTCCGCCCAGAGCCATCGCGGATGCGGTGCCGACGGAGAATGCGGCGGCCCCGAGAAGCCACAGCGACGGCGGCGTGCTGACGATCGCGTCTCGTTCTCGTAGCGCAAGAAGCACGGCCTGACCGGTCGCGACGATCACGAGGAACGTCAGCCCGCGCAGTTGGGAGAGATCGAGATGCGCCGTCGCTTTACCGAAGAAGAGGATCGTCACGACCACACTTGCGCTGAGGAATGCGATGATCGCCGCAACCATCAGCAAGCGGTTGAGTGCCCATGCACCCAAGCCGCGCGCTTGCGACACGCGATCGGTTGCAATCGCTAGGGTAACAAAATCGTTGAGGATCAAGAGCGCGACCATCAACTCCGGCGTGAGCACGAAATGTCCAAAGGCAAAGAATCCGGCACTCGTGACGAGGACGATTTCGAAATACTTCACGATCTTGGCAACGACGTAGGTCAGCATGCGCTGATAGATGCGACGGCCCTCGTCGATGGCCGTAAGGATGTCACCGAGTCCAGGTCGCGTGAGAATGGCGCCCGCCGCAGCCTTTGCGACGTCGGTGGCGCTTGCGACCGCAATGCCCATGTTTGCCGCTTTGAGGGACGGTGCGTCGTTGACGCCGTCGCCCGTCATACCGACGACGTGACCGGCGGCTTGCTCGCGCTGGATGATCGCCACCTTTTGCTCCGGGAAGATCGAAGCATCGACGGCATCGGCCGGTATTCCAACTTGCGCGGCGACGTGCAGCGCCGTCTCCGCTCCATCCCCGGTGAGCATCCGTATCGTCACCCCGCGACTCCGAATGTCGCGGACGAGTGCCGCGGCATCCGGCCGAGGGGGATCCGCGAGCCCCAGAAGGCCGACGGCCACGCTTTGCGCGCCGGTTGCGAGCGTCACGCCGATGACACGATAGCCCGCAGCCGCAAGGGCTTGCACGCCTTCAAAGCGTGCGCCGAGAACCGCCGGCGCACCCTTCGAAACCTCCGCCGTCGAGCCGCCGGCCTGACGCACGGTGGCGCGAGAGCGCTTCGTCTGCGGATCGAATGGTTCGAAGCGCTCGACATCGAGAGATTGCCCGTTCCCATGAGCCTTGGCTGCGGCGAGAATCGCGAGGTCGATCGGATCCTGCCCGGACGCTTCGGAGGCTGCGGCCGCGAATGTCAGCACGTCGGCCTCGGTGTATGGTGCTGCCGGCTGTATCCGTGCGACGCTGATCTGGTTGAGCGTTAGCGTACCGGTCTTGTCGGTGCAAAGCACGTCCATCGAGGCCGCATCCTCGATCGCCGTCAAGCGCGTCACCAACACCCCCCGATGCGCAAGCGCCAGCGATCCCAGCGTCGTCGCAAGCGTGAAAGCCGCCGGCAATGCGACCGGAACCGACGCGAGCACGACGACGAGCGCGTAGAGCGCGATCTCCGTGAGCCCGACGTGCATAGACAACACCGCAACTCCGACGAGGATGATGACGGCGACGCTGACCATGGAGAGCGAGCGCACGAGGCCGAAGATCAGCCGTTCGACGCTGCCGACTGCCCGGACGTCGCGCACCAGTTCGGCGGTCTTCCCGAAGCGTGTCCGCGCTCCGGTTGCGATGACCGTGCCGCTCGCCACGCCACGGCGCACGGCGGAGGCCGTGTAGATGTCATCGCCGCGCGAGCATTCGCGCGGTACGGATTCCCCGGTAAGCACGGATTGATCGACTTGCAGCGCGCCGTCATCCAGACGAAGATCCGCCGGCACGATGTCGCCCACGCTCAGATGGATCGCGTCACCCTGGACGACCTCACGCGCGGGGAGCGTGCACCAACGGCCGTCACGCATGACCTTCGCATGAACGACGATCCTCGCGCGGAGCAAATCGAGCGCATGGCGCGATCGTCGTTCCTGAACGAAGGCAAGAAGCGCATTGAAAATCAAGAGGCATCCGATCGCCAGCGCGTCCAGGATGCGCCCCGTCGCCAAAGCCAGCGCACACGTGATCTCGAGTAACCACGGAACGGGAGCCCAAAACTGACGGGCAAGCTCTCGGAGCGGACTCTTGCGCTCGGGCACGATCTCATTTGGGCCATCTCGCGCGAGAGCCTCGCGCGCTTGCTCCGTCGTCAGGCCCTGCGGCACGCTATGACGTTTCGGGTTTAGACGGCTCTTTGCCCCTTACGCGAGCAAGACGCCCCCGTCCACGACGATCTGCGAACCCGTCATATAACTAGAAAGATCGGAGGCCAGGAAGAGCGCGACCTTTCCGATATCGTCCGGTTCACCCATGCGATGCATCGGGATCCTCGCGATGAACGGCTTCAGCATCTCTTGCAGTTCCTTGTTCCCACTGTCCGCGCCGGTGCCGGGTGTGTTGATGGCGCCGGGGGCGATGGCATTGATCCATATCTTGTGCGGTGCGAGCTCGAGCGCAACATTCTTGGTAAATCCCCAGAGCCCGTGTTTGGAGGCATCGTAGGTGGCAAGGCCGATCATCGACGGATGCAACGCGTCTATGGAGGTGACGTTGACGATCTTGCCGCCCCTGCCTTGCTCGATCATCCGCTCCGCGGCAGCCTTCGTGCAAAGGAAAGCGCCTTCGAGGTTGACGCGGAGAATGCGCTCGAAGTCTCTTGCGTCCATTTGCAACACGGGAATGGTCGGGTAGATCCCCGCATTGTTTACCAAAATGTCGACACCGCCGTAGGCACTGACCGCCGCATCGATCATGTGCGAAACTTGCTCGGGAGAGGAGACGTCGGCTCCAACGGCAGTTGCCTTCCAGCCTTTTGCGACGAGCTTCGCCACCGCCTCGTCCGCAGCGGGCTTTTGCAGATCGGCAACGACGACGGATGCGCCTGCTTCGGCGAGCCGGTACGCGATGCCGAAGCCGATGCCCATCGCTCCGCCGGTAACGATGGCGGCTTTTGAGGAAAGATCGATCGTCTGCTTCAGTGGTGTCGGATCCATGAGCAGCATTCTAGGCGCGCCGCATCCAGGAAATGGGAACCCCCTTCTCACGCTCTTCACGGGTCCGGGATAGGATCGGGGGCATGAACATATCAGCCAACCCGCCGACGGGGAGCGTCGCCTACGGTCGCGTCGTGAGCACGCCGCTCGGCTTCGAGGAGGCGGTCGAGCGCGTCAGGGGCGCGCTGAAAGCCGAAGGCTTCGGCGTTCTCTGCGACATCGACGTGAGCGCAACGATGCAAGAGAAGCTCGACGTGGCATTCCGCCCGTATCGAATTCTCGGCGCTTGCAACCCACCGCTTGCGCACCGCGCCCTCGAGATCGAACCCCAGATCGGATTGCTTCTGCCGTGTAACGTCGTCGTCCAACGCATCGACGGGCGCACGATCGTTTCGACGATCGACGCCGCGCTCATGATGCGCACGGTCGGCAATCCGGCTCTCGAGGAGATCGCCGTGGACGCGAATCGCCGGTTGAAACGCGTGCTCGACGCGATAGAGTAGTCGTGCCCGCACTCTTCGTCGGATCGTTTCCGCCACGCGAGTGCGGCATCGCGACGTTCACAAAGGACATCGTCGACGGCTACGATGCGCACACCGGCTCTCGCAGCGACGTCGTTACGATCGATGATGGCTCCGGCGGTTACGTGTACGGGTCCCAAGTGATCGCGCGGATCGACGAAGTCGAACGTAACTCCTACTACGCAGCCGCCGCGCTGGTCAACCGTCACCCTTGCTCCGTCGTCAACATCCAGCACGAATACGGCCTCTTCGGCGGAGAGAACGGAGCGTGGTGCCTCGATTTCATGGGTGCGCTGCGCAAACCCGTCGTGCTCACGATGCACACGGTGCTACCCGAGCCGAGCGCCGTACTCGAGGCGACGACGCGGCAGCTATGCGCGAGCGCGGCGCGCATCGTCGTGCTCGCGCGGACCGGACGCAGGCTTCTGATCGAGCGCTACGGCGTGGAGCCCGAGAAGATCGCGGTCATCCACCACGGCGTTCCCGATGTGTCGTACCAAGATACGGCACCCGCTAAGGCGGCGCTGGGGCTTAGCGGCCGCGCCGTGATCTCGACGTTCGGCTTGATCAGCAAAGACAAGGGCTTGGAGTACGCCGTAGCGGCAACCCATGAGATCGCGCAATCGCATCCCGACGTACTCTACCTGATCCTCGGTGCGACGCATCCGATGGTCAAACGCGCCGAAGGCGAGCAATATCGAAACTCTTTACGGGAGCATATTACCTCGCTCGGCCTACAGCGGAACGTCAGGATGATCGACCGGTACCTCAGCCTTCCCGAGTTGATTGCGTACCTGCAGGCGACCGACGTCTACTTGACGCCATACCTCAATCCCGTCCAAATCGTGAGCGGTACGCTCGCCTATGCACTCGGAGCCGGGAAGGCAATCGTTTCGACGCCGTATCTCTACGCGAAAGAACTGCTCGCCGATGGGCGAGGGTTGCTCGCCGAATTCCGTGATTCACGATCGCTGGCGAGCGCACTCAAGCGTTTTCTGGGCGATCCGCTCTTCCGCGCCCGCACGCAGGAACGCGCCTACGCATTCGGCCGGCAGATGACCTGGAATGCCGTCTGCGCAGGCTACGCCGAACTCTTCGCAACCTATGCCAAGACATTGGTCGGAAGTGCGTGACGGCGCGCGCGCCGAATGTTGATTAATGGCGCAGCAAGCCCCGGAGCAACGGCCTCCGGGATCTGACAAAAAACCACCCGTTCCCAAACCGCAGCAGGGATGGTTCTGGTGGGTTTTGTTCGGGATATTGCTGATCTGGAACTTCATTATCTTCTTCGGGCCTCGGACTGGAACGCCGGCGACGATTCCGTACTCCACGTTCGTCGGGCAGGTGCGTGCCGGCAACATCTCTGCGGTTCACATCGTCGGCGATCAGATCACCGGCGCCTTCGTGAAACCGTTCGCGGAGCCAGTCTCCGAAGCCAAGCGCGTGAACGGCATCTCGTCGCCCGCCCCGGTCGCGTCGCCACAGCCCCCGACCTCGTCGTTTCAAACGACGTTCCCCGCAACCGTCGGCGATGCCGCGCTCATGCAACTGCTCGAATCGCATCGCGTGGTCGTGGACGTCGCCTCGCCCTCGATACCGTGGTTCCTTCAATTGCTCGCAAGCTGGCTGCCCGCATTGTTGCTCTTTGGGGTCTTCATCTGGATGCTTTCCGCGATGGGGCGCGGTCAAGCGGGGCTGATGAGCGGCTTCGGGCGCATGCGCGCGAAGCGCTACGCGAACACGCAAGAGCCGGTCACCTTCAACGACGTCGCCGGTGCCGACGAGGCGAAAGCGGAGCTTCAAGAAGAAGTCGACTTTTTACAGCATCCGCAGAAGTATCGTAACCTCGGCGCGCGCATCCCGCGCGGCGTACTTCTCGTCGGCGCGCCGGGAACCGGGAAGACGCTGCTCGCGCGCGCAATCGCAGGCGAGGCCAAAGTCCCATTCCTCAGCCTCAATGCTTCCGAGTTCGTCGAGATGTTCGTCGGCGTCGGGGCCAGCCGCGTTCGCGATCTTTTCTCGCAGGCCAAAGCAGCCGCGCCCGCCATCGTCTTCATCGACGAGCTGGACGCGGTCGGGCGGCGGCGCGGCGCCGGCATCGGGACGGTAAACGACGAGCGCGAACAAACGCTCAACCAGCTCTTGGGTGAACTCGACGGATTCGACCAACGCTACGATGTCATCATCCTCGCGGCGACCAATCGTCCCGACGTGCTCGACCCCGCGCTCTTGCGTCCCGGGCGATTCGATCGCCAGGTCACGATCGATCTTCCCGACAAACCGGGGCGGGAAGGCATTCTGCGCATCCACACGCGGAAGATCAAACTCGCGCCGGATGTCGATCTCGCAAAGCTCGCCGCCGGCGCGATCGGGCTCAGCGGGGCCGACTTGGCCAATCTCAGCAACGAAGCCGCGCTCACCGCCGCACGCCGCGATCACATCGCCGTCACGCAGGCGGATTTCGAGGAGGCGCACGACAAGATCCGCCTCGGTGCGGTACATCCGCATCTCGTCAATCCGGACGAGCGGCGCACCGTGGCATATCACGAGTCCGGGCACGCGTTGGTGGCGTGGCTCACACCCGGCGCGGATGTGGTACAGAAGGTGACGATCGTGCCGCGCGGCCGCGCACTCGGGCAGACCGAACAGATTCCCGGCGAAGAGCTTCACAATCTCAGCCGCGCGTATCTGAACGTCAAGCTTGCCGTCCTCTTGGGCGGCCGGACGGCAGAGGAGATTGCGCTCGGCGACGTGTCGACCGGCGCGGAAAACGATCTCGTCGAAGCGACGAGCCTCGCGCGCCGGATGGTAACGCGCTGGGGCATGGGCGAAATCGGATTGCTCGCCTTCAAAACCGACGAGCAACAACCGTTTCTCGGATACGAGATGGCGCAAGGACGAGACTACAGCGAAGCCACCGCCGCACGCATCGACGCCGATGTCGCGCGATTGCTCGACGAAGCACACGATCTCGTGCGCCGGAGCCTAACGGAAGCGCGAGATCGTCTCGATGCCCTCGCGCAGGCACTACTACGCGAGGAAACCATCGGCTCCGACGAACTGCAGCACATTCTCGGACCGCCGGTGCAACGCAAGCCCGAAATCGCGACGGCCGCGCACGCCTTCCCGGCTTCTTCATCGTGATTTCTCGGTTTCGAGGGAAACTAGCCAGGAGATGGTGGGATTTCGCTATCGCGGCCGGCGCGAAGCCGGGCAAGCCCTCGCCGAGGAACTCGTCGCATATGCCGATCGCCCGGATGGGCTCGTGCTCGCCCTTCCCCGCGGTGGTGTTCCGGTCGCGTATGAGGTCGCCCGCCGGCTGCACCTGCCGCTCGACGTCTACGCGGTTCGAAAGCTCGGCGTTCCCGGACACGAGGAGCTCGCGATGGGAGCGCTGGCCGCTGATGGAAGCTGCGTCCTCGATCGCGAGTTGATCGCCACGCTGCATATCCCCAGCACGGGCGTGAGCGCAACCGTCGAGCGCGAACTCGCCGAGCTGCGCCGGAGGGAAACCGCCTATCGGGACGGGCGCCCGGAGCCGCAGATCGCAAACAAGAGCGTCATTCTCGTCGACGACGGCCTCGCGACGGGTTCTACCATGCTCGCCGCCGTTGCGGCCGTGCGAACGCACCAGCCGGCAGCGATCGTCGTCGCGGTCCCGGTGGGTTCGCAAGAGGCGTGCGCGGGACTTCGCGCCGTCGCCGACCGCGTCGTTTGCCCCTACCAGCCCGAATATTTCGGCGCCGTCGGCATGCACTACGAGAACTTCGGGCAGACCGGCGACGATGAGGTGCGCCGTCTGCTCGGCGATGCTGCCGCCCTGGAAGCGAAGCGATGGAAAGCCGCGTAATCGCGGACCTCGCGCATGCGATCGTCCCGCTCGCCGGAGGCGCGCACGACGACGACGGGCTCTTCGCGATGCTTGCCGATGCGCCGATCGTGCTGATCGGCGAGGCCTCGCACGGAACGCATGAATTTTACCGAACGCGCGCCGAAATCACCAAGCGGCTGATCGCCGAGCACGGCTTCACCGCGGTCTGCATCGAAGGCGATTGGCCCGATGCATATCGCGTAAACCGCTACGTCCGGGGTACGCACGACGATGGCGAGGCGGTCGAATCCCTCGGCGGCTTCACGCGTTTCCCAACCTGGATGTGGCGCAATGCCGAGGTGCTCGATTTCATCAGTTGGCTGCGCGAGCACAACGATCGCGCGCCGCACGGGCCGAAATGCGGCTTCTACGGGCTCGACCTCTACAGCATGTACGCCTCCATCGACGCCGTCCTGAAGTACCTCGGGCAGGTGGATCCACAGGCGGCGCTTCGCGCGCGCAAGCGATACGAGTGTCTGGAGCCGTTCGAGCAGCATCCGGAAGCCTACGGCAGCGCGACGGGGTACGGCCTGCACCCATCCTGCCGGCAGGACGTGCTCGCGCAGCTCAAAGAGATTCAGCTCCAAGCCTCGCGTTACGCGCGTCTCGACGGCCAAGTCGCGGAGGATCAATACTTCTACGCCGAGCAAAATGCGCGCATCGTCGCGAATGCGGAGCGTTACTACGGGGCGATGCTCGACGATTCGGTCTCGACGTGGAACCTGCGCGATTCGCACATGGTCGAGACGCTCGAGCGCTTGATACGGCATCTTTCCCGACACGGAAGCCCCGTGAAGGCAATCGTCTGGGCGCACAACTCTCACGTCGGCGACGCGCGCGCAACGTCGATGTCGCTGCGGGACGAGACGAACATCGGCGCATTGCTGAAACAGCGCTACGGCACCGATGCCTTCTCGATCGGCTTCACGACTTATACGGGAACCGTCACGGCGGCATCGGATTGGCACGCCCCCGAGGAGCGCAAAAACGTTCGGCCTGCGCGCGGCGACAGCTACGAGTATCTCTTCCACACGATCGCGCCGCATTTTTGGGTGCCGTTGCGGACGAACCGCCCCGACCTCGCCGGATTGCCTGCGCGGGCCCGCGAACGGGCCATCGGCGTCATCTATCGTCCGGAGACCGAGTTGCAGAGCCATTATTTTACGGCGAACATCATCAACCAGTTCGACGCGCTCTATCACTTCGACGTGACGCGCGCCGTCGAGCCGCTCGAGCGCAGTGCTCGCTGGATCGAGGGCGAGCCGCCGGAAGCCTACCCGAGCGGCGTGTGAACGCTCAAACTCGCTCCATCATCAGCGAGGAACGCATCCGGCTCGCCGGCGCAGCGGAGGATCTCGGCGCCACGCTCTGCGTTCCCCTTGATGCCGCCGGCCTCGTCATCTTCGCGCATGGCAGCGGTAGCAGCCGCTTCAGCCCGCGCAATCGTTTGGTGGCGGATCGTTTGGGCGAGGCCGGATATGCGACGTTGCTCACCGATCTGCTCACGCAACGCGAAGAGCGCGTCGATCGATTCACGGCCGAGTTCCGCTTCGACATCCCACGGCTCGCGCAACGTCTGATCGTGGCGACGGAGCAATTGCGCGAGCGCTTCGCCGGCAAGCCGCTTCCGATCGGCTACTTTGGTGCGAGCACCGGCGCAGCGGCCGCCCTGATTGCCGCCGCAGAGCGCCCGCAATGGATTTCCGCGGTCGTCTCGCGTGGAGGCCGGCCGGATCTCGCGGGCGACGCGCTTGGGAACGTCTCGGCTCCGACGCTGCTGATCGTCGGCGGGAACGATACGGAAGTTATCGCGCTGAACCGCCGAGCGCAAGCATCGATGCGCGCTCACACGGAACTGGCGATCGTTCCCGGCGCGACGCATCTCTTCGAGGAACCGGGGGCACTCGAGCGCGTCGCTGATCTCGCCGCCGCCTGGTTCACTCACTATCTCGCCGGCTCTGTGTAGTCACTCTTTGCGGCGAAAGACCGTCTTGGGGCCGATCTCGGCTTCTTTTTCCGCAAGCTTCCCGAGGCTCTGCACGACGACGATCGCAACAATCGTTATGACGACCGCATAGCCCAGTTCCGCGATCACGCTACCCCCGGGCTTGAGAAAGATCGCAAAGAGATCGCCGATGAACTTATTCCACGCACCCGCGGCAACGAGGCCGAAGGCGATGGTCGCAAGCGAGATCATCGTGCCGAGATAGGTTGGTTTGATTTCCATGCCGGTTTCTCGGATACGCTCGCTCGAGAACCTGCCGGTGCCTGGAAGAATATGGAGCCGTCGACGGGGATTGAACCCGTGGCCTCGTCCTTACCAAGGACGTGCTCTACCACTGAGCTACGACGGCAGCGCTGACGCGTCCCGGAGGGATACTCCGGCTGCGAACTCGGGTCCTAGGAGCGCGGGGGGTAGCGTATTCCGAAACCACGTAAGGCACCAAAGGCGAGCGAGGTCACGGGCAAAAACGAAGAGGCTACTCCTGACATTGGCAGTGTAGCCTCGAAGCGAGGATCGGGTTGCCGGCCGACACCGATTCGCGGTGCTTGGCGTGTTGCTCGTGACCGGACCTTCGACTCTAGCAACCCAACACTAGCGCGCACTTGCGAAGACTTTGTGAACTTCCCACGAACTTCACGGTTTTTCGCGATGATGCGGCCATGCATTTTCGAACACTCTCGCTCGCGGCCTGCGCGCTTTCCGCCGCCTTCGTTAGCCTCCCTCCGGCGGCGCGTGCGGAAGCAACGGTGCGCGTACAGCAAAGCAGCGGCTCGGTGAAAACCTATTATCGCGTGCATTCACTTCCGCGAGCAGGGCCGGGCCCGAAACTTGCAGATAGTGGTCTCATCGGGAACCGGCTCGCGACCGAGGTCGATCTTAGCGAACGCCCCCATGGCGCGGCTATCGTAGAGCGCCTCCTCCACCGTCGGATCCCCGAGATTGAACCATTGCTGCAAGAAATAAATCCGCAACATGCGTTCGAGTGCGACGGCCGGTCGCCCGCCTTCACCGGTCGGATAGTGCCGCTCCACGACCGCGCGCAAGCGGTCCCACGGCACGACGCGGTCCATCTCCGCCAAGAAAGTCGCGCGCCGCGTGGTGCGCGAACCGATCGAATCCGGCGGTTGCAAACGATAGCTACTCTTCACATTTCATGCAACGAATTATAACAGCGCCGCGCTTGTTTTTCCACCACGCCACGCTCGCGATGCACGGCCTCACGTCGGTCCTTCGACTTCGCTCCCTGCGTTCGCTACGCTCAGGATGACAAAAGAAACAACGGCGCGACTAAATCAGGCCTTCCCTAGAAGCGAGACCTCCGCTACTTCTTCAGAGGTTCCCTGGCCCTTCGCTATGAGGGTACTGGGACGCGTTCTTGGGCATCGCGTATCGCAATACCGTGGCCACCGCTGCGACCGAAGTAGATTTCGGGCTCGTCGCACGCCATGTTTCATTAGGGAACCGCTTCGCGGTGCCTGGTCTTACGCTCGCTACTTTGTGGACCTCAGGCCCGAGATGGGTACGTCACCCCTCGCACTCGTACTATTAAGGCGGTACGATTCTTTCCCGCATTTTATCGTAGCGGTTTCCTGCGATTTTTCCTTTTTACGGGAACATAAACCGCGGCGGAACAGTCGGTTCCTGCGTCGGTGTGTATCCGCACTCCAAGGGAGATGTCGCTTTAACGGTGAACGTGCAGGAACGCTGCGTCAATCGATCCACTCGCAGCACCGTGTATGGCGTCACGCGAACGTACTGATAGCGGAAGAACAGCTGAAATACGATCGTGCATAGCAACAGCGCGAGCACAACGTACAACGGTTCACGCCAGCGACCCGTTTTCATAGTGCGGCGCAGAAAGCGCGAGTGCGTTCCCCTCCCGACAAACGACGGCAATCGCTGGCCGTCGGTAGCCGCCGCGGCGGTGGCCAGCCCAACGCAAGCAAGAGCTGTGCCAGACGCTGGCAGCGTGGACATCCAGGAATAGTCGCGATATTCGTCAGCAAGCTTCGGCCCTCATCGAACTCAAGGTGCCCTCGTTGCTGTTCTCCGATACTATACAATGCGACTCCCTGGAACATCGACGCAAGAGCGGAGTGAATATAAAAGCCTCCGATGTCATCTGGAGTTTCGGCATCGTGCGGGTTCGCAGCCATGTACAAGAACGTCGCGGCGGTAACGTGGCAATCGTCAACTGCAGCACGGTAGTCCGGCGACCGGCGCGCTAGCTCGGAGTAACATCCTGAATTGGCGCGCTGCAAAAGCGGCGGCTGTGGTGCGAGCATCACGCTCCAGTCGAGTTTCGCCGTCGTTGGCATGGCCAGAATGACGTCTATGCGAAAACGAGCAAGAGGTTTTGCGTCGTCGATACCGTTTTCTGAACCTACGGACGCCGTCGCATTGGCTGCGAACGAAACGTGACCGAGCAAAAGAATAGAACGGTCGGGCCACTCGACCAGCGTTGACCACGGTGCTTCGGTGCACGGGATCACGCTCGCGTGCTCAACGGGTCCATCTTCTCCCGGCGAATCGGGGATGCCATCGTCCGGTACGGTGCCGACACCGCTGCTCGTATTGGACGTCAACGTCGCCAGGCAAGAATGCGGCTCCGCTAGCCCCCAATTCTCCTCATCACCTATCAGGGACAACGTCAGGTGACGAATCGTTTGTCTGAACGTCCCGGCGTCAGGCGCACCGCTTTCGATCGCCCGCCCGATGATGGGATCACCCATCTCAGCATCCTGCTGAATCCATATGTGCACTTCGTTGTGACGTACGCGCATGTCCAGCGACGGCGCTTGCGCCTTTGGCGTGCATCCGTCAACGAGCGACAACATGGTAAAGCATACAAGTGTGATGCCGAACAGATTACCTCGCCGGGAGAGCTTGGATCGTACGTCAGCTGCGTAGCCGCTGACCTCTATATGTGGCCCGTCGTAGGACCGTGGTTTCACGCTTTGGCCTTCACTTCCGTTCGGTTGCACCCTGCAGCTAACGGGAGGCAAGACCGAGCCTCTGCGCGCATGCGTTCAGCGCCGCGAGGTCGAAGTCACCCTGGAATTGGGGAGCGGAAGAAACATTTTCCGCCAGCTGCACAGAGCCGGTGATGGTGCTGCGCCAGCCAACATACGGGGGCGACTGGCTCATGGCGTTCGACGACTGGCACAGGTCGAGCGCCGTGGCGACCTCGTTTCGCAGAGCGTTGACACCGTCTGCGGTAACCGTGTTAGCCGCTGCGCGCACGGCAGCTACGCGAAGAATCTGCTGTGTCGCGAGTTCGATGCCTTCGAGCATGTAGCGAGCCGCGTCATCGCAGTCCTAAACGGTGCAGATCGCCGGGAGAGCAAACGCGCACTGGCTTGCAACTTCGACGGTGCGCTGCGCGTCCGCGGTGGCGTTCGCGTTGTCGCTTGCATTGAGTTCAGACTGCGATCTCACCGCAAGTACCACGATCTGCGCAGAGGTTCCGGCCCCGCAGTGGGAATCGACCGCAGCGGCTATGGGACTCTGCGGAGACATGGGCATTGCCGCAGCGGCTGGCGCTGGGGCCGCCGCAAAGCTAACATTCGCGTGCGCATTAACGAGGAACGTCTGGAGGGCGTTTACGCTGATAGCAATGTTGTTCTGTAGCGCGCCTGTCTTGCCGGTATTCACGCCCATCACGAGTCCGTAGACGATGCCTGACTGGGCATCGACTAATGGGCTTCCACTGTTTCCGTGGTCCGTCTGCGCGTCGTATTCGATGAATTCGGCGGAAACGTCCATGCCGCTGACGCTGCCTTCGTGAAACGACGGAGCCAGGTCGCGGAGATTACCTTCGCTCATGACAAGCTGGAAGTAGGGGTAGCCGGCGATTGCGATCCTTGTGCCGACGGGCGGGGGCGACGTAGAAAGTTTGAGCGGACTACAGGTCGCGCTATCCACGGCGACGACAGCGGCATCCATCGTGGAGACGCGTACGACCTGGCCGCGCGACAAGCTGCTCGGATCAGAACCCATGACCATGGCGGGTGCGCTGTCGGTGGCTATGACGTGCCGGTTGGTGAGGAAATAAGCGTCGCCATCCCGGTTACCTATGCAGAACGCGGTCCCGGTGGCGATGTGCTTGCCGTCCTTCGCGATAACAAAGGCGAGCGATGGCGCTATCACTGAGTAGGTTGACATCCCGTCAGAGGTCTGCGCCGTAGCGGTATGAGGCGCGAGCATCGCGCTTAACAACACGAGTGCGACGCCAAGCCTGCCGACGCGGGTGGCGTCACGGCGCATTTTGTAGAACCAGTGCGACTTCATTTGCGGCTACCCCGTCTTCCTGTATATCAAGCGAGCGGGAAGCCGTCCATCGCGCGTCCGTAAAGATTCTGTCACCCGGAGGGTGGGCGTGGCGCCCGTCGCGCCCTATTACGGCGTCCGCATAGTCGAACAGTTCTTCCGTCTCGGAATCGCGGGCCGTCGCTGCGATCGACGAACGCCTCGGGCGCGCGAAACGCGCCTAGACGGTGGGCTCGGCCCTGAATCGGGAGCCAAGGATAACTGTGGATTTCCGGCCTAAGACGGCCATGAAGGAGATCCCCATGCGCAAGAGTCGATTTTCGGAAGCGCAGATCGTAGCGATCCTCCACGAGTTCGATGCTGGTACGCCGGCTGACGAGCTTAGCCTGATCTCACGGGATTTTCCTGGAGCGGGCGGCGGGAATCGAACCCGCGACATCAGCTTGGAAGGCTGAGGCATTACCACTATGCAACGCCCGCAATGGTGGGCAGGGCTGGATTCGAACCAGCGTAGCGCTTTCGCGCGCCAGATTTACAGTCTGGTGCCATTAACCACTCGGCCACCTACCCTCGGTGCGTATTTTCTTGACAATACCCGTATCGAAAAAGGACTGGCAAGGGTACGTCGCCCTGCTTTGGCAGCCCTGCAGCGACGCGCAGAGGCGCAAAAGCGCTGCCTATCGAATGGCTGCATCGAGTAGTCCTTCAGGATGCGATTGCCCGTTGGAGTTTTTTCGCTGTACCGCTTGCTTGCCGGCATCATCCTCGTCATTGCGTGCACGTCCCCGTTGCGCGCACAGCCGCATGCGGGCCTCGCTCCGGCCGACGAATATTTCGGTCGCATGAAGATGAGCATACTGGGGATCCGCAATGGTTTGCAAACCGAGTATCTGAGAATCGCCGGAAACCCGCGCCGCGCCTCCTCGCAGCTGGCTGCATGCCATTGGCTCGAGAACGCGATCGAAGACTGGGGAAGCAAATATCCGCGGGATACGTGGCTGCCGCACATGGCCCTCGCACTGGAGGGGCTCTACGACCGCGTCCGCACCCCGAGCGGGCGCGCTCGCCTCACGCATCTGATTGCATGGATGGGCGTCCATCTTCCCTATTCAAAACCTCACTCGAGGCGCGCCGCCCACATCGCCGTGCGCTAGGCGCGGGATCGATTCGAAGCAACGAGAGCCGACGGCTGGATTCGAACCAGCGACGCCTTTCGGTCGACATTACAAATGTCGCGCCTTCAACCACTCGGCCACGTCGGCGAACTGCTGCAAATTCAACGGATCAAATGTTGCTCCTTTAGAAGCCACGGCGTCGGCTGCGGCGAAGGCCTCGCCGATGAAGGCCGTCAGCCTGCCGTGGCGCGAATCCGGTGCCGCGCTCGTCTGCGAAAAGTGCTACAAGAAGCGCATCCCCGAGGAGACGCCGTGGATCGCAGAGCGCATCGGCGATTTTCAACTGCGCGATTGGTTGAAGACGCGTTGCAAGGAAGCGGGCCTCGGCAAACGCGTTCGCGTCGTCGCCACCGGATGTCAGGACATCTGCGCGACGGGCCTGGTCACGGTGACGATCCTGCCGATCGGCAAAGGCGGTGAGATGGAGACGTTTGCCGTCGATCCGACGCAAGAACGCGAAACAATCCTGCAACGCATCATGGACCGCCTCGCCTAGCCGTCGGTTACTGGAATTCGAACTCGGCCAGGTTCTTCTCGATCTTTCGCTTGACGCGCTGTAGCGCGTTGTCGATCGACTTGACGTGGCGGCCGAGGTCGCGTGCCATCTCCTGATAGCTCTTGCCCTCCAGGTACGATTCCAACACCTGCGATTCGAGCTCCGAGAGATTCTGACGAATCCGCTGACGGATATCGTCGGAAACCTCCTGCGTCACGACCAGCTCCTCGGGGTCCGACGTCTTTTGCGACGCCATCACGTCGAGCAGGGTGCGCTCGCTGTCCTCGTCGTAGATCGGCTTGTTCAGCGAGATGTACTGGTTGAGCGGGATATGCTTTTGCCGCGTCGCGGTCTTGATCGCCGTGATGATCTGGCGGGTAATGCACAACTCCGCAAAGGCTCGAAAGCTCGACAGCTTATCCGCCTTGAAGTCGCGCACCGCCTTGTAAAGGCCGATCATCCCTTCTTGGATGATGTCCTCGCGGTCGGCGCCGATCAGGAAGTAGCTCTTAGCCTTGATCCGGACGAAGTTCTTGTACTTGTTGAGCAGGTATTCCATCGCGAGGTTGTCGCCGGTCTTTGCGATCGCGACGAGGTCCTCGTCGACCCGCTGCTGATAGTCGAGTCCATCCGACGCGGGATGGGTCGTAGCCATGATTCTCTGTTGCCTCGTGGGAGGACGTGCCGCAAAAACCTGGGCCGGGGCCTAACGGACGCGGCGCGTCCGCTCAAGTATAGAAGGACGCCCCTCCCTCCGTCAAGGCGAACTGCCCCGCCGGCGGAGCACCTCGTAGAGGAGCACCCCGGCCGCGACGGAGGCATTCAGGGAGCCCAACTGCCCTCTGATCGGGATCCGAACCAACTCGTCGCACTCCCGCTTGACCAGCGGGGCAAGGCCGCTTCCCTCGGCACCGATGACCAGAGCCAGATCGCCGTTCAGATCCGCCTCCACCATGCTCGACGGGGCGCCCGCGTCGGCACCGACGACGCGAATGCCCTCATCCTTGAGCCGCCGGATCGTCTCGGCGACGTTCACGACCCGCGCGACGGGGAGGCGAGCCGCTGCCCCGGCGGCCGCCTTGCGCACCGTTGCGTTGATGCCGGCGGAGCGGCGCTCCGGGAGAATGACGGCATCGGCACCGGCGCACTCGGCAGTCCGCAGAATCGCTCCGACGTTATGCGGGTCCGTGAGATGATCCAAGATCACGTACAGCGCCGGGGCCTCGCGGCGCTTTCGCAGAAGGTCGAACAACCCGGCGTACGCAAACGGCGGCGCTATCGCGACGATGCCTTGATGAGCCTTGAACGGAAGCCTCGCGAAGAATCCACGGTCTTCGAATCGCACCGCGATATTGTGCTCGCGCGCACGTTCGAGCAGATTGCGCAGCGGTGCATCCTTCTTCCGATCGCGGGCGACGTGCAGCGTGCGTAGCGCCTCGCCCGCGGCGAGCGCTTCCTCGACGGCGTGGATGCCGTAGACGACGTCGTCGAAGTCGAGCGCCGGCGCACGGCCATGCCGAGCCCGGCCTACTCTGCGACGCTCCACGTCGTTCCATCCTTGCCGTCGTGAAGCGTGATACCGCAGGCCGCGAGCGCGTCGCGCAGTCGGTCGGAGGCGGTCCAATCCTTACTCGCTCTGGCCTTCGTGCGCCAAGAAATGACACGCGCTATTGCCTCCTCGGCACCGACCCCATCGAAGCCGCTCTCTTTGTCATCCTGAGCGTAGGCGCGAAGCGCCGAAGTCGAAGGGGCCAGAGTAGCTTCGAGTCGCGGGATAAAATCCTGCGACAGCTTCGCTTCGGCTTCTTCGAGCCACGCCGCGTTCGGTTCGAGCCCGAGAATTCGTAGCGCGGTTACAAACTCATCGAGAGCGCACGGTTCTTTGAGAACAGCCGCGAGCGCTACGGCCGTGTTCATGTCGTCGTCAAGTGCAGCCTCGACGCTCTTTAGCAGCAGCCCGCCGAATGTCTTCGCGAGTCTCTCGCCACCTGATAGTGCGCGATAGCGCGATCGCAGGCTTTCGAGATCGGCACTGGCACTACTTATGGATTCTTCCGTGAAGTTCATCACTTTTCGGTAGCCGGTGCGCAGGAAGAGCAGGCGGAGGGCTTGTGGATCGTGACGTTCGACGACGGCGCTCAACGGCTCGAAATTGCCGAGCGACTTCGACATTTTTCGGCTGTCGAAGAGCAGCAAACCGCCGTGCACCCAGAAGTTCGACATCGGCGGGTGCGGCATCAGCGGCTCGCTCTGCGCGATCTCGTTCTCGTGATGCGGAAAGATCAAGTCCGCGCCGCCACCGTGGATGTCGAAGCCGTTTCCCGGCGGGTCGAGAAGCGTTCGCGACATCGCCGAGCACTCGATATGCCAGCCCGGCCGGCCGGCAGCATACGGCTCAAACGCCCACGAGGGCTCCGCGGGTTTGGCGAACTTCCACAACGCGAAGTCTAGGGGGTCGTGCTTGTGCTCGCCGACCTCTACGCGCGCTCCCGCCTCGAGCTCGTCCACGTTGCGCCGGCTCAGGGAACCGTAGCGCGCGAACGTCTTCACCGCATAGTAGATCCCGTCTTGCGCGACGTAGGCGTGGCCGCGTTCGAGCAATTCGCGGATCATCGATTGAATTTGCGGGATATAGGCGGTCGCGTACGGTTCGACGTCGGGTTCCCGTACGTCGAACCTCCGCATCGCCGCCTTGAAGGCCGCATAATGCCGGTCGATGATCTCGCGATACGTTGCGTTCTCCTCGCGTGCCGCCGCGATGCTGCGATCGTCGATGTCGGTGACGTTCTGCACGTAGGTGACGTCGTAACCCTTGTGCTCGAGATAGCGGCGCAGAACGTCGAAAAACAAGAACGAACGGGCGTGGCCGAGATGGGCTTGCGCGGACGGCGTCAATCCGCAGACGTATATCCGTACGTCGTTTCCCCGCAGCGGTTCGAACGGCTCGACGGTTCGCGTCCGAGTGTTATAGAGCTTCAGCATGCCCACGAGCAGCCTAGATCACCCAGGACCAGGTTTCCGCATCGCCTGCCTTGGTCGGCTTGCCGTCCTGCATGACGATGCGCGCCGGTACGCCCACGGCGGTCGCATTCGCAGGCACGTCTTTCACGACGACCGAGCCTCCGCCGATACGCGCGTTATCGCCGATGCGCACGGCACCGAGCACGATGGCACCCACGCCCACGATCACGTTGCTGCCGAGCGTCGGATGGCGTTTTCCCCGCGCCAACGCCGTGCCGCCGAGCGTGACGTTTTGGTAGATCGTGCAATCATTGCCGACTTCGGCCGTCTCGCCGATGACGACGCCCATCCCATGATCGATGAAGACGCCGCTACCGATGCTCGCCGCGGGATGAATCTCCACCCCGGTCAGAAAGCGCACGACCGTGGAGAGAAAACGCGGCAGCAGCGGCAGACGCGTGCGATAAAGCGCGTGGATGGCGCGGTGCGCGACGAGCGCGTGAAAACCGGAATAGGAAAGAATGACGTCAAGCGCACCGCGCGCAGCGGGATCCCGCGCCAGCGCGGCGTGCAGATCGGCGCGGATCGTGGCGAATGCTCCCATGCTTCTTGTAGTCTAACCCGGCGCGTCAACTATCGGTGGTTTCAACCAGCACGACGGCATAGGCGGCGATGCCGGTTCCGTCCCCGGTATACCCCATCTCTTCGCTCGTCTTCGCCTTGACCGACACGCGGTCCATCGCGACGCCGAGCCGCTGCGCGATGTTTCGGCGCATCCTTTCGATGTGCGGCGCGAGCCGGGGACGCTGGAGCACGATCGTGGCGTCGACGTTCACGACGGCGTACCCCGCATCGTGCACTTCGCGCGCGCAGCGTTCGAGCAGCAGCATCGAATCCGCATCTTTCCATTTCGGATCGCTATCGGGAAATCGTCCTCCCAGATCTCCGAGCGCCGTTGCCCCGAGCATGGCATCCGCGAGTGCGTGCGCGAGCACGTCGGCATCGGAGTGTCCAAGCGTGCCCTTTTCGAATGGAATTGCCACGCCTCCGAGGATTAGGCGCCGCCCTTCCGCGAGGCGATGCGCATCGAATCCATGACCGACACGAATCATGCGACGTCGTGAACCGTGAGCGTCGCGCTGCCGTCAGCGAGCGGTACGAAGGACACCTCGAAGTCCCGTAGGCGATCAGCGTCGATGTACGCCCGTACCACGGCGCCGCGCGGCAGGTCGCGCTCGATGGCGTCGATGCGACCACCATGTGCTTCGATCTCGCGGCAGATCGCCTCGACGACCTCCAGCCCCGCGAATACCTCCACGAGCACCGACCCGGTTTCCGGAAGCGCACTCTGTAACCGTTCGCGCAATAGGAGTTCCGCCGGCGCGACGTCTTCGGGACTCGTCACCTTGAAGTTCGCATGACGCGACGGCACGACGACGACCTCGACGCCGATGCGCTCGAGTAATGTCGTGTCGTCGGTCGCCGCTTCCGCCGTCGCATAGGCACGGCGAAAATCCGCGAGCATTGCGAACTGCGGCGTCTGCGCCGCCCACAGCGTGGTGCGGTCGAACGTCCGCTCCACGCGCATCGTCGCAGGGTCGACCACCTTGATCGTATCGACGACCGGCGTCGCGAGCACCGCGCCGCGCCCCGGACGCACTTCGCGCATGCCGACGCGCACGTTCTGGGCGCGCACGAGCGGACGCGCGCCGTCATGCACGAGCACCGCGTCCACGCGATCGCCAAGCGCGGCGATGCCGCGGCGCACCGATTCCTGTCGCGTTCCGCCGCCGACGATCGCGAGCACCGCGCGATCAGGTGCCAATTCCGACAACGTCGCTTCGGCTCGGGCAACCAAGCCGGGTTCGGTCGCGACGACGATTTCACCGATCTCACGCATCGACGCGAAGGCACGGATCGACCAGGCGAGCATCGGCGATCCGGCGATCTCGACGAACTGCTTCGGCTGCCCAAATCGTTCGCCGCGACCCGCCGCTGCAATAACGGCTGCCCAGCGTATCATGTCTTCGGACGCGCGAAGATCATGCGCCCCGCGACGGTTTGCAGCACCGAGGTGACGACGACGTCGACGCTTTCACCCATCAGAGGCCTGCCGTGCTCCACAACGATCATCGTTCCGTCATCCAGATAGGCGACACCCTGGTGCGCCTCCTTCCCTTCCCGCACCACGGTGACGCGCATCTCCTCCCCCGGCAGAACAACGGCCTTCACCGCATTCGCCAACTCGTTGATGTTCAGCACCGCGACGCCCTCCAGATGCGCCACGCGATTGAGATTGTAGTCGTTGGTAAGCAGGCGAGCACCCAACTCCCGCGCGAAGCGCACGAGCTTCGCATCCACGTTCCCCGATGGAAGGTCGTCGTAATCGCGTTCGCCGATCTCGATCGCGGAAAGCTCCTGCAACCTTCCCAGGATTTCCAGTCCGCGGCGACCGCGCGTGCGCTTCAACGGGTCGGCCGAGTCGGCAATCGTCTGCAGTTCGCGCAACACGAATCGGGGAACGACGAGCGTTCCTTCGAGAAACCCGCTCTCCACGATCTCCACGATGCGTCCATCGACGATCACGGAGGTATCGACCACCTTGGCGAGCGACGATCCGGTTGCCGCGGCAAGCGGCATCGGCAGGATGCGCATCTTCGCACCGACGCGCGCTCCGAGATATGCCGCGAAGATCGCGACGATGAGATAAACGAGGATGGCGACGTAGCTTCCGGTGTGGCCCGCGACCGTGATGAACTCAAAGAGGATGCTCTTGATGAGGTACGCGATCACCAGGCCCACAACCAGGCCGATGGCGCCACCCGCCAATTCCGAAGGCGCGAGCCGTTCGATCGAATCCTCGACCGAGGTGAGCTGTTCTTCGAATAACCCCTGGGCGAGCGGAGCGATAAGGACGCCCAGCAGCGCGCCGACCACCGGCGAGAGCACCAGGAACGCAATCTGCGCCCACTCGCTTGCAAAGTGCAAGGCAAATATATTCACATAGGCTTCGCGCCCGATCAGGAATCCAACAACCGCAAAGAGCAGGCCGAAAACCATCCGCAGGATGATGTGCGGACGCTCTCCTACGCGAATGATAGGAACGCTCCGCATACGTCGTTGGCGAGAAACCTGCCCCGGCGCGTCAGACGCACGGCGTCCTCGCCGCGCTCCAGCAAGCCCAGTTGCCCGTACTCCGCGATGACCGGTCCATAGCTTTCGAGCATATCGATCCCATACCGCTCTTTGAAGGCGTGCAGGCGGACCCCTTGCGCCGTGCGCAACGCCAGCATGATCGCTTCCCCCGCCCGGCGCGCTCCTTCCAGCCGCTCGCTCTCGCCTGGAATCGGCACGCCCGAGAGCGCCGCATCGATATATCGATCGAGCAAGCGCGTGTGCGTCGAGCGCTCGCCGCCGCGGTATGAAGCAGCGCCGACCCCGAAGCCGAGGTACTCGCCGTTACTCCAGTAGTTCTCGTTGTGCGCGCAGCGATGCCCGGGACGCGCGAAGTTGCTGATCTCATACTGTTCGTAGCCTGCCGCACCCAGAACGTCGATGGCGATCTCATACATCTCCGCCTCGGCTTCATCGCCCGGAAAGCGCCGAGGCTCGCGTTCACGTAATTCGGCATACGGCGTCCCTGCCTCGATCGTCAGACCGTACGCCGAGACGTGATCGACGTCGAGCGCGATCGCATGCTCGAGCGACGCACGCCACGATTGCAGCGTCTGTTCGGGGACCGCGAACATGAGGTCGAGGCTCACGGAGCCGATACGCGCTTCGCGTGCGCGACGGATCGCAAGCTCAACCTCGGCTGCACGGTGGCGACGACCGAGCATGCGAACCTCGCGCTCGTCGAAGGATTGAGCGCCGATGGACAGACGGGTCACACCCGCACCGCGATACACCTCGCAATCGCCCGGGTGCACTAACTCCGGATTCAGCTCGATCGTGATCTCCTGTTCCGCGCCGGCAGGCGCGGGAAAACGCGCGCACAGTCCTGCAATCAGCCCTGAGAGCGTTGCTGCAGCGTGCGCGTTCGGGGTTCCCCCACCCAAAAAGATCGTTGCCGCCGGCTTTGCTGCTTCGCGATCGATCTCGGCGACGAGTGCGTCGAGGTACCGCCGCGCCGCACTCTCACGGTACGGCCACTTTGCAAAATCGCAATACGGGCAAAGATATGGGCAAAACGCAAGATGGACGTAGATACCAAGCGGCACGGGTTTTTGCCCTACCCGCAGCAGACGCCGACGGCGCCCGGGCCGCCGTGCGTGGCGATCACCGGGCCGGCTTCCCAAACCTCGAGTAGTCTCGGCCGCACGCCGCCGAGCCGCTGCATCAAGCGTTCGACGGTCGCTGCCGCCAACTCGGGCGCATCCGCATGCATGACGATGAAGCGCGCCTGCGCGGGGGCTTTCACGCTCGCGAGCGTAAGGTCCAGCATCGTTTCCTGCGCGCGCGAAAAGGTCCGCACCTGGGCCTTTGCGACGACCTCGCCCCCCTCCAGCGAAAGGACCGGTACGATCCGCATCAGCGTGCCGATGGCAGCCTGCGCTCGGCCGATCCGCCCGGTCCGCCGCAAGTGCGAGAGATCGGGAATGCAAGCGTAGAGCCGCTGATCGCGGCGCTCCTGTTCCAGCGCTTCGAGGATGCCGTCGATCGTCGCGCCTTCGTTCGCCATCTCCGCGGCTCGAAGCGCCATCAATCCAAGGCCGCCTGCGGCTGTCTGTGAATCGAAGATTTCGATACGACGATTTGCGACGTGCTGTGCGGCAACGCGCGCGGAGTTGATCGTCCCCGAAAGATGTGAGGAGATCGTGAGGCACAGAATCTCCTGCGCCTCCTGTGCCTCAAACGCTTCCTCGAACATGGCGGCCGTCGGCTGCGATGTGGTCGGGAGATCCTTCTCCGTCATGAGCTTCATGTAGAAGTCTGCACGTGAAAGATCGAGATAGTCGCGGTAGCTCCGATCGCCGAAGATGACGAAGAGGGGCACGACCGTGATCCCAAGGGGTTGTGCTCGCTGGGGATCGATGTCCGAGGTACTGTCGACGACAACCGCGACGGCTCGATGCATCGGCTGCCTCAGGGGCTCTTCAAACGCGCGTCAAGTGCGGCGAAACGAGTTCCGCGATCTTGCCCACGACGTCGTGGCGCACTTCCTCTACTGCCGCATGAATCGCGTGCTTGATCGCGTTACGGTTCGCCCGGCCGTGCGTCACGAAGCAATTGCCGCGCAACCCGAGCAACGGCGCTGCCCCGTAGGTTTCGTAATCGAATCTCCGGCGCAAACGCCGAAGCGCGGGCGCGAGGAGCGCCGTTCCGAGCTTGGTGAGCAGGCTGCCCCCGAGCAGCGTTTCGCGCAGCACCTTTCCCAGATCACCGGCGATGCCTTCTCCGGCTTTGAGCACGACATTCCCGACGAACCCGTCGGTGACGACGACGTCGGCAACGTTGTGAAAGAGATCCTTGCCTTCAACGTTTCCGACGAAGTGCACCGGCGCTTCGTCCAGCAGCTTCGCCGCCTCGAAAACCTGCGCGTTCCCTTTGCTGCGTTCTTCGCCGATCGACAGGATGGCGACGCGCGGCGAAGCGATTCCGAGCACCTCTTGCGCGTACGCCGAGCCCATGATGCCGAACTGCGCGAGCCACTCGGGCCGGCAATCGACGTTGGCCCCAGAATCGAGCAATACGGTCGGGCCGTTCAGAGCAGGCCACACCGTCGCGATCGCCGGGCGCGCGACACCGTCGATCGTGCGCAACTTGATCAGCGCGACCGCGAGAAACGCTCCGCTGTTGCCGGCGGAAATCACCGCGTCGGCGCGACCCTCCTTCACGAGCGAGACCGCGACGCCGAGCGACGTGCGGTCCGCGGCGCGCAACGCCTGCGACGCCGGCTGCTCCATCGGCACCGTTTCGGGAGCGTGCTGCACGGTGATGCGCTCGGCCGCCGCTCCGCGCAGGAGCGCGCGCACCCGCGGTTCGTCGCCGGTGAGGATGATCTCCGCATCGCACTCGGCCGCGGCGAGCAAAGCGCCCGCGACGATCTCCTCGGGCGCATGATCCCCGCCCATCGCGTCGACGACGATGCGCGGTCTATTCATCGAAAGCGATCCAATATTCGGCGTTTTTCATCCCACCATAGTAGTATTCCACGTCCATGCCCGGAAACGCCGTCCGAACCTCCTCGCTCGAGCGCTGGGCGTCCTTCTCGCGCTGCGCCCCACCGTAGTACAGCGTAATCAGGCCCCGCTTGCCCTGACGCATCGCGCTCACCACCGCTTCGGTCGCCTTCCCAAGCGTCTCGCCGGTAAAGAGCATCCCCCCAAAAAGGGCCACCGGCTTTCCCCGCGTCACCGAAACGCCGCCGAGCGTCACGTCCTTGGCCGCGAAGAAGAGTTGCGCGCTGCGGGTGCGCGATAGCACCGCCTGTAGTTCCTCGTCGCTCGGCTGCGCGTCACCGCCCATCGCAAGCAAGACCGCGATCCCCTCCACGATGTCGCGCGTGGGGATCACGCGAACGTCCTTCTTGCACAGCTTCGCCGCTTCGCGCGCCGCCAGCACGACGTTCGAATCGTTCGCAAGAAGATCGACACGATCGGTCAGACACTTGTTCAGGGCAAGCAGCAAATCTTTCACGCTTGGGTTTTCGACGCCGGAAACCGTCGTTTCGGCGCCTAACTCCTTCGCAATCGCCTCGAACCCCGGACCCGGAACGACGGCCACGATCGATCGCATCGCCGCCGGGCGGTCGACCAGAAGCAGTTGATGCTGTCGCTCCATATCGTCGACCTTCACGCGCGTGAGCGACCCGTGTCGTGCCGCGACGGCCTTGACGCGCTCGGGGTCGTCGGTGTGCACGTGCACCCTGATCGTCGGCGGAGCCCCGATGACGAGCAGCGACTCGCTGCGCGGCTCGAGCGCCTGCCGCAACTCGGGTGCCGTGCAGGTCGTATGTTCGACGACGAACTCCGTACAGTATCGCGCTTCGCCTACGGACTGCTTTGCGTTGAAGACGCGCGCGCGATCGGGGCGCCGTGGAAATGCGGTCGCGCGCATGCGCACCTCGGGGAGAAAGGCGAGCGCGCCTTCCAAGAGATAGACGAAGCCCGCGCCGCCGGCGTCGACGACGCCCGCCTCGGCAAGCGCGGGTAGTTGCAAAGGCGTCCGTTCCAGCGCTTCGTTCGCGGCGCGAAGAACGGCCGCGAGAACGCGTACGAGATCGTCCTCGTGCAGCGCAAGACGATAGGCTGCGTCTGCGGCGGCATCAGCGACCGAAATAATCGTGCCTTCGACCGGCTTGAGCAGCGCTTGCCGTGCCGCGCCGGCTGCCTCGCGCAAAGCGGTTGCGAGCACGAAGGTGCCGATCTCGGTGCGATGGCGTACGTGATGCGCGAAGCCGCGCAGCATCTGGGAAAGGATCACACCGGAATTGCCGCGCGCTCCCATGAGCGCTCCTTGGGCCGCCGCCGCTGCAACGTCGCATAGGGGAGCCGCGCGGCCGGCGTAAGCCTCGATGGCGGCCGAGCGCAGCGTCAGGAACATGTTGGTCCCGGTATCGCCGTCGGGGACGGGGTAGACGTTGAGGTCGTTGAGGACTTCGCGGTACTTCCTCAAAAAATAGCTCCCGGCTGCTAGGAACCGCGCGTATCCCCGGCCGTCGAGGGCGGTGACGTCCACGTTGCGCGTCTTTTGGGGGAGGAGGGCGACTCCTGGTTGCGCGGCTGCCGGGCGCGTGCTATCATCCCGTGGTTCCTCCGGCGCTACGGCGCCGGCGGGCACGCTTCTAAAGACGGAGATGTACGGCGTGGCGAAGTTTTGCGAAGTCTGCGGCAAGGGGCCCAAGGCCGGCAACCGGGTCAGCCACGCTATGAACAAAACGAAGCGCCGCTGGTTGCCCAACCTGCAGGCGGTGAAGATCGACGACCACGGCACGCACCGCACCGCGCGCGTCTGCACCGCTTGCCTGCGCGCGAAAAGAGTTACGCGCTCAATTTAAGACAAGCTGACTCTTAAGGCGCCACAGACGTAGCGCGGATCATTGGGTGCTGCGCTACGTTCGAAGCGTCGCACAGACCCCCGTCAAAATGAGCCGTTCCCTCCGTCCGAGAACTATGATGCATGGCGAAACTTAGACCGGCCATCCCTAAAGTACCCATGGCCCTTTCAGCCGCAGCATTCGCGCTCGCTGCCTGCGCGCAGCACCACGCAATGCCGCTCAAAGTCTCGCAGAGGGCGACAGACCTACATTTAGTCGAACGCGTCAGGACCGAGGCTCTGTCGGAATGCGCGAGCGACGATGGCCTTCGAGGAGTAACGTGGCCTTATTCGAGTCTCCCAGGAAGCGATTCGGGCCTGGACTATTCCGCCTGGGGTCTGGCCGCAGAAATCAGCATTTTTAGTAAGCAAAACCCGACACCCGCGCCTCCTCGTGGTATGACCACAGAGCAGCTCAACGCCCTTCAGCGAGCGACGGCCCCGATCATTCACAACGGCCCGGCTCCACTTAGTGGAATGCTTCCGTTCGTCGCGGATACTCCGCCTCCGCCTAGCTCAATCGATGAGGACCAACGAAGAGCTGCCGTGGTGATGCTCGACCTAACTCGGAATGCGCCCAGGTCCTACCTGTATGGCGCGGACCTGGTTGGAACACACGGTGCAAAAGAAGCGATCTTTACTTGCAACGATGGCGTACAGTTCAGCAGCTCCGGATTTACCTTCCTGCCGTGATCGAATGGATCAGGCAGGTAGCCTTCTCTAGTTTGGCTTTGCTAGTCGCGACGTTCCTGAGTGCGTGCTCGCAGGTACCGTCAGAGCGCTCCAACCACTATTCGTGCTTTGACTTAGAAGATGCGGTGACGCTAACAATTCCCGGACCCTGCTATCCCTCGAAAAGTGGCCACCTCCCTATGATCTCCATCGATATGCGTGAAGCGGTTCTCGGCGTCATCGGTCCGAAGGAGCGGTGGATTCTCGCTGCGCCGCTAAATGGCGGGGGCTCCGGAGGGGCCTTTGAGATTGCCATCTTCAGCATCAAGCACCATGCCATTAATCTCGTTCAGGAAATACCGTTGGGAGCCGGCATACGGAACCTAGCCATCAGGAATCATGTCCTGATCGCTCACTATGCGCATTTTCTCCCGGGCGACGCACACTGTTGTCCAAAGGGCGAGAGCACGATAATTCTTGCTGATCCTCATGGATACGTGGAATCGGTAGAGCGCTGGTGGAGTCGCATCGACCATGCCTCATAGGAAACTGCGAGCGGGATTCACGCGCTCCGCATCCGGCAACTGTCGTAAAATGTGGATGCCGCAGAAGCGCTTCGCTAACTTACGAGTTGTTATCCCGCAAGCCGCAGTCACGACCTGAAGCTGTTCCGGTTCAGTGGACGGTTGTTGATTAGAGATCACGCTGCCTGATCCTGCTTCTCATAATCAATCGGCGAGAGCATGCCGAGCGCCGTGTGCCGGCGATGGGCGTTGTACCAGCCGATGAAGTCGAATAC
>DATCTQ010000077.1:0-62268 GCA_036567865.1 Candidatus Tyrphobacter sp. | reverse complement strand
AGCCTAGTCTCGGTCGAACTCTTTGCGGAGAGCTACCTTCGTGCGCTCGAGTATTTGCCTGCGGCTCGGCGATAGATTCTTGCCCGCGCGATTGATGTAGAAGTTCAGCATCGACATCGCGGATTGATAGGCGCTTCCCTTGCGGCGTTTACTCTGCTCGGCGGAGGCTTTGAGCGAACGCGCGATCGCCGCGGCGCTGCGCAACGTGAAGACGTCGCTCTCGAGGTCGAGCGCGTGGCTGTGCTCCGTGACGTCCTTCGACCAGCGTTTGGCGGGCATACCTGAGAAGTATACCCCACCAAGTGCCGCCCGTTCAAAACGGATGAGCTTCGCGCGCGTGCCCTTGGGCGAGAGGCCGCGTGGTTTGCCGTCGGCGCCGACGACCCGGTGCGCGGGGATGAAGAGGTCCATCGGCGAGCGTCCCATCGCGCGAGCGACGCCGCGGTGCGCGAGAGGACGCCCGACCGCGCGAGCGACATCCGCATACGAGACGAACTCGCCAAATTCCAAAGCGGCAACACGGCGCCAGACTTCGGACTCGAACGCGGTTCCATCGAACGCAAGTGGGAGATCGAAGCACACGAGTTTCCGCGCGAAGTACGCATCGACTTGCCGCCTGGCTTCACGTAAGAGTTTGGCGTCGTCCTTCGACAAGCTCAGGATGACACGGTGGGGGGCGCTCGGGTTGACACGCGCTGCGTTCGGGGTGGCACGGCGGCGGACGAAGCGGCTGGAGACGATGCAGCCATCGGCTGCATTGACTTCCAAATCGAGCCCGAGCGGCGTCGCGATGTGGAGGCTCGCGGGCCGAGGATTACGCCTCACGCGCGTCATATTAAGACAATCTTATGGAAGCCCCCCCTCTGCTTCGAACCGTAGGGCATTTCATCGCCGGCCAACAACGCGGCGACGATGCGATGCGCTTCGGTGACATCTACGATCCCGCGATCGGTCGCGTTCAAGCCCGCGTCGCCTTCGCCGACGACGCGACGATCGAGTCCGCCGTCGTCGCGGCCGAAGCCGTATATCCGAAGTGGAGCAGACTTCCCCTGGGCAAGCGCGCCGAGGTGCTCTTCGCCTTCCGCGAACTCGTTCGCGCACACGCCGACGAGTTTGCGAGCATCGTCGCGAGCGAACACGGAAAGATCGTCACCGATGCAGCGGGCGAGGTCACGCGCGCCCTCGAGGTCATCGACTTCGCTTGCGGCTTGCCGCACCTGCTCAAGGGAGAGTTGAGCGAGAGCGTCTCCACCAACGTCGACACCTATTCGCTTCGCCAGCCCGTCGGGATCTGCGCCGGCATCACGCCGTTCAACTTTCCGATGATGGTACCGATCTGGATGCTGGCTCCGGCGCTCGCCGCCGGAAACTGCTTCATCCTCAAGCCGTCGGAGCGCGACCCTTCCGCATCGCTGCTCACCGCGCGCCTGCTCCAGCAGGCGGGATTACCCGACGGCGCGCTCAACGTCGTGCACGGCGACAAGGTCGCGGTCGACGCGTTGCTCGCGCATCCGCGTATCAACGCGATCTCTTTCGTCGGATCGACACCGATCGCCCGTTACATCTACGAAACGGCGGCGAAGCACGGCAAACGCGTACAGGCGCTGGGCGGCGCGAAGAACCATCTCGTGGTGATGCCCGACGCCGACCTCGACGCCGCCGCGGACGCGCTGGTGTCGAGCGGATACGGCTCGGCCGGACAGCGCTGCATGGCGATCTCCGCATGCGTGAGCGTCGGCGATGCCGCCGAACCGCTCATGGAACGCCTTCTCGCGCGCATTGCGCGCCTGCGCATCGGCGCCGGTCACGACGCCCGCAACGACATGGGCCCGGTGGTGACGCCTGCAGCACGCGAACGCATTCTCGGCTACATCGAAAGCGGTGTCAAGGAGGGCGCGACGCTGCTCGCCGACGGAAGAAACCTGCGCGTTCCGGGTTACGAAGAGGGCTTCTTCATCGGGCCGACGCTTTTCGACCGCACCACGACGGCGATGTCGATCTATCGCGACGAGATCTTCGGGCCCGTGCTCGTCAACGTGCGCGCGAAGACGCTCGACGAGGCTCTTGCGATCGTCAACGCAAGCCCGTGGGGCAACGGCACCTCGATCTTCACGCGCAGCGGTGCGGCGGCGCGTACGTTCCAAAACGAAGTTCAGGCGGGCATGGTCGGCATCAACGTGCCGATTCCGGTTCCGGTCGGTTACTACTCGTTCGGCGGCTGGAAAGCATCGCTCTTCGGCGACTTGCACATCTACGGCCCCGACGGCTTCCGCTTCTACACGCGCGGGAAGGTCGTCACGAGCCGCTGGCACGAGAGCAACGCGGGGATGAACCTCGGATTCCCGACGCATACATGACCTTCCCCGGCGCGTCCATTCAGAAAGAACTCTCCGACTTTGAGGTTTCCATCGAGGCGAACCGCTGTCTCTACTGTTACGACGCGCCGTGCATCCGCGCGTGCCCCACGCACATCGACATTCCCGCATTCATCGCCAAGATCGCCGACGGCAATATCAAGGGCAGCGCACGCACCATCCTCGAAGCGAATCCCATGGGAGCCTCGTGCGCGCGTGTCTGCCCCGTATCGGAGTTGTGCGAGGGAGCCTGCGTCTACAATACCGAGAGCGACACGCCGATTCGCATCGGCGACCTTCAGCGCTACGCTACCGATCACGTGCGCGATCGCGGGATCGCGCTCTTCGAAGCGGGGACACCGACCGGCAAGCGCGTCGCCGTCGTCGGCGGTGGTCCCGCCGGGCTCTCCGTGGCGCGCGATCTACGGCGGTACGGGCACGCGGTGACGATCTTCGAGGCGCACGAGCAACTCGGCGGCTTGAACACGTACGGCATCGTGCCGTTTCGCCTTGCAACGGACGTCGCGCTGTGGGAGGCGCAGCAGGTGCTCGATCTCGGCTGCGAGGTGCGCACCGGCGTTCGCGTCGGGGAGGACGTCGGCGCGCGGAGTCTCGTCGATGAGTTCGATGCGATCGTTCTCGCGTGCGGGATGGGGGGCGTGCCGCGCCTCGGTATTCCCGGCGAGGAGCACGTCTGGGATGCACTCGCGTTTATCGAGCGTGCAAAGATGACCGGCGGCGCGCCGGGCCTCGGCAATCGTGTCGCCGTCATCGGCGCCGGTAACACGGCGATCGACGCACTCACCTGTGCGAAAAGACTTGGCGCGCAGCGCGTGACGATGTATTACCGCCGCGGCGAAGCACAGATGACGGCATACGACTTCGAATACGACTTCGCGAAAGAAGAGGGCATCGAATTTCGCTTCTTCTGCTCGCCGACGCGCGTGATCGTTGAAGGTGGGCAGGTGACGGGGTTGGAGTTGAGTCGGACCTCGCTCGAAGACGGGCACTTGACGCGGGTCGCCGGGAGCGAGTTCGTCGAGGCGTGCGACACCGTCATCAGCGCGATCGGACAGAGCCGGCTTCTCGCGACGATCGACGCGCTCGGCGTCGCGCACGACGGCGGCGTGGTCCGCGTCGACGACGAGATGCGCACGAGCCGCAAGGGAATTTTCGCGGCGGGCGATGCGATCTTCGAGAAGGGCGCTCGCGAAGCGATGGTCGTCGAGGCGGCGCAACAAGGGAAGATCGCGGCAAGAAGCGTCAACGAGTTCCTCTATGGCTGATTTATCGAGTAATCTCGCGGGGATTCGCAGCCCCAATCCCTTCTGGCTCGCCTCGGCGCCGCCGACGAACAGCGGCTATCAGGTGCAGCGTGCCTTTGCGGACGGCTGGGGCGGCGCGGTTTGGAAAACCCTCGGTACGCCGATCGTCAACGTCACCTCACGCTTCGCCGGTTTGAACTATCGCGAGCACCGCATGGTCGGCATGAACAACATCGAGTTGATCACCGACCGGCCGCTCGATGAAAATCTCAAAGAGATCGCGGAGTGCAAGAAGGCGTTTCCGGATCGCGCAATCGTCGTTTCCCTGATGGAAGTCTGCGAGCAAAAGCCCTGGCACGAATTGGTGAAACGCGTGCAGGAGGTCGACATCGACGGCTTCGAGTTGAACTTCGGATGCCCCCACGGCATGAGCGAGCGCGGGATGGGCTCGGCGGTCGGACAACACCCCGATCTCATCGAGCGCGTCACCACGTACGTCAAGGAGGCCGCGCGCGTTCCCGTGATCGTCAAGCTCACGCCCAACGTCACCGACGTTCGCTTCCCGGCGCGCGGCGCGGCACGCGGCGGTGCGGATGCGATCAGCCTGATCAATACGATTAATAGCGTGATGGGCGTCGATCTCGATTCCTGGAATCCGATCCCGCACGTCGACGGCAAGAGTTCCCATGGCGGATACTGCGGGCCTGCGGTGAAGCCTATCGCGCTCAACATGGTCAGCGACTGTGCGCGCGATCCGGAGGTGAACGTCCCGATCTCCGGTATCGGCGGCGTCGAGACGTGGCGCGACGCCGTCGAGTTTCTCCTCCTCGGCGCGACGAACGTCCAAGTCTGCACCGCGGTCATGCACCAGGGATTCCGGATCGTTCGAGAGATGACGGACGGATTGAACGATTACCTCGACGCGAAGGGATTGGCATCCGTCGGCGAACTGATCGGCAAGTCTCGCGATACGATCACGACGTGGGAGAACCTCAATCTCAACTACAAGATCATCGCGCGCGTCGATCAGAAGCGTTGCATCCATTGCAACAAGTGCTACATCGCGTGCGAAGACGCGGCGCATCAGTGCATCGATCGCGTGCAGCGCCCCGATGGAACGTACGATCTGGTCGTCGACGAATCGCACTGCGTCGGATGCAATCTCTGCATGATGGTCTGCCCGGTCGATTGCATCGACATGCTCGAGGTCGACACCGGTCTGCCTTCACAAAGCTGGAAAGAGAGAGCCGCAGTTGCAAAGTGATCCATGGGTACGTTGATTCGGGGTGGGACGGTCGTGACGGCGGCCGAGAGCTATCCGGCGGACGTGCTGATCGAAGGCGAAGGCATCGCGGCGGTCGGGCGCAGCATTTCCACGGAGAAGCACGAGATCGTCGATGCGAGCGACGCCTACGTCTTTCCGGGCGGGATCGACCCGCACACGCATCTCGACATGCCGTTCGGCGGAACGGTGACCGCAGACGATTTCGAGAGCGGAACGCGCGCCGCCGCGATGGGCGGCACGACGACGATCGTCGACTTCGCATTGCACTCGCGCGGCGATTCGCTGCTCAACGCCGTCAAGAAATGGCGCGAGAAGGCTTCGGGAAAGGCCTGTATCGACTACGCCTTTCATCTGACGATCGCCGACGGCCGCGACGAAACGATGGCCGAGATTCCGGTGATGATCGCCGAGCAGGGCATCAACTCGTTCAAGGTGTTCATGGCGTACAAGCACGTGCTCTACGTGGACGACGAGACCATTTTCAAGACGCTGCAGGCCTGCAAGGCTGCGGGCGGCCTCGTGCAAGTGCACGCAGAGAACGGCGACGTCATCGAGGTCATCACGAAGCAGGCCCTCGCCGCCGGTAAGACGGAGCCGAAATGGCACGCGCTCACGCGCCCGGTCGAATGCGAGGGGGAGGCGACGCATCGTGCAATCCGATTGGCGGAGATCGCCGGCGCGCCGCTGTACGTCGTTCACGTCTCTTCGGCGATGGCGGCCGATGCGATCAGCGACGGGCGCAAACGTGGCCTGCCGGTCTACGGCGAAACCTGTCCGCAATATCTCGTCTGCGATTTCAGCGATTACGAGCGGCCGAACTTCGAGGGCGCGAAGTTCGTGCTCTCGCCGCCGATTCGCGAGAAATGGAATCAGGACGTGCTGCTCCGTAAGCTCAGGAATCTCGAACTCCACGCGTTCGGCTCGGACCACTGCTCTTTCAATCTCTGTGGCCAGAAGGAGTTGGGCAAGAACGACTTTTCGAAGATTCCGAACGGAGCGCCGACGATCGAGGATCGTCTCGCGATCCTCTACGACGTCGGCGTGAATCGCGGCGTTTTCGGCTTGAACACCTTCGTCGCGCTCGGCTCGACGAATCCCGCGAAGTTCTTCGGGCTCTTCCCGCGCAAGGGCACGATCGCTGCGGGCAGCGACGCCGACGTCGTCGTCTGGGATCCGAGCCTTACGCGCACGATCTCCGCGAAGAGCCATCACATGAACGTCGACAACAACGTCTTCGAAGGTATGACCGTCAAAGGACGCCCGCGATACGTATTCTCGCGCGGCAAGAAGATCGTGGACGGCGACACGTTCACGGGCAGCAAGGGCGCGGGCAAACACCTCAAGAGCGCCCCCTTTTACCCGGTGCAGTTATAAGAAGTATCCTTGACAGGCTCAGGATGACACACAACAGGCTCAGGGAGAGAGATGGAATCTAAGGTCACGATCGGGTTGATTCAAGCCCACAACGACGTTGACGGCAACGAGCCCGTCGAGGCGCACAAGAAGGCAGCGATCGAGAAGCACGAGCGGCTGATCCGCGAGGCCAAGAAGAAAGGCGCGCAGATCGTCTGCCTCCAAGAGATATTCTACGGTCCCTATTTCTGCACCGAGCAGACGCCGAAGTGGTATGAGGCAACGGAGCCGATCCCCGATGGTCCGACAACGAAGCTCATGCAACGCCTCGCAAAGGAACTCGGCATCGTGCTGGTCGTGCCCATGTACGAAATCGAAAGTGCGGGCTTCTACTACAACACTGCGGCAGTCATCGACGCCGACGGTTCGTTTCTGGGCAAGTACCGCAAGCACCACATCCCGCAGGTACAGGCGGGGCCAGCCGGTTGCGGATTTTGGGAGAAGTACTATTTCCGGCCGGGTAATCTCGGCTTTCCGGTTTTCGACACCGCCTTTGCGAAGGTCGGCGTCTACATCTGTTACGACCGGCACTTTCCCGAAGGCGCGCGTATCCTCGGTTTGAACGGCGCCGAAATCGTTTTCAATCCATCGGCGACCGTTGCCGGACTTTCCGAATATCTTTGGAAACTCGAGCAGCCCGCGCACGCGGTTGCGAACGGCTACTACGTCGGCGCGATCAACCGCGTCGGCGTGGAGCCTCCCTGGAACATGGGTGAGTTCTACGGCCAATCGTATCTCGTCGATCCTCGCGGGCAGATCGTCGCGATCGGCAGCCGCGACAAGGATGAGGTGGCGATCGGCGTCATGGATCGCGACGTCATCCGCCAAGTGCGCGACACGTGGCAGTTCTATCGCGATCGCCGCCCCGACGCCTACGACGAGATCGTCGCGCCGTAATCGTGGCAGATAACGTAACGCAGGTGCAGGTCGGCGACGTCGTCGTTCTCACGAACGCCGCCGAGAAGCAGGCCGAGCAGAACCATTCGATGTGGAATACGGATTTGCGACCGTGCTCGCTCGCGGAGCATTCGTGGCCGGCATCGAAGTTCGCGGCGCTCTGGATCGGGATGTGCCTCTGCCTGCCGACGTATTCGCTCGCGGCATCGATGATCGCGCTCGGCATGAACTGGTGGGAATCGGTGCTGACGATTCTGTGCGGAAGCGTGGCCGTGATGGGCGCGATCCTGCTCGTTTCGCACGCCGGCACGAAGTTCGGCATTCCGTATCCGGTCTTCGCGCGCTTGTGGTTCGGGACGCGAGGCGCGCACGTTCCGGCGCTGGCGCGCGCGGTGATCGCTGCAGGTTGGTTCGGCATCAACTCGTGGTTCGGCGGCCAGGCGCTCGACGCGATCCTCGCGCGCGCAGTGCCGTCCTGGGTCGGCATCGGCTGGCATCTCGGCATCGCCTTTGCGCTCTTCTGGGGCATCAACGTACTGATCGCGATGCGCGGCCCGCAAGCGATCGGACGACTCGCGCAGTTCTCGGCGCCGACGCTGGCGCTCGGCGCGGTGGCGCTCTTCGCATGGGCGCTCCACAGCGCGGGCGGATTCGGTCCGCTGCTCGCGATGCCCGCACGGATTCACGGCCCCGTCTTCTGGATGAACTTCTTTCCGTCCGTCGTCGGGGTGATCGCGTTCTGGGCAACGCTCGCGCTCAACATTCCTGACTACACGCGCTATGCCACCTCGCAACGCGCGCAGATTCGCGGCCAGATTCTCTCAATGCCGCTCACGATGGCGCTCTTCTCCTTCGTCGGGATCGTCGTGACCTCGGCAACCGTCGCGCTCTTCGGAACCGCGCTCTGGAACCCCGTGCAGCTGATCGTGAAGTTCCCGACGCCGGTCGTCGTGATCGCGGGCGTTATCATCATCCTCTCCTCGGTGACGATCAACGTCGGTGCGAACGTCATGGCCCCCGCGCGCGCTTTCGAGAACCTTTGGCCGAAGCACATCACCTTTGCGATGGGCGCGGTGATGACCGGATTGCTCTCGCTCGCGATGCAGCCGTGGTACGTGCTCTCGACGTTCTCCGCATACGTTTTCACGTGGCTCGGAACCTACGGCGTGATGCTCGGCGCGTTCGACGGCATCGCGATCGCCGATTATTGGCTCGTTCGCAAGCGGCGCCTCGATCTCGCGCAACTCTACGCACCTTCGGGGATCTACGCATATCGCGGAGGCCTCAACCCGCACGCGCTGCTTGCGCTGCTCGTCGGATGGGCCATCGCGCTGACCGGTTGGTTCGTGCCGGGCCTGCGCTTCCTGTGGAGCGGCGGTTGGATATTCAGCCTGCTGGGCGGGCTCGTCGCATACGCGTTGCTCATGCAGGGAAGCCGCTCGAGGATATCTCAAGAAGACTACGACGCGATCACCGACGTCGAGAGCGCCGATCGGCATCCGTCGGCCACGTGGACGGCACCCGCACCGGAGGTACTTTGAAATGAAAACGCTGCAGAATAACGCCGAGCGAGCGAAGCGCCATCTCTTCGCCGCGCAGCAGACCTACTACGAGGAGCCGCTCACGCTTGTCGAGGGCGAGGGCTCGCGCGTGCGTGACGACGAGGGTAACGAATACCTCGACGGCTTCGCCGGCATCTGCACGAACACGCTCGGCTACGGCGAGACCGAAGTGGCACAAGCCGTCGCGGATCAGGCGAGAAAACTGATGCACGTCTCGACGCTCTACCTCAACGAGCCCATGCTCGATCTGGCGGAGAAGATCGCGCAGATCGCTCCGGAGGGAATGACGAAGTCATTCTTCTCCAACTCCGGATCTGAAGCCAACGAGATGGCGGCGCTGATCTCGCGCACCTCGAGCAAATCCGTCGACTTGCTCGCGCTCGATCACGCATATCACGGCCGTACCGCCTACACCGTCGCGCTCGCGGGGCAGAGCCAATGGCGCAACTTCGCGACGCAGATGCCGCACGTCGCCTTCGTGCCCAACCCGTACTGCTACCGGTGCCCGCTCGGGATGACGTATCCGTCGTGCGAGATCGCGTGCGCGAAATACGCGAAGCGCGTCGTGGAATCGCAGACCGACGGGGCTCCCGCGGCGATGATCGCCGAAACGATCTCCGGCGTCGGCGGCATCATCACGCCGCCGCCGGAATACTTCAAAGTCCTCAAGGAGACGCTTTCGCCCTACGGCACGCTTCTGATCGCCGACGAGGTTCAGACGGGTTGGGGACGCCTGGGCGACGGGTACTTCGGCATGGTTTCCTCGTACGGCGTGGTGCCCGACATCATCACCTCGGCCAAGGGCCTTGCAAGCGGTTTCCCAATCGGGATTACGATCACGCGACCGGAGCTGGCGGACACGTTCAAAGGGCCGCACATCAACACGTTCGGCGGCAACCCGGTCGCATCGCGTGCCGCGAAGGTCACGCTCGATGTCATCGAAAAGCACGATCTTATCGCGAACTGCAAGCGTCAAGGCGAGGCGCTCATGGGCGGCATGCGCGACCTCGCGACCAAAGACGAACGCATCGGCGAGGTCCGCGGCAAGGGCTTGATGATCGGCGTCGAGCTGGTGCAGGATCGCACGAGCAAGCGCGTCGCGCCCGATCTCGCGAGCAAGATGCTCGAGGAGATGCGCAAGCGCAAGGTGCTGATCGGGAAAGGCGGCCGCTACGGCAACGTGCTGCGCATCCAGCCGCCGTTTATCTTCAATGACGGCGATTCACGCGAGTTCCTCAAAGCCTTCGAGGAGTCGCTCGCCGCGCTTTGATAGGATTTCGGGCCGACTGGATTCGAACCAGCGTTCTCAACGCCCCCAGCGTTGCGCGTTAACCAAGCTACGCTACGGCCCGACGTCTTGGGGTTTTGTGTCCTGATGGTCGTTTCGCTTTACGCGGGCGCGAACTCTCCCGCCCCCTTCGCGCGAACCGAGAAGGGCACGCGCCACGCCTCCTCGCAGCGGCCGTCCACCTCCACTCGCCACTCGTAGCGCGCTCCCGGAGCGAGCGGCATGGGTGGGAAGTTCACTGCGAAGCAGCCGTCGAGAGGCGTCCCGGGAACGAGCCCAGCCGGCCTTCCCGCTTCAAACTGAAACGGCACTTCCACGTTCGCTTCGCCGTCGGCACCGGTCGTGGGCAATCGCACGGGCCGGCCATCGGCGTCCACCAAGGCGATCTTGATGTTGAAGCGTCGGTTCGCATCGGACCACGGAATGGAAAGCTTGAGCGCTACGGCCATCGGCGCCGGCTGCGGCCCGGTAATCGACCAGCCGCCGCCGAGCACATACAACTTACCGCCGACGGCTTGCGCCGAGTCGCAGAGGAGGATCGTCACCAACAACATACGTGCCCGAAGATCGTGGAGGCTCTGAAGTTATCAGAGCCTCCGGAACCTATTTGCGGCGGGCGCTGTTTACGGCGTCTTTCAGCGACTTACCCGCGACGAACGCCGGCACTTTTCTTGCCGCAATTTTGATGCGCTCGCCGGTTTTCGGGTTACGTCCCTCGCGCGCTTTCCGCGCCCGAACGACGAAGCTTCCGAACGGCGTCAGAGCGACGCGGTCGCCCTTCTTCAGTGCAGCTTTGATCTCATCGAGGATGAGATCGACGATTTGGCCAGCCTGGCGTTTCGAGAGTTCGCCCTCGTCGGCAACGACGTCAACTAGATCCGCTTTCGTCAAACTTCAAGTCTCCTTATGTCGTAGAACGGTTCGGCGATGCTGCCGGCTGAGGCTTGATATACGCAGGTAGGCCCGCCCCTCCTCCCGCCCGTTGCCCGAAAAAACTCCTATTTTTCAAGGAAATCCCGTGCGGCGCGGAGGCCGAGCAGATAGGACCGGGCGCCAAAGCCGCAGACGCTTCCGGCGCAGGCGGCAGCGGTGACGCTGACGCGACGGTGCGCCTCTCGCCCCGCAATGTTGGAAAGGTGGACTTCGATCACCGGAATCCGAATCGACGCGATCGCGTCGGCGATCGCATACGAATAATGAGCGTAAGCTCCCGGATTGAGCAAAACGGCGTCGTACTCATGTCGTGCCGCGTGGAGATGGTCGATGATTCCGCCCTCGCCATTCATCTGCACGCTGTGCACCTCGACGCCTAGCTCCCTGCCGGCTTGCACGAGCGCCGCATCGATGTCCGCGAGGGACTGCGTCCCATAGATGTCAGGTTGGCGCTCGCCAAGCATGTTCAGGCTCGGCCCGTGGATGACGAGGACGCGCATCCGTCGATCTTCTGGAAGGGAAAGCCGCGCCCCTCGAACGAGTTCGCGCGATGGCCGATCGTCTCGCCGCCTTCTCTGTCCCTTCTGCCGGCATTAGCATCGTGGCCGCCGTCATCACCGACCTCGTGCAAGAGATTCGGGATCGGCACGACCTCTCGCCCGTCGCGACCGCCGCCGTAGGGAGGCTCACGACGGGCGCGACCCTCTTTGGCGCGGGCCTCAAAGGCCGAGAGCGCGTCTCGATCCATATCGCCGCCGATGGTCCTATCGGCGCGCTATTCGCCGACGCGTGGCTGCTCGGCGAGCAACGTATCGGGGCACGCGGCTACGCGCGCAGGCCGCACGTCGACCTCCCACTGAGCCGGAGCGGGAAGTTTGACGTCGCGGGCGCTCTCGGCTCGGGTTTCTTGCAGGTGACCAAAACGTACGAGGCCGGGCGGCCGTACATCGGCCTGGTGCCGCTGCAATCCGGCGAAATCGGTGAAGATCTCACCGCCTATCTCGCACGCTCCGAGCAGATTCCAAGCGTCGTCGCCGTCGGCGTGCTCGCCAATCCCGGCGGTGTCGTCGCCGCAGGCGGACTGCTCGCGCAGGTCCTACCCGGTGCCGACGAGCGAGCGGTGCTCCAACTCGAACGGCGAGCGCAGGCGATGCCGCCGGTGACGCGTTTGATGCGCGAAGGCGCTGACGCGGACGCGCTGGTACGGGCGCTCGCGAGCGACCTCGACCTGCGTGAGCATCGGCATCTCGAGATCGAGTTTGCCTGCCTCTGCTCCCGCGAAAAGGTTGAATCGGCGCTCGTCGGGCTCGGCGCGGAAGATTTACGGCGCCTGGCGGGCGAGCGCGATCGAATCGAAGCGACCTGCGAGTATTGTAAGCGCGAGTACGTGCTCACCGCTGAGGAAGTGATTAGCTTGGGCGAACGCGAGTGAACTTTCGCGAGCCGACCGAGAGGACCACGGGCGTCGTCCATATCCAGCGCGCGTTCGGATCGGCGACCGCCCTTCCGCCGATTCGTACACCCCCACCGGAGATGAGACGCTCGGCGGCGCGGCGACTCTGCGCGAGATTCGCGCGCACGAGCACGTCCGCGACGCGCGCATTTGGGTCGCCGAGTACGATTTCCGGCACCTCTTCGGGGAGCTCTTTGCGCTGCACCGTCGCTTCGAAGAACGCGCGCGCTCGGACCGCCGCTGCCGAGCCGTGATAGCGCGCCACGACCTCCTGCGCCACCTTCTTCTTTTCTTCCATCGGGTTCGGGCCAAGGGTCGTTGGGGTCTCGCGAAAGGCCGCATACCGCGCATACATAGGAATCAACTCGTCCGGCATCGACATCAGCTTGCCGAACTGCACCTCCGGCGGCTCCGTCACGCCGACGTAGTTGCCTAAAGACTTGCTCATCTTCTGCACGCCGTCCAGGCCGACGAGCAACGGCACCATCGCGCAGACCTGCGGCGGCTGCCCGAACTCCCGCTGGTAGTGACGACCCATCAGGAGGTTGAAGAGCTGATCGACGCCGCCCAACTCGACGTCGGCTCTCATCACGACGGAATCGTACGCCATCGCGACCGGATAGAGCACCTCGTGCAGCGAGATCGCGTCCCCGGCGTCGTAACGCTCGCGGAAATCGTTGCGCTCGAGCATCTGTGCGACGGTCGTCTTCCCGGCGAGTGCGATGAACTCCGAGCAGGAAAGTTTACCGAGCCATTCGGAATTGTAGCGAATCTTGACGCGATCGAGGTCGAGCACGCGCGCCGCCTGCTCGCGGTAGGATTGCATGTTCGCTTCGATTTCCTCGGCGGTCAGTTGTGGGCGCGTAATCTTCTTCCCACTAGGATCGCCGATCGACGCCGTAAAATCACCGATGATCAGCGTGACATGATGGCCGCCGGCGGCAAAGCGTTGCAGGCGCTCGAGGACGACCATGAAGCCGAGGTGGAGATCGGAACTGGTCGGATCGATTCCGAGCTTGACGTTGAGCGGCCGGCCAAGCTTCAAACGCTCGCGAAACTCCTCGACGGTTTCGACTTGCTCGAATCCGTCCAGGAGATATTCGGCATCGTCGAAGTGCGGAGGCTTCATCCGAGTTCGATCATCGTCACACCGTGCGAGCCCTCCTCCTCGCCGCCGTAGCGCACGCTTGCCACGGCCGGGTGACCGCGCAGAAACTCCTGCAACCCGCGGCCGAGTAGCCCCGTGCCCTTGCCGTGGATCAACCGCAGCGAGGTGCTCCCGGCGAGCAATGCCTCGTCTATCCAGCGATCGACGAGCGGCTCCGCGTCCGCATACCGCTTTCCGCGGACATCCAGCTCCCCCGACGTGCGCAACGCGGCATCGAGACGCGGTATCTGCGCGGAGGGCGTGCGCGGGCGCGATTTGTCTCGAGCCTGTCGGTCCTGTCGAAGGATGCGCTCGACCTCGCGCTTCGAAACGACCGTCTTCATCGAGCCGAACGCGACGAGGACGCTCTCGCCATAGTCTTCGATGACGATGCCCTCGCCGCCATACGAACGCACGCGCACGCGATCGTTGGATGCGAGCGCGCCGCTCTCGCCGGCCTCGGCGGACGCGCTTGCCTCGATCCCGAGATCCCGCCGCATGGCCTCGAGCGTCTCCGTGAGCCGCTCGCTCTGCGCCGGGGAAACGCGCGGTCGCAGCGCATGTCCCTCGGAGGCTCGGATCGAGGCGCGGCGCTGCAGGTCGCTCGTGAAGTCCCGCAGCGCCTGCTGCATGCGCTCTTCGGCATGCTGCGAAAAGCGTTCTCGCTGAGCGTCAAGCTCCGCCTGCCTGCGTGCCAATTCTTCGAGCTCGCGCGCCGCCGTACGGCGCTCGCGCATGAGCCCCTCGCGTTCCGCCTGCAACTCGGCGTTTTTCAGCGCCAGTTCCTCGAGAGCGCGCTCGTAGTCGCGTTCCTGCGAATCGAGCAGGCCCTGCGCACGTTCGACGACGACCGCGTCGATGCCGCGTGCGCGCGCCAAGGAAAAAGCAAGCGATTGTCCGGGCGCACCGAGATCGAGATGATAGGTCGGCGCGAAGGTTTGGGGATCGAAGCGGACACTCGCGTTCATCGCCGCATCCGCATCATGCGCGAAGAGCTTCAACTCGGTCGCGTGTGTCGTCACGACGGCACGAGCGCCCGATGACAGGAGTCGCTCCAGCATCGCAATCGCGAGCGCGGCTCCCGATGACGGCTCCGTGCCGCTTCCGATCTCATCGACCAGGACGAGCGTTCGCTCGTCCGCCGCCGAGAGAACGTCGCGCATGCGGTCGAGGTGCGAGGAGAACGTCGAGGTGTTCGCGGCGATCGATTGCTCGTCTCCGATATCCGCGACGATGCGTGCGAAGCGCCCGACGCAGGTTCCCAATGCGGCGGGAACCTGCAATCCCGCGTAGACCATCACCACGAGCAGGCCCAGCATCTTCAGGCTTACGCTCTTGCCGCCCATGTTCGGCCCACTGATCACGAGCAATCGCGTCGCGGCGTCGAGGCGGATCGATTGCGGGACTGCCCGCTCGAGCAGGAGCGGATGACGCCCGTTTTCGATGCGCACGACCGCCTCGTCGTCCAACTCCGGTACCGTCGCGTCCATGACTCGCGAGACGTGAGCCTTGGCTACGATTATATCGAGTGCGGCGAGCATCTCGACGTCGGCTTCGATAAAGTCTGCGCGCTCACCGATGCGCCTGGAGAGTTCCGCCAGAATACGCTCGACCTCGCGCTCCTCCTCGATGCGCAGCGTGCGCAGCCGGTTGTTCGTTTCGAGCGCCGCAAGCGGCTCGACGAAGAGCGTCTGGCCGCTCGCGCTCGTATCGTGCACGATGCCGGGGAACTCGCCGGCGAACTCCGCCTTGATCGGAATGACGAAGCGTCCCTCCCGAATCGTCACCACCGAATCCTGGATTGCTTTGGCATATTTCGCGGATTTCAGCATCGCGCCCACGCGATCGCGCGCGTCGCCCTGCGCTTGCGCGAGACTGCGTCGAATCCGGCCGAGCGCGGGAGAGGCGCGGTCGAGGACCGCGTCGTGCTCGTCAATCGCCTCGGAGAGGGCGCGACGCAGATCGTCGAGAGGCGTGTAACCGGCGAAGAGTTCGCTGAGCACCGAATCCTCGCGAACGGCGCGTTGGGCCCCGGCGGAAGCGGCGATCGCCTCACCGACCAGGCGAAGCTCGCGCGGCGAGAGGCTGCGCCCCTGCGCCGCGCCCTGTGTCAGCGGCTCGGTGTCGATTGCGGACTGGACGCAGAGATCGCTTCCGGAAACCAACTCCCGCGCGGCAGCCGTGTGCGCTTGATCGCGCCGCACGTTCGAAAAATCTTCGCGCGGCAGCAGCGCCTCCGCAAGCGCTCGGCCGCGCTGCGTTCTCGTTGCGGCGACCACGCGATCGCGCACGCTTGCAAACTCTAACGCCTCGAGCGTTCGCTCATCGGCTAACATCACTAGAGCCGCTTCTTCACCAACTCCGCGACGATCTGCGGGTCCGCTTTGCCTTGCGACGCCTTCATGACCTGCCCGACGAGAAAGCCAGCAACCGAGGTCTTTCCGCCGCGGTACTCGGCGACGACGTCGGCATTCGCCCCCAAGACCTCTTCTACGATTTTGCCGATCGTGGCAGGATCGCTGGTCTGCGCAAGACCCTCCCTCTCAACGACGCCGCGGGGTGATCCTGCGCCCTCCCAGGTTCGCGCCAGCACGTCCTTGGCGATCTTCGAGTTGATCGTCTTTGCCTCGATCATCTCGATCAGTTCGGCAGCGTGCTCGGGCGTTACGGCCGACTGCGCCACCGGAACGCCATGCTCGTTGGCGAGCCGCGATAGCTCGCCGAGCACGATGTTGGTGCTCTGCTGCGGGTTGCCGCTCGCGGTCACGACGCGATCGAAATACCGCGCCAGCGCGGGGTTGTCGATCAACTGCGTTGCCTGCTTCACCCCGAGGCCGTACTGCCCGGTGTACCGCTTGAAGCGCTGCCACGGAAGCTCGGGAAGCTCGCCACGAAGGCGCTCGACGTCCGCAATCGCGATCTCGAGCGGCACGAGGTCCGGATCCGGAAAGTAGCGGTAGTCGTGCGCCTCTTCCTTACTGCGCATCGAGTGCGTGACGCCGTGGACCTCATCCCACCCGCGCGTCTCCTGCACGATTCGCTCGCCCCTCTCGAGCAGTGTAATCTGCCGCTCGATCTCGCTCTCGATCGCGCGGTGTACCGATCGGAACGAGTTCATGTTCTTGATCTCCGTCTTCGTGCCGAGTTCGGTCGCTCCGACCAAGCGCACCGAGACGTTGGCATCGCAGCGCAGCGAACCTTCCTCCATCTTCACGTCACTGACGTCCAACTCGAGAAGGGCACGGCGTAGCGATTCGAGGCACGCGACGGCTTCGTCGGCCGTGTGCAGTTCCGGCGCCGAAACGCATTCCATCAACGGAACGCCGGCACGATTGAAGTCGACGAGCGAATACGAGCTGCCTGCGATGCGTCCATCACCCGAACCGGCATGCGTCGATTTTCCGGTATCTTCTTCTAAATGGATGCGCACGAGCGGGCATGCCTTCATCGTCCCGTCGTCGAGCCAGTACGGCACCGCGCCGCCATGCGTTAGCGGCATGTCGTACTGCGAGATTTGATAGTCTTTCGGCATATCGGGATAGAAGTAGTTCTTGCGGTCGAACTTCGAAAACGCCGGGATTTCGGCATCGAACGCCACGCCCGCTCGCAGCACGTGTTCGATCGCCACGCGGTTCGGGACGGGCAGCGCGCCGGGTAGCGCCATGCAGACCGGGCAGAGTTTCGTGTTCGGCTCGCCGCCGAACTCGTTGCGGCAGCCGCAAAACATCTTCGTCGCCGTCTTCAACTCGACGTGACATTCGATGCCGATCACCGCCTCGTACGCACTCATTCTGTTTTCCCTTCTTCAAAGGCCAATAAGGCCGCTTTGGCTTCAAGCCCGCCCGCAAATCCTGTTAACTTGCCGGTAGAACCGATGACGCGGTGGCACGGAACGACAATCGACATGGGGTTCTTTCCATTGGCCGCGCCCACGGCGCGAACGGCTTTGGGTTTGTTGATCTGTCTAGCGATCTGCCCGTAACTCCGAGTTTCACCGAATGGGATCGTCAGCAGTGCCGACCAAACCTTCTTCTGAAACTCCGTTCCCTCGAAATCTAGCGGGAGCGCAAATGATTTCCGCTTCCCGGAAAAGTAGTCATTCAACTGGCGTTCCGCTTCGAGAAGCACGGGGTGGCTTTTGTCTTCCGCAAGAGCGGCCAGCGGAACGCGGCGCGGATTATCCTTTTCCCAAAGAATCGCAACCAAGCCTTTATCACGTGCCACGAGCTTCAATTCGCCAACGGGCGATTTCATGGTCTTGTAAAAGCAGGTCACGTTCTTTCTCCTTTAGGGCTAGATGATGATCCAGGCCGGCGTTCCCATAGGTGGAGGACCGCATACGAACGCCACGGCCGCCAAGCTTGCGACATTTGCTCGGCCTGTTTCGCGCTAATGCCTCCCAGATTTTTCAGCACGGCGACATCCTCTTTCGGGAAAGCGTCGGGCCAGCGTAGGGCCCGCATGGCGATGTAATGCGCTGTCCATGGGCCAATGCCGGGCAATTGAGCGAGGCGTACTATGGTGGCGTTCGGGTCGTGATGGACTCCGCTATCCAGCGACAAATCGCCGGAAACATGCGCCTGCGCCAACGCAATAATGCTTTTGCCTCGCGCGCGGATGATGCCGTGCTCAGCGAGGTCGTCGATGCCCGCTTTGGCGAGTTTCGCCGGTGAAGGAGTTAAATAATGTAACTCCGGGTATGGCGTAACGATGGGTTCGCTCAATGCCTCGATCAGGCGACAAGCGATCGACGTCGCGGCTTTCACCGTCACTTGCTGCCCGAGAATTGCCCTTAAACCCATCTCGAAACCGTTAAAGGCGCCCGGCACCCGCTTGCCCGGATTGGCCCTGATCAGCGGCCTCAACATCGTATCCTTGCGAAGATGCTTGTTAATGATGTCCGGCCGCGCGGTCACATCGAACAGGTCTCGTACTCGGCTCAAGAGCGCCGGCAGAACCGGACTGAGGCCATGGGAAAATTCCAGCATGAGCGCATCTTTCGCCTTCGCCTGCGTGACGCTAATCCAGCCCTTGCGATCATCCAGATGCACGGTACGGGTATAGAACTCGTCCGTCACGAATTCGACCCCTTTCAACTCGCGGGCTTTCAGGAAGGCCAGAATTCCCGGCCAGTCATACGGCGAGCGATACGAAAGTTGCAGCGTCGAAGTATCCTTGCCGGCAGAGGTGCCCGCATCAACCATCGCTTGTTGACGCAGGCGGGAGGGCGGCATACGATAGCGACGGCTAAACGCGTCGTTGAAACGGCGGATGCTTGAAAAGCCGCTGGCGAACGCAATCTCGGTAACGGACATACCGGTTTCGGTGAGCAACTGCTTAGCGAGCAACAAGCGCCGCGTGAGAATCAACTGAATCGGCGGTACGCCCAACTCCTTTTGAATGATGCGCCGGACCTGGCGCGAGCTGAGTTCAAACTGGTCGGCGATCGCCTCAAGTCCTTCATGGTCATCCATCGAACCTTCTTCGATGCGTTGCACGATCAGATGGGCGATACGCTGTGAACCGTCGACCGGCGCGCTACCGGGAGCCAACTCAGGGCGGCACCGCAGGCACGGGCGAAAGCCTTGCTGTTCGGCTTCCTGCGCGCTATTGAAGAAACGGCAATGGGCTTCTTTGGGTGTTTTCGCCGGGCAAATTGGGCGGCAGTAGACGCGCGTAGAGGTTACGCCCGCAAAAAAGATGCCGTCGAAACGCGGATCGCGAGAGCTCAGAGCCTTATAAAGCGTGTGGTTTTCCCGTGGCACGGATCAAATACTACGGGGTTTCACGTTGCAATCCTAGCCATTTTAGGACATCATCATGCCCTCAAGCCGGTGTCCGAAAACGGCGAGACTGGATTCGATAGCGGTCGCAAGCGTTTTCGACGCTTGCCGTTCAAACCGGAACCGACCTTGGCCAGCGACTCGACGACGCACAAGTTCTGTTCGGCGCGCGGGTCAGCCGAACACGATCGGCTTCAATTCTTCCTCGCACCACTGGCGGAAGCTTGTGGGCGTCGTGTTCTCGGGGGTGCGGGGCTCGGCATTGTCGAGGCCCTCGTTCTTCGCCCAGGCCATGTCGGCGATACCCTGCGCCATGGCATCAGACACGCCGCGCTCGATGAACCCGGCCTTGTACGTCTCGAAAGATATCTGCTCGTAGCGGATGGGCTTGTCGAGCACCTCGGCCATGAGCGCCGCCATGTCGTTGAACGAGAGATCCTCGGGCCCGAGGACCGCGACGTGCCCCGTCCCGTCCCAAGTCGGATCCAGCAGCAGGCGAGCAGCGCTCTCGGCGATATCCCGTGTCGCACAGATTGGCATCTTCCGGTCGCCGTCGAGGGGGAGGAAGAACATGCCATTCTCACGGATCGGAACCGCCTGCCGGGCGACGTTATCCATGAACGACGGGTTGGTCACGGCACGAAAGGCGACGCCGGTGCTCGCAATCAAGTCGTCCATGGCGAGCGACGCAGTGACTAACCCGGCCTTGTCCGCCCTGGGGGTGCCGCGTCCGAGCGCGGAGATGTCGACCACGCGTTTCACCTGGTGGCGCTTCAGCGCTTCCGCCGCGGGAAGCGTGAACCCGACGTAGGCCTCCTCGACGGTAGCAGCCGTCGGATCGGGCGGCACCAGCCAAAAGAGGCTGTCTGCGCCGGCGAACGCGCGGTCAACGACGTCGGCATCGCCGTGCGAACCTTCGACCACCTCGACGCGATCGCGCACGCTGTTCGGTAGTTTGCCCGCATCGCGTACGATCACGCGGACCGGCGCGTTGGTTTCCAGCACGTCGGCGAGAACCTGGTGGCCTATATTCCCCGTGGGGGCAGTAATGACGATCATGAATCAAATCAACCTTCGGTGCCGCGTGATCTCCATCGCGATTCCAGTGAAGGATGCCGCCGTTGGCTTCACGCCGCACTCCGCCCCAGCGGCCCATGTTTGCGGGCGTGCTGCGTCGCGCACTCGTATGCGTGCGCGGCGCCGAGCAGCAGCGCCTCCCCGAAATGCGGCGCTGCAAGCTGCAGCCCGATCGGCAACGACATGCCGCTTTCCGATACCCAGCCGCACGGCACGGAGAGCGCGGGGATTCCGGCCAGCGACATCGGGATCGTGTAGTAGTCCATCAGATACATACTGTACGGATCGCTCACGGCCCCGAGGGTAAACGGCGGACAACTGGTCGCCGGACACGCGATGAGGTCGCAGGCGGCGAAGGCGTCGGCGAAGTCGCGCGCGACGAGCGTGCGCGCCTTCTGCGCGCGAACGTAGTAGGCGTCGTAGTAGCCGCTCGAGAGCGCGTACGTGCCGATGAGGATACGGCGTTTCACCTCCGGACCGAAGCCGGCGGCTCGCGTGCGCTCGTACATCGCGTTGACGTCCGGGCCTTCTACGCGCGAGCCGTAGCGGACGCCGTCGAAGCGCGCGAGGTTCGAGGAGCACTCCGCAGGCGCGATGAGATAGTACGTGGCCAGGCCGTAGTCCGCGGTCGGCAACGAGACGTCCACCAAGGTTGCGCCGAGCGCTTCGAGATCTTTATAGGCGCGCTCGTAGACCGCAGCCATCTCCGTACCAAGCGGTTCCAACGCGAACTCGCGAACGATCCCCACGCGAAGGCCGCGCAACTCCTCGCGCAGCGCGGTCGCCGTCGGTTCGAACGCACGGTCGATCGAGGTCGCGTCCATCGGATCGTGCCCGCCCATCGCGTCGAACGCCAGCGCCGCGTCCTCGACGCTTCGCGTCAGCGGCCCAATCTGATCGAGACTCGAAGCAAATGCGATCAGACCGTAGCGGGAGACGCGTCCGTAGGTCGGCTTGAACCCGATGAGGTTGCAGAACGCGCCGGGTTCGCGAATGGAGCCCCCGGTGTCACTGCCCAAACCGATTGCGGCCTCGCGCGCCGCGACCGCCGCCGCCGATCCACCGCTCGAGCCGCCGGGTACGCGCGCGAGATCGAAGGGATTGCGCGTGACGCCGAGCGCCGAGTTCTCGCACGAACTGCCCATGGCGAACTCGTCGAGGTTCGTCTTGCCGATCGGCACGCAACCGGCATCCAGCATCCGTTGGACGGCCGTTGCGGTGTACGGAGCGACCCACCGTTCCAGGATCTTGCTCGCGCACGTGGTGCGCGTGCCGGCGAGACACATGTTGTCCTTGATCGCGAGCGGAACGCCGGCCAATGGCAGCGTCTCGCCATCTGCGATTCGCTCGTCGACCCGCACCGCCGTATCGCGTGCGAGATCGGGCAGCCGCGTCAGGTAGGCACCGACCTGAGCATCCGTTGCATCCAGATGCTCCAGCGTCGCGTCGAGAACTTCACGCGCGGAAAGCCGCTTCGCGTTCACATCGCGCGAAATTTCAGCGGCGCTCCGTTCGGTCAGCCCGCTCACTGCGCGATGATCCTCGGCACGCGCACGAACGCACCCTGCCGCTGCGGCGCCTGCTCCAGCACCGTTTCCCGATCCAGGCATTCTCTCGGCGTATCGTCCCGCATGACGTTGCGCGACTCCACAACTTGCGCGGTAGCGGGAACGGCCGCGACGTCGAGCCGGCCGAGCGCGTCGACGTGCTCGAGTAACTCACCGAGCTGCGAGCCGAAGCGCTCGACTTCTTCGTCCGTCAGCTCGATACGCGCTAACTTCGCGACGTAGCGCACGTCGATCCTTTGCGGCATGTTAGTTCTTCCTCAGAATGACAAGCGCTTCGACGTGACCCGTCTGCGGGAACATGTCGAACGGCTGCACGCTCGTGAGATCGTATCCGTTGGCTACGAGGAACTTGGAATCCCGGGCGAGGGTCGCGGGGTCGCACGACAGGTAGGCAACGCGCGCGACGTGGGCGGCCGCAATCGCGCCCAGTGTAATGGTGTCGCTGCCCTTACGCGGGGGATCGAGAAAGACGAGGTCGGTTCCGGCGAGCGCGGCACGCCCCTCCTCCGATGCGGCGAACGACTCGACTCGAGCCGCTTGAAAGCGTGCCGTCTCGTGGAGGCCGTTGAGGCGCGCGTTGGCCCGGGCCTCCGTGACGGCGTGCCGGTTCTCCTCGATGCCGAGCACCTGCGCACCCCGACGGGCGAAGAGCAGCGAGAATGTTCCCATCCCACAATAGAGATCCACGACGCTGCCCGGCATCGGCTCGGATTCGATCGCTTCGAAGATGCGCGCGACGATCTCGCGGTTGATCTGGAAGAACGACGTCGCGGAGACGCGATACCGAATCTCGCCGATACGCTCCTGGATCTCGGCACGTCCCGCAAGCACGTCGTGGCTGCGGCCGAGCACGGCGTTCGCGCTCGCAGGTTCGAAGGAATTGACGACGCCGACTGCCCCGGGCAAGGCCTTCAGCAGCGCGGGAGCGGCCGCAGCCATCGCGTCGGACCGGCGCGGCGTCGTGACGGAGATCACCGCTTCACCCGTCGCCTCCGCCTGGCGCGCGACGACGTGCAACGCCTCGCCCAGCACCGTCCTCAGGGGAGAATCCGCCGGCGCGCACGCAAAGAGACCGATGTACCGATCGAGTTGCGGTACGACGACCGGGCAACGATCGATCGGCACGATCTCGTGCGAGCGCGCACGGTAGAAGCCCACCACCGCCTCAGCGCCGCGGCGTTCGACCACGAGCGAGAACTTGTTGCGATAGGCGCGCGGATCGCGCATGCCGATCGTCTCGCGTACCTCGGCGTCGATGCCCCCGATGCGCTGCAGGGCATTACGCAGCAACTCGCGCTTCCAGCGTAACTGCGCCGGATAGGCGAGATGCTGAACTTGACAGCCGCCGCACGCGCCGAAGACGAGACAGAACGGCTCCGCGCGATCCGGCGAGGCATCGAGGTTCCGCACGATCTCGCCGACTCCGTAGGTAGGCTTCAAGGCTGTGATGCGGACGCGCGCCCGTTCGCCGGGTAGCGGACCGAAGCAGAAAATCACGAGCCCGGCGGCGCGCCCGACGGCCTGCCCGTTGGCCAAGAGATCGGTGAAGAGCAGATCGACTTCGGCACCGACGCTCGGTGCGCTGCTAGGAGCTTGTCGGACTTGGGTCATTTCCGGACTCCGGCGTCGAATTTTTGTTCGAAGACGAGGCGCGAAGAGGGAGCGAAGCCGTAGCTTCGTGACCGATGAGCAACGAAGTATTCGGGCAAAAGGCGACCCGGAGACGGGAATGTGCCTAAGTCCGACAAGCTCCTAAGCGCTGTTTCGCTGTTCGTCAAGCGTCTTGAGCAGCTGGTTTGCCTCGTCGATCAACTGTTGGATCCGGCGGCTCGTCTCGTCGGGCTTCGGCCGGTGGAGCATGACCGCGCGCACCACGGCAAAGGTCACGACGGCCGCCGCGCCGGCTGCGCCGATCCAGAGTAGGGTCCGCAAGTGATCTTGCCCTGGTTTCGCCAACTCTCTCCACCTCGATGCTCGGGTTTCTTTGCATGGGTTCGCCATGATCTCCAATCCGGCCCTGTACCGGCGCCGCGATAAGGTGCTGCTATGGGCGGTCGCGTTCTCGCTGCTCATCCACGTGCTGGGATTTCTGCTCTATGGAGCGTTCAGGGGATACCTGCCCGCGTGGCTGCATCCGCGAAGCAAGCCGGAGCAAATCATCGTCCTCTCCTCGTCGATGCGCATCGAGCACCGTAGCGTCCCGCAGCCGGCGCGCCCGATGCACCGCGGCTCGCGCCCGGCCAGAAGCGCCCGCCCGGTCGCGCCGCAACCTCAAGCCCGCCCGCAGCGTCGAATCGCGGTGGCGCCGCCGGTGCACCGCGAGCTGACGCAGCCGGTGCCCTCGGCAAGCCCTAGACCGCAGCCGCGCCGTTCCGAGGCGCCGGCCGCGCAGACCTTCGCGCAGAGGCTGGCACGAGAGCAATCGGCGTTCGCGCGCGAAGTCGCGCAACTGCGCCGGCAGAACAACCCGCTCAGCGTCGCGACCATAGCGCCGCGCCCCGCATCGGCATACCGCCGGACCTACTTCAACATCTCCGGTATCCAGACGCCAAGGTCCGAACACGTCGAGGGAATCGTCACGCCTATACGAAGCTGGAGAGAAGGTGCATTGCATTGCTATTATGCGAACTACAACGTCGAGTTTTCAAACGGCAGCGGCGATAGCGGTGAGATACCGTGGCCGCTCTGCTATCCGCCCGATCATGACGTGATGCAGCTTCCGAGCGGATCGCCGATACCGGCAATCGATCTCTTCCCGATGGAAGGCTACGTGTTACCGGCAGGAACGTACCTGACGCACTTCCTGCGTGAACTCTACAACAGAAATACGCCGTAAACGCGCCGCAGTCTAGCGAAAATTGTGCGAGCGGACGCCTGCGGTGATGCCGTCGTCCCCAAAACTCCAGAACTTCCGCGCCAGCATGTCGACGCAACCCGCCTCTTTCTGCAACTTTCCTTCGATCACGAGCATCGAGGAATCGTCGATCGTGCGACGGTAGCGCTCGTACACGTCGGGGCGGACGATGACGTTCACGAGCCCCGTTTCGTCCTCGAGCGTGAGAAAGACGAAGCCCTTCGCGGTACCGGGTCGCTGGCGCGTGATCACGAGTCCGCCGATGCGGCAGATGAGATTGTTCGGCATCGCCGGTAGCCGCGCGGCGGGGATGACGCGGCGTCGCTCCAACTCTTGGCGGAAGTGTTCGACGGCTTGCCCCTGCGGCGTGATGCCGGTCGACCAGAGATCGAACGCCGTGCGCTGCTTGCGTGCGAGCGGCGCAAAGGCGACCGGCGGCTCGTCGAGGTCCATGAGCTTTCCCAGTTCGCCGCGCGTTTCGCGTTCGTCGAGCGCGCGCAGCGCCCACATCGCCTCGCGCCGCGATGCGTACCACGGCACAAAGGCACCGGCGATCGCGAGGTTCTCGAGTGCCTCCTTTTCGAGTCGCGTGCGCCGCGCGAACGTCACGACATCCGTAAAGATTCCTTCGCGCAACGCGGCTTCGAGGCGCGTGCGCTGCTCCGGCCCTAGGCCGCGGATGACGTGGAAACCAAGACGTAGTGCCCCCTCGCGATCGACGTGCGACCAGTACTCGCTCGCGTTCACCTCGACGCCTTTGACGGCGACGCCGTGGCGTTTTGCATCGTTGACGAGCACCTCCGTCGAGTAGAATCCCATCGGCTGCACGTTGAGAATCGCCGCGGCGAAAATCGCGGGGAAGTGACACTTCACATACGCCGATGCGTAGGCGAGCAGCGCGAAGCTCGCGGCGTGAGACTCCGGAAACCCGTAGTCGGCGAAGCCCTCGAGCATTGCGAAGAGCTGCTCCGCGGCCTTGCGAGCGATGCCGTTGCGCACCATGCCGTCGACGAGCCGGTCGTGAATCTCGCGCATGCGCGCGTGCGAGCGCTTGTGACCCATCGCGCGACGCAGCACGTCGGCTTCGCCCGGCGTGAACCCCGCCGCCTCGACCGCGAGGCGCATCCCCTGCTCTTGGAAGAGCGGGACACCGAGGGTGCGCTCCAAGACCGGCTTGAGCTTCGGGTGCGGATAGGTCACCGGTTCGAGCCCCGCACGGCGGCGCAGGAATGGATGAATCATCTGTCCCTGAATCGGCCCGGGGCGAATGATCGCCACCTGCATGACGATGTCGTAGAAACATGCCGGTTTCAGGCGCGGAAGCATCGACTGCTGCGCGCGAGACTCGATCTGGAAGACACCGATGGTATCCGCTCGCTGCATCATCGCGTACGTCGGCGGGTCGTCCGGCGGGATCGTGTGGAGCGCGAGTTCTTTCGGCGAGGAAAGAGGCCGCTCAAAAAATACGCGCCTGTGAATTGCGAAGGCTTCTCGAAGCAATGAAAGCATGCCGAGGCCGAGCAGGTCGATTTTGATGAGCCCCAATGCTTGGAGGTCGTCCTTGTCCCACTGCACGATCGTGCGGTCGCGCATTGTCGCCCACTCCACCGGTGCGACGCGCACGAGCGGATCGCGCGTGATCACCATGCCCCCCGAATGAATGCCCATGTGCCGCGGAAAGTTCTGGATGCGCTCGCAGAGCGTCGTCAGGCGTTCGGTGATACGATCGCCGAGGCCGAACGCTTTGCCGACGTCGCGTCGCGCCGAGCGCTCGCCGTACGTGATGACCTCCGCGGCCATCGCGGCGTTGCTGCGCCCGTAGCGCTCGTAGACATATTGGATGACGCGCTCGCGATCCTGGTGCGCAAAGTCGACATCGATATCGGGGATCTCGCGGCGCTCTTCCGACATGAAGCGCTCGAAGAGCAGGTCCATGCCGATCGGATCGACCGCGGTGATACCGAGCGCATAGCAGACCGCGGAATTGGCCGCCGATCCGCGCCCCTGACAGAGCACGCCCAGCTCCCCGGCTGCCCGTACGATGTCCCAGACAATCAAAAAATAGCCCGCGAGATCCATCTTCGCGATGATCCCCAGCTCATATTCGAGCTGGCGCTCGACCTCCGAGCGCAACGGCACACCATACCGCTCTGCAGCGCCGCGCGCGACCAGTTCGCGCAAGTACGACTGCGGCGTTGCACCGCACGGAACCGGAAAGAGCGGAAACTGTCCGGTGAGACGATCCAAGCGAAAGGTGCAGCGTCGCGCGATCTCGAACGTTGCTTTCAGCGCCTCGGGGCGATTCCGGAAGAGGCGGTGCATCGCACGCGGTGATTTCAGATGATACTCCGCATTTTGACGAAGCCGGTTCTTCGCGCGCGCATCTTCGAGCGTCATCGTTTCCTTGATACAGGCAAGCACGTCGGCGAGCAGCGCGCCCTCTTTGCGCGCGTAGACGACGCCGTTGGTCGCGACGACCGGCGCGCCGAGCTCGCGTGCGAGGCGCAGCAGGCGCACGTTGTTCCGCGCCTCTTCTTTGGTGAGATGCTGCTGCAACTCGATGTACAAACGCTCGTGAAATATTGCCTGTAGTGCGAGCACACTTTCGCGCTGCGCCCACGCTCCGCCGAGCAGCCCAATGAGCCCGTCGCTCCTGCGCTCCAGATCCTCGAGCCGTAAACGCGCGTCGCCCTTGCTGCCGCGCAACTGCGCGCGCGAAATCAGTTCGCAGAGGTTCGCATAGCCGGCGGCGGTTTCGACCAAGAGCACACATCGCGCTCCGTCCTCGAAGGTCAACTCGCTACCGACGATCGCTTCGATGCCGTGCCGGCGTGCGTGTGCCGCGAAACGCACCGCGCCGTAGAGACCATCGCGATCGGTGAGCGCGATCGCCGCGAGCCCCAGCTCGGCGGCACGCTCGATCAGCTCTTCGGGATGCGATCCTCCTGCGAGAAACGTGAAGTTGGACCAAACGTGCAACTCCGCATAGCCATATGACGGGGAATCAATCGTACGCACCCCTCAGATACCAGTGGCGCCCTTGGCGGTAGATGCGAACGAGCGTATCGTCGTCGAGCAAGACGTCGTATTCGTCGCGTGCGATCGGGGTGTCGGCGAACCAGGCTTCCTCAATGCGCCACGGGCCGGCATACGACCGCACCGCGCGATCGCCCACGAACGCCGGCGCGCCGCCGCGTAATCGTACCTCGATCTCGTGCACCGCGAGCAATCGGAGCTGCGGCACCGGCGTCTCGGGCATCGCCGGCATCGGTCTCTCGACGGCGGCCTTCCGCCCGCGCTCCGGATGAAAGGAGAACGACTCGTATGAAAATCGGCGCTCGAGCGCATGCGCGGCATGCGTACGGGCGCGCCGTGGCGGCTCCCCGGTCACCGCTTCGAGCCGAGCGAGCGTTACCGCGACGGAGCGCGGATCGACGTCGTCCGCGGCGAAGATCGGAAGCGTCTCTCCGCCTTCCTCCAATCGCACCGCGCGCAGGCGCAATCCGACGATTGCGCACGGGAATGTGCCACCGGTCATTTTCGCGCGCACGACGTCGCCGAGCGTCTTTTCATGCGCGCTCGGGGAGGCGAGCGCGATCTCGATCCGGCGATTCGTTCCATCTTCCAACTCGAGCAACAACTCGAGCGCGCCCGCGCGTTTTCCGCAGCGCTCCAAATCCGCGCAGACGCGCGCGAGCACGACGCGCAGCGCGAAAAAAAGCTGCGCCTCTTCCTCTACACGCCCTTCGCCGAAGGTGGAGGCTTCGATCGCTACGGCATGGGCGCGCGGGAGGAATACAGAGCGATCCTCACCGCAAGCGCAGGCATGCCATCGCGCGGCATCGCGGCCGAAGCGGCGCACGAAAGCCCCATGCGGCAGACGCGCGAGCGCGCCGAGGGTCGTCACGCCTAAAAGGCGTAACCGCTCGCGTGGCCGCTCTTCGATCTCCAGGAGATCGATCGGAAGCGGCGCGAGAAAATCGCGCTCCCCTCCTGCTGCGCAGATCGTGCCGTCGCGCACGCGAACGGCGGTATACGCGGTGAACTTGTCCGCTCCGGCGCCGATGCGCACGCCGACACCGTACGGCATCAGCACTTCGCGCGTACGCGCGATCCAACGCCGCGCATCGCCGGGCATACCGCGCATGTCGAGATAGGCGAGCCCTACGCGAACGTCATCGACGAGCGGCGAGACCGCATCGAGCGCGTCGAGCATCCGTTCCCACAGGATCGCGTCGCCGGTATCCGCGAGAACGCAGAGCAGCATCGGCGTGCGCGCTACCGCAAGCATACGACACCGCGATTGCGCTCGCAGCGCACGCGTACGCCGGCGACCGCCCTCAGCTCCGGCGGCGACTGCGTCACGATCACCAATAGCAGCGCACCGCTCTTACGCGCGAGCCCCGCGAGACGCCGCCAGATCGCGGCCCGCAGCGGTGACGCGGCGAGCACGACGACGGCGCAGGCGCGCGAGCGCAGGAGCACGTCGGCCGCGCGCGCGACGACCAACGGCGTCGCGGCGGATACGATCAGCAACCGCTCGAGCGCGACCCCCGCCGCGACCAGATCCGGAGGGTAGAGGTCCCCCGCATCGAGCACCGCCCCGAGGCTCCGACGCGTCGCCTGCGCCAAGAGCCGCGCAGCGATGGACCAGCGCCCCGAGCTTTGCGCCCCCTCCAGCGTCGCAAGCGTGCCGCGGGGGAAGCCCCCGCCGAGCGCCCGGTCTAGGCCCGGGATCGCACTGGACAGGAGGGGAGCAGCGGGGGGCATCGCGGTGGGGCGCAGGCGCTCCCGAAGCGCCTCAAAAGCCTCACGCTTCGACGTTATCAGGGGTTGGGAGAGGGCCGCCGCCAAAGCCATGGGCCCTCATGCTAATCGAACATATGTTCGATGTCAAGCGGCAGCGATCGTGCGTTTTTGGAGAAAGAAGGCCCGGCCGCATGCGAGGCGTTGGGAGGCGATCGAAGTGCTAGTCGAAGCGCTTCAAACACAGCGCCACAGCTGACGTCGGCAACCCAAGGCAGATACGCTTCCTCGGCATTTCACATTTCCGCGATAGGCTCCGCTAACGCGTGGAAAGCACAGTGACTGTCGTCGATGGGACGCCGGCTCTGGCTTTATCGGAGCAAGAGGCTCGCGAGCGGCTTAAGGAGTTTGGCGCAAACGATTTGGCGCCGGAAACGCATCACTCGGGCCTCCTTTGGGTGGTTCGATTCTTCCTGGATCCGATGGTGCTGCTGCTGCTCATCGCCGACGGAACGTATGTATTCCTAGGGGATCGATTCGACGCCGCAGTCGCCCTTGCGGCGCTCGTCCCAATCTTCTTGGTGACTTCGGTACTCGAGCGCCGCTCTGAACGCGCGCTCGCAGAGTTACGGCGGCTCGCGTCGCCGACGGCGCGCGTCATCCGTGGCGGGAAAGAGCAGGTGATTGAAGCGCGCCTCGTGGTGCCGGGTGACGTGGTGCTGGTGCGCGAGGGTGACGTATTCGTCGCGGACGGCGTCCTGACGAGCGGGGGCTCGATCGTCGTGGATGAGTCGATGCTCACCGGCGAATCGCAGCCCATTACGAAGGAGCCGACCTTGGGTGAAGTCTTTGCCGGAACTGCTTTGCGAAGCGGCCGCGGCTCGATGCTCGTCACCGCGACCGGATCGCGAACCCAATACGGCCGGATTGGAAAGCTCCTCTCGCACATGCACGTGACCGCAACGCCGATCGAACGCACCATCCATCGGCTCGTATGGCAGACGGGCACTGGGGTTCTGGTGCTCTGTGCGGTTGTGGTTTTCATCGAGCATGGGCACGGATCGCTCTGGCCCGCGGCGATCATCGCCGGCGTCAGCCTCGCGATGGCGGCGATTCCAGAAGAGCTTCCTATGGTCTACACGCTCTACCTCGCGCTAGGCGCATGGCGACTGGCAAAGCGGCACGCGCTCGTCAGGCGCCTCGTGAGCGTCGAAACGCTTGGCGCCGCAAACGTCATTTGCGTCGACAAGACCGGAACGTTGACGTATGGTGCGCTCGAGGTTTCCAAGACGTGGCATCTGGAGAACGTGAGTTCGAGCGAGCTGCTCGTCACCGCTGCGCGGGCATGTGACCCGAATCCGTTCGATCCGCTCGACATTGCCGTTCTCCGTTTCGGGAGATCAGGCACCGTCGATCTGCAGCAGCCGCACCAGGAGCTACTCGTCCGATATCCTTTCGATCCCCAGCATCGCCGCGTCACCCATGTCTGGGCCGATCCTTCAGGATACTATGTCGCTACCAAAGGCGCCGTAGAGAACGTGCTGGACCTGTGCAACGTGAAACCCGAAGAACGCGAGCGGGTACTTCAGGCCCATCGCGAGTTCGCGCGCGATGGGATGCGTGTCATCGCGGTTGCCGCGGCGATACGCAATGCCCCCGGAAAAGCCGCCTCGAGGATGAATCGGATCTGCGATTTTTGGGACTGTTGGCTTTCAGCGATCCCGTCCGCGACGGCGTGGCCGAGGCCATCCAGGAATGCTATCTCGCGGGCATCGTCGTGATCATGATTACCGGAGACCACCCCGCCACGGCCGATGCTACGGCACATCAGCTCGGCCTGCGCTCCGGCCGCACGCTGACCGGCATAGAGCTCGACGCCATGCCGGATGAAACGCTCGCGTCAGCTCTGGCTGAAGCACGCATCTTCGCACGGATTCAGCCAGAGCAGAAGCTTCGCATCGTGAATGCCTTGCACTCCCGCGGTGACGTCGTCGCAATGACCGGCGATGGCACGAACGACGCGCTAGCGTTACGCAAGGCGGACATCGGCGTCGCGATGGGCCAGCGCGGAACAGAGGTCGCGCGTGCAGCCGCCGACCTCATCCTTCTCGACGATAACTTCACCACGATCGTTGCCGCCATTGCGGGCGGCCGCCGCATCTTCAGGAATCTCCGTCGCGCATTCCGCTACTTGAACGCATTTCACGCACCGCTGATTATCTCGGCAGTCGTCATTCCGTTCTTTGGAATTCCGCTCTTGCTGCTACCGATTCATCTCGTCTGGCTCGAGCTGATCGTGCACCCGACCTCTGCGCTCGTCTACGAGAACGATCCCGGCAGCGAGCGCGAGCTGCTGTCTTCCCCGCCGCGCGATCCAACCGCCGGACTCCTGCGGAGCAAGGATTGGTTTCGGCCGCTGCTGCTGGGCTGCACGCTCACCGTAGGCTGCCTCGCCGTCTACATTTTCGACTTGCAGCACGGATACACGGCTGAAGTCGCGCGGGGAATGGCCCTCGCAACGATGCTCGTCGGGCAGATGCTGCTCGTTCTGACGGAGCGCTCCACGGAGCTCCCCGTTTGGAAGCAGTCAATGACGAACAACGCCGTGTTGCTTCCGATCATCGGAGGTTCCGTGCTGATGATGCTCGTCATGTTGTACGTGCCGCCGCTGGCCGCGGTGTTTCGCGTTGCAGCGCCGACGCCGGAACACTTTTCTCGAGGCCCTCGTCGTCGCCGCCGCCTGCACGCTTTGGCTCGAGCCGTTCAAGGGCGGCTTTGCCCAACGTGAGGCGTGAAGCTCCCGTGAAGTACTCTTCCGACTAAATTCTCAACTCTGCGCGATGCTGGCGAAGAAAGCAGCATGGTCGTCGCGCATATCCATCTCATCGCCGCCCAGGTGGTCACGCCCGCGCTGATCGCCGGCTTGGCACTGCTCGCGTGGGGCGCCATCTCACCGCAGGGTGGGAACGTCCATCATTCAGAACTCTCGGCTCCCCGCTGATCGTCGCATGACACCGCGCGTGGCGTCGATCATCGTGGCGATCGTTCTCGCGGCCACGATCTGGCTAGCGCATGATACGCTGCTGCTCGCCTTCGCGGGAATACTGCTGGCGTTGCTCCTGCGGTCGGTTGCCGAGGCTTTTGCCCGGGCCTTTCGACTGCCGATGGTTTGGAGCGTCTGGTTGAGCACGCTCGCCCTCGCGGCAGCGGTCTTCTTGTGCCTGATGCTCCTCGGCAACGCTGCGCTGCGGCAGATGGATCAATTGCGAGACATCTTCCCAGCCGCCTTGCGCAGCCTTACGGACGAACTGCGGCAAACCAGCATCGGCGTCTGGATTGCCGGAAACTCGGCAAACCTCTCTGGAGTCATTCCGGACACCGCACACCTCTTGACGGGTGCGACGGGCATCATATCCGGGGCATTCGCGACGGTCGTGGCCGTCTTCATTGTGGTCTTCGTCGGAATAGCGGGAGCGCTCGAGCCGGATCTCTACGTAGATGGCTTCCTGCTGCTCTTTCCGATTGTCCACCGCGAACGGCTGCACGCGGTTCTTCAGGAGATCGGCCGCACGCTCCGCACATGGATCGTCGCGCGCCTGCTCACCATGGTGGCAACGGGGCTGCTCGTGACGCTCGGCTTATCACTCCTCCACGTTCCCTTGGCGGGCGCGCTGGGTTTTGTCGCCGGGGTGCTGGCCTTCGTCCCCAACGTGGGCGCTTTCATCGCCGCGGCGCCAGCCGTCGTTCTTGCGTTCGTGTCAAGCCCAGTGACCGCGCTCGAGGTTGTGGGGATGTACGTTGCCGTTCACATCGCCGACGATTTCATTCTCTCGCCTCTCGTGGAGCGCCAGGTCGTAAAGCTTCCACCGATCGTCACACTGGTGGCACAAATCGTGCTCGGAATCGGCGCTGGAATCGTCGGCATCAATGCTTGCCGCTCCGCTCGTGGCCGTCGCGATCGTGCTGGTCCGACGGCTATGGTTGCCAAGCACGCCAGAGTCTGCACGGCGCTGCGACGATGCGGATCGCTAAGAGTTTAGCGGCTTAGACCTATCCTTACCTACGTCGCGATGGAGATCCAGCAGATGCCGTGTCAGGGATGCGGGGAGGGAGAGGCTGCCGGTCGCGAAGCACACGCGCCGTTCGCGTGCAGGATGCTTTGGGCGGCGATATTTTCGCGGCGCTGCGTCTCCGCACGCACCCACTGCAGCGCATCGATCAGCCGCGAGAGCGGCGTGTTGCCCACCGATCCGGCGATGCCGGGAACGGCGAGCGGATCCATCGTGTACGGATTCGGCGCAAGGCCGGCTTGATTCGGATCCACGAGCATCGGATTGGGCGTTGTCGCCGGCGGCGAGTACGTCGTTTCGTGTTGAGTGATTGCATTGAGGTTGGCGCCGTGCAATCCTTCGTTCTGCATTTGCGCCAGTTGCTGCGTCTGCACGTATCCGTTGACGATGTCGAGCGCCACCGCTTGGGTCGCGAGCGCTTTCAAGAGATCGCTGCGCATCCGATCCAACTGCCTCGTTTCGTCGGTCGTAGGATTGGGCGGAAAGGCCGCCGGATCTTGGAGTTCCTTCTGCATCGCGAGCACGTTTCGCGCGAGCGGTCCGACGAGCTGTTCGAGATGGTAAAGAGTCAGGTCGCGTTCGCCGGTGTTCTGCGACTCGCCGCTCCGCGTTTCGTTGTCGAGGGCGGCGTTATACCGGTGGAGCAACGGGGGGCTCTGCGCGATCGTCCGATCGTTTTGCAGCATCATCCCGATCACCGGCTTAATATGATGCGCCAGCGCCGCACACAGCGGACTGACCTCGGCGTGATAGATGACCGGGAGTGGAATCGGCGTATGCGTCGGCTTCGCCTTCGGCGTATGCATCGGTTTGGGCGTCGATCTCGCTGCCGGAGCATGCGACGGCAGCGCTACGAATGTAGCGGCGATCATGAGGGCGATCAATAGTCTACGATGCATCGGCCCTTTTTTACGTCCCCGAGAGACGTTTCTCCGCTTTCCTCACCTGGGACTTCCCTGAGAAATCGCACCGCTCACGATGACAAAGGGACGTTGATCTCTTCCAATTCGCGGCGCTGGGCACCCGAGATCACCATCGTCAGATCGAGGAGAATGATGAGGCGATCGCCGACTTTGCCGACGCCTTGAAGGTAATCCGTGGCGATGCCGGCGATCATCTCCGGAGCCTGTTCGATGGCTTCGATCGGGATGTGCAGAACCTCCGAAGCACTGTCCACGATGATGCCCACGCGCTTCGCCCCGATGTCGGTGACGATGATCCTCGTGCTCTTCGTCGGTGCGAGGCGCTCCATGCCGAAGCGCGTGCGAAGGTCGATGATCGGAATCAACTGACCGCGCAGATTGATCACGCCATCCATGAACGCGGGCGTCCGCGGGACCCGCGTGATCTCGACCATCCGAATGATCTCTTGGATCTGCGAGATGTCCACGCCGTACTCTTCGGATCCGAGGTTAAACGTGGCAACTTGAACGCTCTCTCCCATATTCTCCTACACCCCGGAATACTCGGCTCGGGCGATCCTACCGGTCCCATACGCGTCCGTGACGAGCGCGTGCACGTCGATGATGAGCGAGATCGCGCCGCTGCCGAGAATCGTCGCACCCGAGATCCCTGGAATACGCCCGACGACGTCGGAGAGCGGCTTGATCACGATCTCCTGCTCTCCCTCGAACGCGTCGACGACGAGGCCCACCTGCCGTCCCTGCACGCCGACGATGACGGCCATCGCCTTCTCCGGGTCGCGGATTCCCCCCAATTCGAAAAACTCCGCGATCCGCAGCAGCGGGACGATTTGCTCGCGCAAGGTGACGACCTCATGGCCCTGCACCGTGCGAATGTCCGCACGCTCGACGCGCTGCGATTCGATCACGGAATCGAGTGGAATCGCGAAAAGCTCTTCGGAAACGCGAACGAGCAGTGCGGCGATGATCGCGAGCGTTAGCGGCAGCTTGATCGTGAAGCGCGTACCTCGCGCTCCCTCGGTGTCGACTTCGAAGGCACCCTTGAGCCGGGTGACGTTCTTCTTCACCACGTCCATGCCGACGCCGCGCCCGCTGAGCTCGGAAACGGCGGCAGCGGTCGAAAAGCCCGGCGTGAAGATCAACTCGACGGTCTCCTGCTCGGTCAATCGCTCGTCCTGTGAGATGAGGCCCAGGGCGATTCCGCGCGCGCGCACGAGATCCAGATCGATGCCTCGACCGTCGTCGGCGACTTCGATGATGATCTGATTCCCGCCGTGGTAAGCATTCAACGAGATCGTTCCCACGCGTGGTTTCCCGGCGGCTTCGCGTTCCTCCGGCGTTTCGATCCCATGATCGATGCAGTTCCGCACGAGGTGCATGAGCGGCTCGCCGATCTCGTCCACGATCGTCTTGTCCAACTCGGTCTGGGCACCGTTGATCTCGAGTTGCACCTCCTTGTGCCGCGCCTTCGCGACATCACGCACGAGACGCGGAAAACGCTCGAACACCTGACCGATCGGCACCATCCTCGCTTTCATCAGCGATGCTTGGATCTCGCCGCTGGTACGCGCCAGGAGTGCGGCGCTCTCGGAGAGGGCCTTCACGAGGACGTCGTCCGCCTTCAGGCGCGCGAGCGAAGCGGCGATCTCGGTGATACGCGTACGATTGACGACCAGTTCGCCGACGAGATTCATCAAGGCGTCGAGCCGCTCGATGTCGACGCGAATCGTCGGCCGGCGTCCGGGCACTCTAGGGGTCGCGTCGCGTAGCGGCGCTCGCGAGTCCGGTGACTGTGCGAGCATGCGCGCTACCTCGGCCTCGAAGGCGTCGCCGGAGGCTTGCGCGGCATCCACGTCGCGAGGAACCGCATCGTCGAGCCGCTCCAAGAACTCCGCCAGGCCGCGCGGCGAATCGCCGCCGCCGACGGCGCATTCTACCAACTCGTTCAGGAGGTCCCGGCCCCGAAGCAGCAACTCGACGCGGGCTCCCGAAAGGGCGAGCCGTTGCGTCCGCAACGCGTCGCACAGACTCTCGAGTGAGTGGGCGAGCTCCGAAACCTCGGCAAAGCCGAGCATCGCCGCGTTGCCTTTGATCGTGTGGAGTGCCCGAAAGAGCGAGTTGACGACCTCGGCATCGTACGTTCCCGCCGCGGCCAGATCCTCAAGACGCAGGGAGTCCGCATCGATCCGATGCAGCAGCTCTTCCGACTCGTCGCGGAAGTATGCGACGAACTCCGCTCGGTCGAAGGGCTCGTCAGGCATGCCGGAAGGGAGTTCGACGTTTGCCCGCGCGCTCCGCCTCCCGTGAATGCCAGGCTATTCGACGCCGAAGACGGCGAGCAACGGCTCCAGCGATCCCGCGTCGGGGATGAGGATGAACTCGCCGCCGATCGCCGCATCCTTGTCCAGGAAGACGCTCTCGATCAGGAAGACGTCTTGATCGGGCAGGATCGACATCAGGCTGTGAAAAGTCGCCTGGATCGTACCGAATGACAGCGTCGGTGCGGAGGGCTCGAGTCGCGCATCGGTCAGATGCACGATGGCGGAAAGGTACGATCCGGCGACGATACTGCCCAGCTCCTTCAGCGTCGATTCCGCGATCGAATCGAAAATTTTGATGTCGCCGATGATGCGGCGAATGAAGCGGTTGACGAAATCTACCGCCTGCTCGCGGTCGAAGAGGACGACGATCTGACCCGGCGCCTCACCGCGCACGTACATGTGCAACGCTGCGACCGACCGATTGAGATGGCCGACTCGGCTTGCCAGGTCGCGAAACTTGACGACATCGATCCGCGGCTCGATCAAACCGATCCGCGTGTTGAGCAGTTGCGAGAGCGCCGTCGCCGCATGGCCGGCCCCGATGTTGCCGACCTCCTTGAGCGCATCTTTTTGCAGGTCGGTGAGCGTGAAGGTTGCGGTCATGCGAGTACCTTCGTGAGCGTATCGACGATCTTGGGGGCCTGGAACGGTTTCGTGATAAAGGATTTCGCGCCGGCTTGAATCGCCTCGACCACGAGCGCCTGTTGTCCCATCGAAGTGCACATCACGATCTTGGCTGCCGGATCGTGCGCGAGAATCTGCTTGACGGCGGCGATACCGTCCATCTCCGGCATGACCACGTCCATCGTCACGAGGTCGGGCCGAAGCGCGACATACTTCTCGACGGCCTCAATGCCGTTCTGCGCCTCCCCGACGACGTCGAAGCCGCTTTTCGCGAGAATGCCCTTGATCATCATCCGCATGACGACGGCATCGTCGACGATGAGGACCCTCTTACTCATCCTTGCTCCCCACACTTCTAGCCCATCGGCCGCACCGGCACCCTTCTTTACCGCGGGCGCCGCGACCGCTTGTAAAGGTTGTGCAACCAGCCGGCCCCTCATGCCACGCTCAGCATTGGTGAGCTGCGGGGGGAACGGATGGGCCGTGTGCCAATAAGGGAGGCTGAGCACCGAGAACCTCCAGGGGGGAACCTTTTGCAACGTACGCTGGGCTTGATCACCGGCGCGGTGACTGCCGCAATACTCTTGGCCGGCTGCGGGAAGACGTACCCCGTCGGTACGACGGTACCGACGCCGACGCCGCCCGCGCCGTCGGTGACGAGCATCTACACCGTTCCGACCAGCGCGGCTTTTCCGCTCGGCATCACGTCCAGTACGAATGCGATTTGGTTCGCCGAGGAGAGCGGCGACAAGCTCGGCGAGCTCGAGCAGAATGCGAAGTTCAAAGAATACGTGCTGCCCAACCCCGGTTCGGAGCCATACGGAATCGCGTTCGGGCCCGACAATAACCTGTGGTTCACTGAGTACGCGGGAAATCGCATCGGCCGCTACGATTCAATATCCGCGAACTTCGCCGAGTTCACGATTCCCACGGCAAACGCTCAAGCGACGTCGATCGTCCTCGGATCCGACGGCGCCCTTTGGTTTACCGAATCGGGAGCGAATCGCATCGGGCGCGTGACGCTCGCCGGTGCGATCACCGATTATCCCGTCTCGGGGACGACGCCGCTCAGCGCCGCCCTCGGCTCGGACGGCGCCATATGGTTCACGCTGAACGGCAGCAATCAGATCGGCTCCATCACGCCCGGCGCGACGGTGACCCTCTATACCGTCCCGACGGCAAACTCGCAGCCGTTCGATATCGTTCCGGGATCGGACAACGCGCTCTGGTTCACGGAGCACGCGACCGGAAAGCTCGGACGCTCGACGGTAACCGGGAGCATCACCGAAGTCTCGCTGACGGGATGCGCGGCACCCGGAGCGCTGCGACAAGGCGTCGATGGAGATTTCTACGTTCTCTGCACGGGAGCGTCGCCGAGCGTCCTCCAGTACAACCCGCAGACCGCGGTGACGAAGAGCTTCCCGGTCAAAGCCGGCACGGTGCCGCAGCGCGCGGCCATCGGCTTCGACGGCAAACTGTATTTCACCGACTCGGGCCTGAACGCGCTCCAGCAGTTCACGTACTAATGTCCCAATGATTTTTATCGCCTGCCGCGGGCGCGATCTAGGCGTGCTACTCCGTGCCGTCGCCGCACGAAGGGCGGCAGCACAGCAAGTGAGACAACGCCTCGACATCGAACAGTGAGTCTCAACTAATTCAAAGGACCGTGGGTTGGACGACAATCGTACTCATCAAAGCGAAGAGCTGGTCGAGGAGCCGTCAACGGCAACCGATGAGGACACCGTTCTTGCGCCGGAGGAAGTAAAGGTCGCAAGGGACGCTTTTCTTGCGGTCTTCACTGGGCCAGCGACGCTTGATTCGGGTCTACGCTTCAGGAACGCGATGAACGAGCTGGGACAAGCCGCTAGGCGGCTCCTCGGGGATGGCACGCGGTCAGACAGATCGATAAACCAGGCCCTGGCTAAGCTATCCGGGGATTGGTTTGAGTGGCTCCTGTGCATCGTGGGGCGCACTGTTGAGTCGAGCCGCCCGACGAAGTACGTCGCGGTTCGGCTACCCAATGTTACGCGCTTCGACGCCGCGAAGCTGTATAACGAGAACCTGGCTCAGATGATCGAGGGATTGCGGGGTGAGGTTCAAAAGAGCGATGTTGAACTTATCACATCAAACCCGGACTTTGTGCTGATCGCCCGTGACGTTTCGGACACGAACGCGTCTCCTCCCGAGTTTGGTCAGAACCTGCTGGATTGGCACGACGCCCGGCATATGCGGTATGTAGGGAAATGCGGCTTCGAGGACATCAAGGGATACTTAGCCGCCAAATATACCTTGCGGCCCGATCGCCGATTGCAGATGTCGCACGAGGGGAGCCTCATGAAGGCTCTTTACGTGCACTTACAAACGCGCCTCTGGATAACGCGGCCGCGGGGGCTGCAGTTCTACGCCGTGTCGACGCACGTCGGAGCAGCCGACAAGAGAGGCTTGAAGACCGTGGCAACTCACTCCATTACTACCGTCGCAAGCCTCCCCCAACCTGCGGTCGACAAGGTCTTCCAGACGACGATGGTCTCGGAAGCGCACGATATGTTTAGTGAGATATTGGGGTAGCCCGATGGTATGCTCTGGCGATGCGCCGGACGACCCGGCCACAGGTCTTCAGGCCGCAACCCCAAACGGTTATCACCGAGATGCCGGCTAAGGCAAGCGCCGCCGACACCGAAGTATCGCGGCGGCGGTTCCCCGCGATCTTTGTCGACCAGAATGCAGCGTTCGTCTTGGGCAGCGCACCGCGGCGACACTCGTGCCCGTGCCAAAAACAGCCGTGCACGAAGACCGCCAGCTTGAGTCGCGGGACGAAAATGTCGGGCCTCCCGGGAAACCGGGCATCGTTCAGCCGGTAACGCACGCCTCTGGCGCTAAGAAGCTGCCGTACCGCCAGCTCGGGCGCGGTGCTCTCGGTTCGAATCCGCGACATCATGGCGCTGCGAGTAGGAGGAGTTGCTCGAGTAGTGCTCGAACGCTTGTTCGTCACAATATAGTGTAGGTGCGGGAGGATGCGATGAACGTAATTTCGCTTTTTTCGGGCGCCGGGGGCCTGGATTTAGGGCTAGAGATGGCTGGCTTGCACACTTGCCTCTGCATCGAAATCGACTTCGACGCTCGAGCCACGCTGGCATTGAACAGGCCTCAGTGGAACCCGACGGCGGTGCATGCCGGAGACATCACGGCGTTTTCCTCCGACGAGGTACTGGAGCTCGCGGGCTTGCGGGCAGAAGAGGTCGACCTAGTCGCCGGGGGGCCGCCTTGCCAATCGTTTTCCAACCTGGGGCGGAAGGGCGGCCTTTCGGACGCCCGTGGATCACTCATCTTCCATTATCTTCGCATTATCGAAGCAGTCCGCCCGCGCTACTGTTTGTTTGAGAACGTTGAGGGCTTGCTTCAGCATCCGAAGGCAGTGCGGGAGCTTGGCGACCAGTTCGAGGCGATCGGCTACGCCTTTGCGCTGAAGCTTGTGAACGCAGCGGATTTCGGGGTCCCGCAAGTGCGACGGCGGGTGATCGGCATCGGCGCGAGAGATCTTGCCTTTGTTCCGTTCCCACGCCCGACGCATTCACGCGAAGGCTCCAGGGGATCGGGACTGCGACGATGGGTTACGGTTCGCCAAGCGTTTTCCAATCTGCCTAAAGGCTATAGAGCACGGTCTGACAACATGGGAATGCGCCATGCCGACTATATGATTCGACGCATGGCGAAGGTTCGCGTCGGCGAGAACTTCCGCGCTCTCTCTCCTCGGGACTTACCTGATTGCTGGAAGAATGGACGCCACCAGGGGGTCGACACTTTTGGCAGGCTTGACCCGCTTAGGCCTAGCGTCACGATCCGAACATCGGGGTTCAACCCGACAAAGGGACGTTACATACATCCGTTCGAGGACCGCGGACTGAGTACGCTTGAGATGGCCTGTCTACAGGGTTTCCCTTACGAATGGCGTTTCGTCGGGAGAATCGGGTCGGTCGGACGCCAGATCGGGAACGCCGTGCCGCCGCTATTAGCAATGCAGATCGGTAGCGCTCTGCTGCAGCCGGAGACCGCCGAACGCTCCGTTACGCGTGAAATGACCCTATTTGGCGCAGCATAAGAGCCGCTATTCGCCGTCCATAGCGCTGGGCGCCGGTATCAACTGATCCCGACGCCCGGCAGGATCCTCTACTCCCTGCCCTTCGCAATTAGTTCGCGGGCAACGCGTTCGGCGGCACGCCGAACAAATTCTGCGAAGCTTTCCTTGGCTATGGCCGCGCCCCTGGCTATCGTGTCTTTCTGATCCGCGGACAGCTTGATCTCGACGCGATGCCGGACCGTGGGGTCTCGTTCTCCGTATCTAGCTTCCATGGCGGTTCCTGTTTAGGCCAATTTACCGCGGCAGTCCTTCAAGCGACTCGCACGCAGGCTCCGGAAGAACGAGCCGGAAGCCATCTGCCGATTCGAAACCGAACGTGGCCAAGAGGCACGGGTCGATTACGGTGAAGGTGCGCCGGACCGTGATGCCCGCACTGCACTGGCCTCGCCGGGGAGATCGCCCAGGGCCGTCACGCCTTCGCGTCCGGCGCCGAGGAGCATGCGGCGCGAACCGACGCACACGACATGGAGCGAAGCCTGCGGCGAGAGCATCACGCTCTCCAGCACCTCGATGTTCCGAGAACCCATCGGGCGGCGTAGGCGCTGCAAGCCGCGCCCGAGGACGCTGAGGCCGCCCAGCATGAGTGCGACGACCATCAACGCAAGAAGGTAACGCCCCCAAAACTCCATCACGTCACCGCGTCGAGAAAATTGCGGATGAGGCGGCCGCCGTGCTCGCTGAGCACGGATTCGGGATGGAACTGCACGCCGTACACCGGGCGCTCCCTATGGGCGACCGCCTGGATCACCCCGTCCTCGCTGCGCGCCGTGACGAGCAGCGATTCAGGGAGTGTCTCCGGTGCTAAACACAGCGAGTGATAGCGGGTCGCGACGATTGGCGAGGGTATACCGGCGAAGATGCCGCCTCCGCCATGCTCGATGCGCGACGTCTTTCCGTGCATCACGCGTGGGGCGTGCGTGACCGTCGCGCCGAGCACTTCGCCGATCGCTTGCAGCCCGAGGCAGACCCCGAAGACCGGCATGCCGCCCTCGACCGCCGCCCGTAACACGTCGAGCACGCGCGGCAGGTCACGCGGATGCCCGGGCCCGGGCCCAACGACCAACACGTCGTATCGTGAGAGCGTACTGCGATCGAGGCGCGGGTCGTCGCTACGCATGACCGCCGGCTGCGCACCCTGCGAGGCGAGCAGATGCACGACATTGTACGCGAACGAGTCGTAGTGATCGACATACAGAACCGTCATCCGGTCACCGCGCGCTCAGACATCGACGCCGAGGACCGCTCTCGCGATGCGGGTCTTGTTCAATATCTCTTCGTACTCCGTCGCGGGGTCGCTGTCGGCCACGATACCCGCGGAGGCCTGCCACCATGCGCGCCCATCGCGTACGTGGAGACTCCGCAGGGTGATGCAGGAATCGAAATCACCGTCGTAACCCCACCGTCCGATGCTTCCGGCGTACGAGCCCCGGGTCACGGGTTCCAGTTCGTCGATGATCTGCATCGCGCGCACTTTGGGTGTTCCCGTCACCGTGCCGGCGGGGAAGCCCGCGGCGAAGAGGTCGAGCGCGTCGTACCCCGGCTGCAGCCGGCCGATGACATCGGAGACGATGTGCATCACATGACTGTAACGCTCCACGTGTAGCAACTCGTCGACTTCGACGCTGCCGTATTCGCAAACGGCGCCGAGATCGTTACGCCCGAGGTCGACGAGCATGACGTGCTCCGCGCGTTCCTTTTCGTCCGCAAGCAGTTCCCGCTCGATGCAAACGTCCTCGTCGTCGCTCGCGCCTCGCGGTCGCGTCCCGGCGAGCGGCCGAATGCGAGCGCGGCGGCCTTCCAGCCGCACGAGAAACTCCGGCGACGCACCCAGCAGCGTGCCGAAAGGCGCCTCCACGACGAACATGTAGGGTGAGGCGTTGCGGCGGCGCAGTGCGCGATAGAGATCGAGCGCGTCGCCCTCGAGTGCGACGCCGAAGCGAATGCCGAGCTGCAACTGGTAGACGTCTCCGTCGTAGATGTGGCGCTTTACAAGGCCCACGAGTTCGAGATAGCGCACTCGATCGATCGACTGAGAAATCGCGCCGACCCCGCGCACCGGTCCCGGGAGCGTGGGACTCTGGCGCTGCAGCCGCTCGACGTAGCCGTCGATGCGCCGCTCGAGTCCGGCGGCGTCCGGGCCGCAACTCCAAATCGTGAGCGTGTCGGTAAAATGGTCGAAGATCAACCAGCTCGACGGGATCGCCGCATAGGCGGCGGGCATCGGCGGAGCGTCGCTTTCGCGCGGCGGCAGGTGCGCAAACGGACGGGCGGCATCGTAGGCAAAGGCCAGCAGCGCGCCCCCGAGGGCGCCGTCGTCGGTGTCGAGCCTGTGCGGCTCGATCCAGCCGCGCACCTCGCCGAGGAGCGACGGCCCGGCATCGAAACTCCGGGCGTCGAGGTAGTCGATGCCGATGAACGAGTAGCGTGAGATCCGGCCACCGTGCTCGACCGATTCCAGCAGGCATGACGGCGCGCCGCGCGCGAGGGCGAGGTAGGCGCCGATCGGCGTGAAGACGTCGGCGGGCAGGCGTCGGACGCGGACGTGCAAGGCCGCCGACTTACCGCCGGACACGCATATTGTCCTGCGCTTCGCGTTCCTCTTGCCGCCGTTCGCGCACGAGCCACGCCTCGCGCTGCCGTAACTCCAGCTTCTCCAGCACCGCGCGGTCTTTTGCGGCGGCCTGCAGACCGGCGACAGCGCGCTCGTAGGCCTCGCGACGTTCTTCTTCTATTCTGCGGCGCGCCTCGAGCAGCGGCTCAAGGCTGAAACGCGGTCTTGCCATCGCGCCCCATTCACGACGGGGCGAAACGATGACAAGGGCTTAGCCGGCGAGTTGATCGCGCTCCGGGCCAACGGAAACGCTTTCGATCGGCACGCCCATCACGCGCTGCAAGCGCTCGACGTATGCGCGCGCGGCGCGCGGCAACCGGGCAAGCCGGCGCACGCTGTGAATATCCTCCGGCCAGCCGTCGAGGTACTCGACGTCCACGCCGCTCTCGCGATAGCGCGTCACGATGCCGATGCGCTCGAAGCCCGAGAGGATATCGAGTTTCGTGATCGCGAGGGAGGTCAAGCCGTTGACGCGCGCCGCGTAACGTCCCGCAACCGCATCGAACCATCCGCAACGCCGCGGCCTCCCCGTCACGGTCCCGAACTCGCGACCACGTTCGCGCAAGCGCTCGCCGTGCTCATCGTGCAGCTCCGAGGGAAACGGACCGGCCCCGACGCGCGTGCAGTATGCCTTCGCGACGCCGATCACGCGCCCGATCGCACCGGGCCCGACGCCCAGACCGGTGCACGCTGCCCCCGAGAGCGTCTGCGAACTCGTGACGAACGGATAGGTACCGTAGACGACATCGAGCATGGTTCCCTGGGCACCCTCGGCCAGTATTCGCATACCGCACTCGAGCCGTTCGTGGAGGTACTCGACGCCGTCGACGACGTGCGGCGCGATCCGTTTTGCTTGCGGAGAGGCTCCTTCGTCGCAGAAACGCCGCACCGTCATGCCCGTGCGCGCCGCACGATCGGCGTAGGCCGGCCCGATGCCGCGTCCCGTGGTGCCGAGCGCCTCGCCGCCGCGCACCCGTTCCTGGTGCCGGTCCCGCTCGACGTGCTCGGGCAACACCACGTGCGCGCGATCCGAAACCGCGATGCGCTGGAGATCGACCCCGGCGTGCGCAAGCGTCTCGAACTCTTCCACGAGCGTTTGCGGGTTCACGACGCAGCCGCCGCCGACGAACAATTCCACGCCGGGCTGCAACGCGCCCGACGGCACGAGGCGTAACGCGATCTTCCGCTCTCCGACGACGAGCGTATGGCCGGCGTTGTCCCCGCCGCCGAAGCGCGCGACGACGGCGTAGTCGCGCGCGAGAAGATCGACGATGCGCCCTTTGCCTTCGTCTCCCCATTGAATGCCGACGACAACGTCAATGCTCACGTCATTCAGAGCGGAACTCGAGATCGCCGGTATCGCCCATCGGGATCTCCGCCTGCCCTTCGAACTGCGTGATCACGAACTCCGAGAACAGGGCGTTCGGCCAGCCGAAGACCTGACGGGTGAAACGCGAAGGATCGTTGACGTCGAACGATTCGTGGAGCAGGTGGTCGCCGGGATCGCTCGCGAGCAACTCATTCATCACGTCCTGCTTCTCCGCTCTCGCGGTCGCGGTAAGCCCCTGCATCACGAGTGCGAGCGGCCAGACCCAATTGTTGGGCGTATGAAAACTGCCGATGCCTCGCGCTACTCTTCCTTGATAGAACGACGGATTGTCCTGTGAAAGCAAGAACCTGCGCGTGTTCAAATAGTACTGATCGGACGGCATCGTGTAGCCGAGATACGGCGCGGAGAGCAGGCTCGGAATATTCGCGTCGTCGGTGAGGATTGCATGACCCAGACCGTCGACCTCGTAGGCGTAGATATACCCGTACTTCGGCACGAGCACGAGCCCGTAGGTTTGGATCCCGCGCTGCACCTCGTCGCGCAGAGCGATCGCTTCTCTGGATTTGATGACGTTGTGGTAGACGCTGCGCTCGATCTCGGCGATGTCGCCGAGTGCCACGACCGCGAACATCTCAGACGGAATCAAAAAATTGTAGTAGCACGCATCGTCCGAAGGACGAAAGCCCGTCCAGATCATGCCGGTGTAGCCGACCGCTCTCCCGGAACCGTTGAAGACCTCGCGATGCGTGTAGCGCGAATCGCGCGGATGATTCTGCTCGCGCTCCATCGTCGCAAGCACGGCGTCCAGCGCCCTCGAAAAGTCCGCGTTGAAGATCGACGTATCGCCGGTCGTTTTCCAGTAGCTCCACGCGAGCGTCACCGGATAGGAGAGCGAATCGAGTTCGAACTTTTGCTCGAAGACGCGGTAATCGAGCGTGAACGCGTTCGCGTACGGATCGATCTGGATGTACTTGGCCATCCGCTCGATGATGCCCCGCAGCAGTTGGCGGACGTTGGGATCGTCCTTGGCGAAATACAGATACGGCCGCACCTGTGCGCTCGCGTCGCGCAACCATTCCGCGGGGATATCGCCGGTCACGACGTATGCCGTGCCGTCGGGCGCCTGTTGCGCCAGCTTCCCCGTATCGAGCAACGCGGCGCGAAACATCTGCTGCAGGTGAGCGTTCGCGTTCGTGTACGTGTCGGCTGCGCGTTCGATCGACGGTAGATCGAGCGACGAGGCCGCGCTCGGCGTGAGCGCGACGGCGACGCCCAAGGCAATCGTCAGCGCGCGCAGCGCGCTACGCAGGCCAAACGCCATGGGCATACAGCGCGGGCAACTCGCGGTAGCGGCCATGAAAATCCAGGCCGTAGCCGACGACGTACACGTCGGGAATGTCGAAGCCCTTGTACGCGATCTGAACGTCGGCGACGCGGCGCTGCGGCCGGTCGAGCAGGACGCAGACCGCAAGCGACGCGGCCTTGCGCGCGCGCAGCGTCTTGACGACGTATTGAATCGTGAGACCGGTGTCGATCGTGTCCTCGACCAGCACGATGTGACGCCCTTCCACCGAGTTTGAAGCGTCTTTCTCGAAGCGTATACCCGAGGCGTCGCTGAACTTCGTAACCGAGATGACGTCGAACTCCGCGGGAATCGCCACCGCGCGCGAAAGGTCGGCCAAGAACGGTGCAGCCGCGTTGAGCACGCCGATCAGCATCGGGACCTTTCCGGCGTAGTCTTTTGAGATGCGCACGCCGAGTTCGCGAACGCGCGCCGCAATCGCCTCGGCATCGAAAAGCATCTCGCCGATCGTCGCCGCCGGCACTCGCGAGGACAGGCTCACCGACGGGGCTCTACGCCGTGCTCTCGGCGATCTCCGCTTTCGGGTGCGTCACGGCGGCTTCCGGCAGCAGCAGGCGCGCGCACACGCCGCCTCGCTCGGACGAATCGAGGCGAACGGCGCCGCCCGCATGCTCGGCGATCGTGCGCGCGATCGCCAATCCGAGCCCGTGGCCGCGCGTGCCGGCTGCGCCCATCCCCGGGCCGTCGTCGTCGACGACGATCGAGGCGTAGCCCTCCTCGCACACGCAGGCGATCCGCACGGTGCCATTTTCGCCGCAGTATCGAACCGCGTTATCCACCAGATTCAGCAACGCGTGCATGCAGGCGTCGGCATCGATACGCAGCGTCGCCGTGCCCGGTGCATCGCATTCCAATCGCACGCCGCGGCGGCGTGCGGCGGGCGCGAGCGAGTCGATCGCCGCCGCAATACACTCGCGCGCGTCGCACGTTTGCGAGGCAAGCGCCGGTGGAGAGAGATCCAGCAGCGAAAACTCGAGCATGCCGTCCACCATGCGACCAAGCCGCAAGGCCTCGCGCCGCGCGGTTTCGAGGAAGCGGCGCGTACGTCGCGGATCGATCTCTTCGTCGAGCACGCTCTCCAGGTAGCCGCGAATCGAGGAAAGCGGCGTACGCAGTTCGTGCCCGATGGCCGCAAGGAACTCGTAGCGCTCCCGTTCGCGAGCACCGCGTTCAAGCGCGAGGGCCATCGCCCGCTCGAGATCCGCTGCCCCGTCGACCCGCTCGACGGCCCACCAACCGCTCTCCATGCGGCGCCCGGTCTGCCGCGCGATCGCGGCAGCGAGGCGTTCGAGGGTCATGCGGCAATCGGCGGCACTGGGTGCGCGGCCTTCGCGCGAACCGGCAAGCATTGCGACGACGAAACGATCGCTGCCGCGGTCGTGTGCGAGCGCATCCCCCGCACGCACGATGCCCCGCGCGGCATCGACGAAGGCCCGCGTCGTTTCGCGCTCGAGCGCACGCGCAACACGCATGCCCTTTTGCCAGGCGATCTCCTCGAACTCCGGCAGCCGCAGCACGAGCAGCGGCACCGCGCGCCGCTGCGTAACCGATGCGACGAGCGGCGACGCGAGCGCGCGGAGCGGCGCAAGCTTACGTGCGGCGAAAGCGGTATCCGAAGCCATACAGCGTCTCGATGAACGGCGCGAGTCCGAAGCGCTCCTCCAGCTTCGCGCGCAGCCGCCGAACGTGTACGTCGACGGTTCGCTCCTCTCCATCGAAGTCAAACCCCCACGCCCGCACGAGCAGGCGCTCGCGCGAGAGCGCGACGCCGGGATTCGATGCCAACTCGACGAGCAGCGCGTACTCTTGGGGCTTCAGCGCAACCGCACAGCCGTCGACGCGCACTTCGCGCGCCCGCTCGTCGATCTCGAGACGCCCGAACGTGCGTGTGTGCGCCGTTCCCGAGGCGCCGCGCCGGCGCAGGACCGCCCGTACGCGCGCCGTCAACTCGCGCGGTGAGAACGGTTTGCAGACGTAATCCTCCGCGCCCGCCTCAAAGCCGAGGACGCGATCGATCTCCGCCGCGCGCGCGGTGAGCATCACGGTCGGCGGCAGCCGCCGTTCGCGTTGCAGGGCACGCACGACGTCCAAGCCGTCGATGCCGGGTAATCCAAGATCGAGGACGAGGAGGTCTGCGATTTCACGTGCTGCTCGCAGCGCGGCGTATCCGTCCTCGACCGCGACCACCCCGTAGCCATCGCGCCGAAGATGATCCCCGACCAACTCGCGGATCGCCGCATCATCCTCTGCAACGACGATCTGCGTGCCGGCCATACTGCGATAGGTGCCCCCGCACCGGCGCTTTAGGCCAAGCCGCTTCCCGCGAGGGGACCGTAGCGTGCGGCGTGCTCCCGCAGGACGCCGTAGATCAGCGCTGCAGGAAAACCGAGGCGTTCGAGCGCCCGTGCCGTCGAGGGATAACTCGACTGCGAGTGCGTGCGAGCGTACGTTTCAAGTGCGGCTTCGCAGCGTTCCCGTTCACCGCGCCCCATCAAGGCCACGGCCGCAGCACCTGCGTCGCGGTCGATCCCTCGGCGTACGAGTTCGCCGACGAGCCGAGCATCGCCGCACGCCTTGCGCCTTCCCTCGAGATACAACTGGGCGAAGAGCCGATCGTCGAGAAAGCCTACCGCCTTACAGCGCTCGACGACGCCCCGAATTGTCTCGTCGTCGAAGCCTTTGCGCCCCAGGCGCTGCCAAAGTTGTGCCTCGGTCAGCCGGCGCCGCGCGAGGACGCGCAGCGCCGTGGCCCATGCCGACAAGGCATTACTCCTCGACGCTGCCGACGACGACGGTTGCGTGGCCGTTGCGTGAGACGCTCTTGCCGAGCTGTTCCCGGATCTTTGCCTCGATCTCGGTTGCGAGCTCGCCATGCTCCTCGAGGAAGGCCTTGGCGTTCTCGCGGCCTTGCCCGATGCGTTGATCGCCGTACGTATACCACGAGCCGCTCTTGCCGACGACGTTTTGATCGAGCGCGACATCGAGGATCGAGCCCATCTTGCTGATGCCGTGTCCGTAGGTGATGTCGAACTCGGCCTGCCGGAAGGGCGGCGCGACCTTGTTCTTCACGACCTTGACGCGCGTGCGTGAGCCGACGACGTCTTGCCCCACCTTGATCTGCTCCAGCTTGCGCACGTCGAGGCGAATCGACGCATAGAACTTCAGCGCGCGACCGCCCGAAGTCGTTTCGGGGCTCCCGAACATCACGCCGACCTTTTCCCGCAACTGGTTGATGAAGATCATCACCGTCTTGCTGCGGGAGATCGCCGCAGTGAGCTTGCGCAGCGCCTGCGACATCAGGCGCGCCTGCAAGCCGACGTGCGCGTCGCCCATGTCGCCCTCGAGCTCCGCTTTCGTGACGAGGGCCGCGACCGAGTCGACGACGACGACGTCGACCGCGTTGCTGCGCGTGAGCATCTCGGCGATTTCGAGCGCCTGCTCGCCGGTATCGGGCTGAGAGACGAGCAACTCTTCGAGTTTGACGCCGAGAGCCGCCGCGTAGTTCGGGTCGAGCGCGTGCTCGACGTCGACGAAGGCCGCGGTGCCGCCGCCTTGCTGTGCTTCGGCGATCGCGTGCAAGGCGAGCGTCGTCTTGCCGCTCGATTCGGGTCCGTAGATCTCGACGATGCGCCCGCGCGGCAAGCCGCCGATGCCGAGCGCGAGATCGAGTGCGATCGAGCCCGTCGAGATGACCTCGACGGCCATACGTTCTTGAAAATCCCCCATGCGCATGATCGAGCCTTTGCCGAACTGCCGCTCGATCTGCGCAAGCGCGTTGGTCAGGGCGACCTGCCGTTCGTCTTGCGCCATCTCTCCACTCCATTCTTCAGCGTGCGTGACGTCCATCACGCTACCGGCTTGCGGTGCCAAGGGGGTGGCCTTGTTCATTTCAGCACCACGTCTGAGGGCACGCTTCCTCTCCGGCCATCGAACTCCTGTTCGATCGCGAGTCAGCCCGCGAGCGCTTGACCGTCGGCAAAGAGGGCGTCGACGAAGGTGGCGGCATCGAAAGGCGCCAGGTCGTCGGCGCCTTCGCCGAGGCCGACGAAGAGGATCGGGATCTCGAGTTCCTCGACGATCGCGACGAGGATGCCGCCCTTCGCCGTCGAGTCGAGCTTCGTGACGATCACGCCCGTCAGGGGCGTGGCGGCATGGAAGAGCCGGGCTTGCGAGAGCGCGTTTTGCCCGGTCGTGCCGTCGAGAACGAGCAGCGTCTGCGCCGGCGGCGCGCCCGTCTCGCGCTCGATCACGCGGCGGATCTTCTTCAGCTCTTCCATGAGATTGGTTTTCGTTTGGAGGCGCCCCGCGGTGTCGATGAGGATCACGCCGGCATCGCGCGCTTTTCCCGCGCGAATGCCGTCGAAGACCACCGCTGCCGGGTCGGCGCCGTCGGCACCGCGGACGATCTCGCTACCGGTGCGCGTTGCCCAAATCTCGAGCTGCTCCGCCGCAGCCGCCCGAAACGTATCGGCGGCGACGAGCAGCACACGCTTGCGTTCGTTTCGCAGGCGGTGCGCAAGCTTGCCGATCGTCGTGGTCTTGCCGCTGCCGTTGACCCCCACGATCAGGAATACTTCCGGCTTCGCGCCCGAGGGCACCGGCGTACCATTGTCCAGCGTGAGAAAGCGCCCGACGTCCTTGCGGAATCGCGCGATCGCCTGATCGCCGGTGCTCCACAACTCCTGCGCCGCGACGGTTTTCAAACCGGCGACGATCTTCTCCGCGGTCGGCACGCCGAAGTCGGCGGCGATCAGCAGATCGCCGAAGTCTTCCCAGAAAGCGGAGTCGAGCGGGCGCCCCTCGCGCCCCAGCGTTCGAATTGCAGCGAAGCCGTCGCGAGCGCGCGTGAACGTTTGCCGGAGACGCTGGAGAAAACTCATCGGGAGGAACGCATTAGTATGCACCAATCATATATGTAGGCGTCAAGCAGGGCGACTCTCAGAGATCGAGAGAGTGCGCCGCTCTCGAGCGTGGTTGACGACGTTCGATGTTCTGGCTATAATCTGGCCAGATGCGCTTCGAGATTCTCTTCGCACCCGAAGCCATCGAGGACGCGAAGAGACTCAAAGCGAGGGTGAGGGCTGAAGTGCGGGATTCGCTGGAAACATACTTACGACACGAACCGAAAAAGACGAGCCGCAGCCGGATCAAGAGGCTTCGAGGCTTGACGCGTCCGCAGTACCGCTTGCGCGTCGGCGAAGTTCGAGTATTCTATGACGTGATCGGCTCAGCGGTCGAAATCTTAGCGCTTGTGGCCAAGTCGGAAGCGGACTCATGGCTCGCACAGTTCGGAGAGCAGCGATGAGGCAGATTCCCCTCTCTGAGGTCAAGGATGATCTTTCGCGCCTCCTACGCGAGGCCGAAGAGCAAGACATTATCATTACACGCCATGGGAAGCCGGCAGGCATTCTGATTGGATTTCAGTCGGAGGAGGAATGGTTCGATTATCGTCTTGAGAACGACCCACGCTTCCTACAGCGCATCGATCGCGCTCGGCAGAGCCTTCGCCGTGGCCGAGGCCTCAGACTGGAAGAAATCAAATCTCTGCGTTGAGTTCTTTACTTGGCATGGCCGTGGTTACGCTCCCACATGAGCGCCGGTAGCACGTCGGAGGCGAAGCCGGGAGCGAAGAGCGGCCGCATCTCATACGGATCGCTGCCTGCTTCGAGCAATGCACACAAGTCATCGACGGTCCACGCGCTGACACCGTGCGTGTGGAGTTCGCTTGCGAGTTCGGTTGCCTCCCTGTACGAAGGCCCGATCAGCATGCAGAATTGCGCGTGATAGGCGCCGCGGTACTTGCTCGCCTCGACGGTGTCGGGGTTGTGGACGTGCGCATCGCTGGTCTTACATTCGAGCATGACGCGATAGCCGAGCGGGCCGAGTTGCGCGTCCGCGTAGCCGTGCGCGCCCTGGCGAAGCGTTGCGCGTGCAGCACCTCGGCTTGCGGGCCGAAGATTTCGCCGACGGCATTCCAGCGGGCCTCGAAGTTTGCCGCGGTCGTGACGCCGGGTTTCACGGTCGCAAGTTCTTCCCAGCGGATCGGCGTGCAAACATCGAGCGACGGCGTGCCGCGCAGGCTGTACGGAAGCGCGCTGTAACGCCCGGGCGCGTTGCTGCCGACGTGCAGGTGCACGCGACCGCCGGCGTGGCTGTTGGGCTCGTTGGTGACGATCCGCGGGGCCCGGCGCACGGCCTCGTTACAGACCTCGTGCAGCCACGCGCGCACCGGCGGGTATTCCGGCGCATCGGCAAATGGGATCCAGGTCGCGATTCCCGTTGCTCCGGAGACGAGCGGGATCGCACCGACACCGGCTTCGCCGAGAATCTCGCGCAGGATCGTTGCCGCAGGCGTCAGCGCGGGGATTTCCGCAGCGCTATCGGTTTCCAGAAGGATGCGCGCGAAGCGCAAACGCACCGCGTCGTGCGGAGTCGGCGTCCAAGAGTGGAACTCGATTGCTTCATCGCGATGGCAGAGCCAGAGCAGCGCATTCGCGCGCAGCGCGACGTAGCGCCGGCGACCCTCGGCCGCGATGACGTCGACGTGCGGGATACTCTCCGGTAACTCGCCTCGGAACGGGCCGTGCCACTGGGGCGGTTTCTGCGGACCACCCGGAAAGCTCGCCGCGACGAGCTCGTGAACCTGCACAGCTTCACGAACATCTTCGAGGCGAGGGAGATCACCGAATCTTGGCGATGCGATTACAACGAGAACCGCCCGCACTCGGCGCTTGGATATCGTACGCCGAAGGAGTTCGCGCAAAGCCTGAAAATCAACCCACCTTCACAGTTAGCAGCTGCCTGAAAAGCGCCTACAGGTCAGACTGCTAGTTGTGAAATCTGAAGAACACATCAAGCAGGCGACAGATGGCGCCTTAGCACGCGACCGCTGGAGACCGGACGCCCGCTTTTTGGCACGAAACCCACCCGGCGCTCGCGTGAAACCGGCGTTTGAGCGCGCTTATGTAGTATCCCAGCGTAGGGCGGCTCAAGCGGTGTCTTTGCGCGTGTACTTTCTCTTGACGGATGCGTCGCCTTCGCGGTAGCCGAGTTCGGCGCGCAGCTCGTGCAAGCGCCGGCGCAGACGGATGACCGCTTGCGCGTGGATCTGTGAGACGCGCGATTCCGAAACGCCGAGCACGCCCTTGATCTCCTTGAGGGTCTTGCCCTCGAAGTAGTAGAGGCGGATCACGTTGCGCTCTTGCGGAGGAAGGCTTGCGACGGCCTCTTGCAACTCGCTGTGCACCTCCCACTGTTCGATTTCACCGACGACGTCCTCGGCGTCGCGCAGGGTGTCGGCGAGCGGAATTTCGTAGCCCTTCTCGCTCGGGAGGAACTCCTCGAGCGAGAGGACGGAGGTGCCGCGAATGCGCTGGAGGAGCCGGCTCAACTCCGCGGGATCGATGCCCAGGTGCGCGGCGATTTCCTCGTCGGTGGGGTCGCGACCGAACTGCGCCTCCAGTTCCTGACGCGCCCGCTCGAGTTCGCGCGCGTGCTGGCGCACGGCGCGCGGTACCCAGTCGAGGGAACGCAGGGCATCGAGAATTGCACCGTTGATACGGGTGATCGCGTAGGTTTCGAACTTCACCCCGCGGGCGTCGTCAAATTTTTCGATGGCGTCAAGTAATCCGAGCACGCCGTCGTTGATGAGATCGTTGAGATCGACGTTCGGCGGCAGGCTGACGGAGATGCGTCCGGCCACGTACTTGACGAGGTGGAGATACTTATGAACGATTTCTTCGCGGGATAGCTCGATACCGCCGATCACATAGCGGTTCACGCAAGGCGGCTTTGTCGCCGGGACAACCGCCTCCTACCGCAACAAGCCACAAAGTATCCCAGGGATCTCGAGCAGTGGAGCGACTCGGTCGACCAGTCCCGCGAGCGCGGCCGCACGCGGCATGCCGTACACCACCGACGTGGCTTCGTCTTGGCCGACCACGTAACCGCCGCATGCCTTGACGCTCCGAAGGCCGATCACGCCGTCGTGCCCCATTCCCGTCAGGATCACGCCGACGCTTGCGGCACCGTAGGCTTGCGCGACTTCCGAGGCGAGGACGTCGACGCTGGGCACGTGCAATGAATCGCCGCCGTCCTCGCGCAGGTGCAGTGTCACGCGCTCTCCGGCACGGCGTAAGGCAAGTTGCTTGCCGGCGGGAAGGATCGTCGCGCTCCCCGGCTCGAGGAGCATGCCGTCGTGTCCCTCGCGAACGCGAATCTTCGCGAGACCGTCGAGCCGTTGCGCGAGTGCTCCCGTGAATCCCAACGGCATGTGCTGCACGATGAGCACCGGCGCGGCGAAGTCGGCCGGCAATGCGGGCACGAGGTGCGTCAGCGCGACCGGGCCGCCGGTCGAAGCGCCGATCGCAATGCATTGAGCGGCGGCAAGAACCTTGGGGCGGCGCTTGGGCCTCGGCGCTCGCTCGACGCCGCTGCCTTCGCGCTCGACGCTCGGGATGACATGCCGAGCGAGGCCCCGGACCTTTTCGATGAGGTCGCGTGCCACCGACTCGATGTTGGTATACGCTGCATCGGGCTTTGCGATGAAGTCGACCGCGCCGAGTTCGAGCGCGCGAAACGTGATCTCGGCACCCTCGCACGTGTGCGCGCTGACCATGATGATCGGCACGCGGGCTTGGGCGACGATACGGCGTACCGCCTCTAGGCCGTCGACCTCGGGCATGGCGACGTCCATGGTGACGACGTCGGGATGCAGCGCCAGCGTCTTCGAGACGGCGTCCTCGCCGTTGCGCGCGGTGGCAACGACGCGAATGTCTTCCTGCGATTCGAGCATCTTCGTGATCGCCCGCCGCATGAAGGCCGAGTCGTCGGCGACCAACACTTCAATGGCGCGCGGCATGACCTGCCTGCCTGTAATACACGGCGTTCTTCGTAATCACCGGTTCCAGCGGACTTTTTGAGTGCAGGAGCGATTCCGCGTGCCCGAGGAAGAGCGCGCCGCCCGGGGCCAGTGCACGCGAGAGGCGCTCCGCGACCTCCAGTTGCGTCGGTTTGTCGAAGTAGATCAGCACGTTCCTACAAAAAATCGCGTCCTGTGCGCGCACGCGTTCCACGGCGTGCGCGTCGAGCAAGTTCACCCGGGAGAAGCGTACCATCGACTTCACCGGCTCCGCGATGAAGAAGCCGCCCTCGAAGGGACGGAAATACTTCTCGATCAACTCCGGCGGCATTGCGCGGAAGGCCAGCTCGCGATAGAAGCCGGTGCGCGCACGCTCCAGCGCCCGCGGCGAGAGATCGGAGGCAACGATCGAGAACGCGCCCGGCTCCGCTCGACCGGACTCCAGCAGCTTCATCGCCAGCGAATAGGGCTCCTCGCCGCTCGAGCACGCCGCGGACCAGATGCGCAGCGGCCGGCGCGCCGACAGCGCCGCATCGAGAAACGGCCCCGCGAGGATGTCGAGCTGCGCGCGCTCGCGGAAGAAGTACGTCTCGTTGTTGGAAAGGACCGACGCCAGTTCGTCCCACTCCGCCTCGCGCTCCGCCGCGCCGTCGAGGTAGGCGCAGTACTGGGCGAACGTCTCGACGCGGCTCTTGAGCAGCCGCCCCTGCAGGCGGCTACGCAGCAAATACTCCTTGGAGTCGTCGAAGTATAGGCCGAGACGGCGCCGGATCACGTCGCGAAGCATACGAAACTCGTCGTTCGCGATATCGATCATCGCGATATCGATCATCGCACCGCGCGCATTACGAACCTTGCCATCTGCGCGTAGAGGAAGCACCGGTCGCGGAAGGTACGGCCGTGCCTTTCGCCGTGCAGGATTTCCGGAAGCCGCGGCGTCGTCGCGAGCTGTTCGAAGAGGATGCGAAAACGCTCGGGGCGGCGCTCGAGAAAATGCATCAAACGCAGTCGATGGCGCAGACGCCGCACGAAACGCTCGCGGACCGCTCGTGCATACCGTTGCGCGGCGAGGCGAGGATCGTTGCGATGGGCAAGCAGCGACTGCGCGGCGAAGCGGCCGCTCATCGCCGCTTCGTAGATCCCTTCACCGTTGGTTGCGTCGACGAGGCCCGCAGCGGTGCCGCCGAGCATGACGCCGTCGCCCGCAAGCACCGGGCGCGGCGCTCCCATGTAGAGCAGATGCCCTTCGAGCTTCACGTGCGTCACCGCCGCCCTCGGGTAGAGACGTGCGCGCACCCGCTGCGTGAACGCATCCAGTTCGGCGCGCAGCTTCCCACCGTCCATCTTGCCGACCACGCCCAAGCCGATCGCGAGATGGTCGCGTTTAGGAAACATCCAGCCGACGATCTGGCGGCCGTCGTGGCCGAGATAGTAATGCATCTCCAGCGTTCGATAGGCGATCGCCTCGGCGGGGCGGTCGAGATAGATGCGATATTGCAGCGTCGTCATCAGGCCGTCGCGCCAGCGTTCGAACGCAAACGGCGTGTCTTCCAGCACGGCGGTCGCCCCCTGCGCGAGAAAGACGCTGCGTGCCGTAATCTTCTTGCGCGCACCCTCGCGCAGATCGGCGTATTCGACGACGGTACGCGCACCGTCGTGCGCAATTCCTCGAAAGAGTGCCTGCGTACGAATTCGCGCGCCTTCGCTTTGCGCGAGCCGCGCGATGGTGCCGTCGAGTTCTTCGCGCGTCGAGGTATGTCCGGGGCCGAAGGTCAGCGCGTGTTCCCCGCCCTGCGCGTCAAAGAGCGCCAGACGCGGGGTGTCGTAGTGGACGATCTCGCGCGGCAGATCGAACTCCGCGCAGAAGCCCGGACGCAATCCGGCCGCGCAGACGCGCTTGACGCCGACGACCGCGTCCTTCTCCAGCGCCACGACCGCGATGCCCGCACGCGCCGCTTCGCGCGCCGCCGTCGCACCCGCCGGGCCGCACCCGACGATCACCAACTCCGCCGATTCCATCATCCTGTGACGCCTTACTTCTGTCGAAAGGACTCGCTCTCCGGCCCACGGAATTCGACCGCACCGGCCGTTGGACAACAAATCGCCGAAGGGGTACGTTCTGACGCGAGAGCGAGACCTTGCAGGTGTCTAAATCACCGAGCGGGATTGTCTGACAAACCGCCCGCGTCAATCAACCAAGAGCTCCCCCTGTGAACTCTATATCTTCTTCATCGATCAAATCGAGTACGATGGCATGGGCGACTAACTGCGGTCGTGAGTCAGCCTGAAGCTTATAGAGCAGGACCCTTACGTGCGCCTCCACTGTCGGCACACTGCGCTTTAGCGCAACGGCAAGCTCCTTGCTTCTGAGACCGTTCGCGAGGCCTCGCAAGACGAGCAATTCCGCTGCCGATATATCCGGCGCCTTTATATCCGGCGCCTTGTACAATCTGCCCCCCCCCCGGTGGCGGGACGTCAAAAATATGGTGGGCAAATTACGGGGCTAGCCCTCGGTTCCCCTCTCATCATACGAATTGGTAATTGATTTTGATATTGCCTGAAGCCGGCCACGGCTGGATAGTCTTCCTTACCGTTGACACATCGCTTTGCGAGCTATGACCGGGAGGTTCTTTCAGGAATGAAGCTAGTTGGCGCCTTCGCAATAACCCTGTGCGCTTACTTGTCAATGCCACAGGCGATCGCCGCTGGCCCGCAGCGGGCACCGCGGCGGACATCAGGTGCGGTCACGACCTCTAGCGTCGGGCCGGCGCCGAGAGTTGCGGTGTCGAGAACACGAAAAGCAACTACATGGGCACTCACGTTCAATAGTCAGCCGCTCCTCTATCGCGCCAGCCGTTCCGGCGCAGTTTGGTACGTGTTTCTACAATCGGCGGGTTGCCCAACAAGCCCGACTCTTGGATGCGTTGTCACCAACGGGGAGGCGCGTCTCTCTTTGTACGTCCCGCTGAATGAGCAGGTCACTGTTCGTCATGCTTTTCCGAAGACGTTGCTGGTTTCGGTTTCCGTGATCCCAACGTCGAGGCGGCGCCGTGCGCGTGCGTATAGACGAGTAGCTACATTGACATCGTCCTACTTTAGGGCCGACGCTATGGAACGCACATGGGAGACGGTTGACCATGCGGCGCGAAATCAGTTGCTGATACTCATTGCTGCAAACCCCCGTTCTACTTTGGCGAGCGAAGCGCGTCAGCGGCTGTCGATTATGCCTCCTCCGACGAGACCACGCTTTGTAAGCCAGACGGCGCGTCTTGTCAAACGTGCGCTGCGGCGAGCTCAGGCGGTGGAAGTAACCGTCATAGACAGGGGCGGGGATCCAGTAGATCCACAGGCCCTAACGAGGCTGTACTATTTCATGTACGACCCCCGCACCGGATCTCTCCTCCAATACGGTGATAGGCCAGCGACCGACGCGTTAGCGCACCACTACGGGCTGCCCACCAATACGCGAATGGCGCCGAATAGGATTCGATAGAGATGCGACGAGTTCGATTCTTCTTTATGGCATGCGCTCTTGCCACAAGTAGTATTTTACTGCTTCCTGGATGTGGCGCCATAGCAGGTGCTTTCAACTGTTGGTATAATACAGGTGATATCGGTTGCTCGGCGCCGCAGCCCGTTCAAACGAAGGGTACGTTCGCCAACTTTGAGGTTTCAGCTTACGACTTGGTAACCCCAAACTGCGCCCAGAGCCTCAACGGGCCTGCCGCTGCGCAAAGCGACGTTAATTTATCGATGCTCGGCGACGGATGGACCTCCGGACCTTCCGCGTCTGACTGGGGCGTTACGAGTTCAAATTTCGAGTCGGCCTTCGGCAACTCCGACGTGCTGTTCTATTCAGGACATGGCGACGGCGGCGTGACGGTCTTCGGACACTATTGCGACGCATATCCGCCCGATACGTCATCCTATTGGGGGATCGGCAATGGGTATATTCCGAAAAACGTGGGACCCATTGTACCAAGCCGATTGAAGTGGATGCTGCTGGTTAGTTCTGACACTGTTGCGCCTGAAGGGACGATGGACCCATTGGACGATCCTGAGTATGTCGCAAATGCTTGGGAGCCGCTCTTCACTGGCTCTTTGCGCGGTCTGTACGGCTTTTGGCAAGCTCCAGTTGGCAGCTGCGCGACAGACGCCAACGGGTCCCAATCATGTGCAATAAGTTGCCCCTACGCATGGGGACTGAATATCTATCGCTCATGTGACATGGCCGATGCCTTCGATGAGAAGATGATCAACGAGCTGTTTATTAATCATGTTTGGCAGCCCACGGGTAACCCTGAGCCGATTCTTAGCGCTTGGGTACACGCGGCAGAAGCAGCGGTCCCCGCGGACGTTGGGTGGTCGGCCATGATCGATTGCGCAACTACGAACGACCTACTGACGGGGCCCGGCGGACCTAATGGCGCCAAGAGCGGTTCGTTGTGCTTCTACAGCAGCTTTCTGACGTACGACTCCCAAACGGGCTTGAGCCCGCCTATTCCGGATACAACTGAAACGCTGTCGCCCGACAGTTTGCAGAACGAAAATCTTAACGTCGCCGGCGGGATAAGTACACTTGAGTCGAACTACAACCTCGGGCCTTATCGCGTCACGGACAACGGCACAAAGCGCATGTATTCAACACCGGGAGGTCTGTTTGTTGACCACTATTATAATAGTTCGGGAGGAGCCATATTCACGGGACGGATTCTCTATAATGCAATGGCAGTTACACAACAGGCCGCCCAAACCGCAGCCACGCAATTCGTAGAAACTTCATTCGGGATGCCAAGTGATGCCGTTCTCTCAGCCATCCTGGATCGCTTCAGAGTCGACAATTCTGGCAGCACGGTTCTTATCGGATACGAGTTCGTCTGGACGCATGCTACCGGCAACATGTATGGTGGCGATGCGATAATCGTGGACGTGGACGATAAGCATACAGAGACAACGAGGAAGACTTGCTTAGACTGGATATACAACGATCCCCCGATAAAACCAATATGCGATCAGTGGCAGACAGACACGACAATTAGCGACAGCCCCGCGATTTCATTCGGCTACAGGCTGTGGCGCTCGGTAGCCAGTGGCCGTGTCTACATTCAGTCGGCAGGACGCGAGACGGGCGGCCAGTCGATAGATGCGTATACCGCCTCGCTGTCGGTTCCGAACCCTAGCGCGATAACGGGATACTCGTATGGCTATTGGACAACGCCGATCAATCAGGCGACGGGGATCGCCGAGCCAGCGTGGATATTCTCGTCGGGCGAGGGACAAATAGACGTCGTTGATGCTTTCAGCGGAGAGATGATCTTTTCGACCGACGGAAGCGCGGATGCGCAGTGACTAACCGTGGCTAACTATACGCGAGCCGCGCTCATGATCGCGGTTTCCTTTGCTCTAGCGACGTCGAACGCCGTCGCAGCGGAAAGGCCGGTGAGTCGCGACTGGGCAGCTCAGGATCTAGCGTACATGCGTGGCATTGCGCGAGCGTTTCCACCGGGCTCAGCAGCTGGTGCCGCCGTAGCCCGCCTTCAGCAAGATAGTCGACGGTTCGGCTTCGTTGTCGCAGTTCCGCAGCATGTCTGTCCTCGACGAGCGGACAGCTGTGCGGCGAGTATTATTTCGCGTTTCTACGCAGGCGAGGTCGGAAACTGCTACCGATGGGCATTTCTTAATCTTGCTCTCAATGGCGCGATCGTAGGGTGGGCCTACAAAATCGCTGTGGAGTGTGGCGTTCCCATCAATGAGGCAAGCGTGTATCCACCGCGTGCTTCGGGGCCGTGGATCCCATTAGTAGCGAATCCGCGTACGCGATAGTTGCGGCTAAAGTCGTAGAGTGGTGCGCAAATCGCGAAAGGCACTCGAAGCCTGTACCCTCCTTGTCGCGGTCCTCGCTCCTCTGCCGGCGCGCAGCGCCGAAGCAGACGTACGAGCCGTCACCGCGTCCGTCGCTGCCGATAGCTACATCAAGGTTTCAATTGATCTCGCGCCGGCACCACCGCAGGGCTGGCAGTTACTCGGTAGTGGTACTTCGCTCATAAATATCGTTTTGCCTGGAGCCACGATCAACACGGCAGCCCAGCCTCAGGTGGCAGCAGCGGTCTCTCGGGCAATATCCGTTACAATCGCAAAGGCAGCGTCTTACGCTGTTGTCCAACTCCACTTGCGTAGCGCGGCGACGGCCGCGGCGGCTGTTGAGGGTTCCAATATCGTCGTGGACATTCCGCTTGGGGCGGGGCCGCCTGCTTCCCAAGGGACGTCGGCTGCTCCGCTCCCCCGCTAAGTTGACAGTTTGAGCTGCCGAAATCTCCCTTGTTTCGCTGCTACCGGCAGCGCTCGGTTAGGTTACGTCGGTTCGGCGCTACGCGCCGGTGGGTCGTGCTCGACGCGATCTTCG
>DATCTQ010000076.1:0-13077 GCA_036567865.1 Candidatus Tyrphobacter sp. | reverse complement strand
GGTGTCGCCGGAATGTACCGAACGACCACGATGTGGCGATCCGGTACCCACTGCACGTAGGCTCCCATGCCTTCCGAGATAACGCGTACGGGGACCAAGACGATCCCGTGGTAGATGATGGGCGGTACGTCCAGCGGACGTGACTCACCGTTAATGATGACTTCCGGCTTCCCGACCGTCACCTTGACGTCGGCACCGGCCTTGGTCACGTCGACCGTTCTGGTGGATGCGTCGTACGACACGGTCGCACCCATTTGCTCGAACATCGAACGTAGCGGAATCAGAACCGTGTTTCCGCGAACGAGTGCCGCGAGCACACGATCCTGCTTCAGAACGTCGGGCTTCGAGTAGACGTGATGGTCGTTATAAAGGATGGGTATTTGCCCAGACGGCGGAGAGCCGAAGTTGGGCGGCGGCGCCTGATCCGCTTGCGCGGTCGCATTGGGTCCAATGTTTCCATGCGATGCGTTTGACGGAGAGGCGACCGCGTTGAGTCCGATACCGGCTGCGAACAGCGCGGCGAGGACCCCGATGCTCAGTCGCTTCAAAGCTTCCTCCTAGATTGAAATTGAGGACCTTCGGATTGTCCCCGTTGCTGCAAAACTGAAGCGGCAGCTCCGACCGCCGTGCCGGTCCTCGGCACGCCGGCGCCCGAGCCACCCGAGGCAATCCTTACGGCATCACTTCGGGGGGCTAGTTAGCCCCCCTGCAACAGCAAGCCGGTTAGCCTTTGGGAGATCGGGTGGCAGGCAGGCTTCTAGGAGAGCTTCTCCTGGAGTTTGGCGAGGAACTTGGAGCGCTCCATAAGGTACCGCTCGTGGCTCCCCTCGGCGACCGCCTCTTGCTCGTCGAAGACCCGGACGGCAAAAGTGACCCGAGGCCCATCGATGGTGACGATCTCGACCTCGATCCGGAGGATGAACCCTACGGGGACCGGCTCCCGGTGCTCGAGGTCGATGTGAGTCCCAAGGCTGACCCGACCTTCCTCTAGACAAGGGGCCAGGCAATCAAGGCAGGCCTGTTCGATCATCTGGACGAGCACCGAAGTCGCAAGGACGTCTACGCCCTTGTTCCCGGCCCGTTCGGCGGTCATCCACTCCTCGACGCGGCTCTGCAAGCTATGCGAGCGCCCGATGTCGAGTTTCGCGCTCATCCTGCGTGACCGACGAGCAACGAAGTATTCGGACAAAAGGCGGTCCGAAGACGGAAATGTGCCATAATCCGACAGGCTCCTAGGCGCGGGATACGTCGAAGGAGCCGCCGTTCCCCGCTTTTGAATCCTCGGGCTCACTCCCACGGTATACGGGGGAGACACGTCCCCGATGACTTAGAGTCAGATGACGTAGAATCAAAGGAGAGTATGCAGCAACACGGTTTGGCCGCGGCGGTGCTTGCGGTCCTCGCTTTGGCCGCGTGCCACGGTGCGACGCAGCAGGGCCCGCCTGCGCTCAACGTCGACGTCGCGAGCGCGAAGCGCCAAGATATCGCAACCTACCTCACGCTTGACGGCCAAATCGCTCCGCTCGAGCAGTCGTCGCTGGCATTTCAGCAGAGCGGCGCGATTACGAGCATCGACGTGAACGTGGGCGATCGCGTGAATCGCGGTGAACTGCTCGCGCGAATCGACGATTCGTTGCTGAGCGCACAGCTAGCCCAAGCGGAGGCGGCATATCAGCAAGCCTCGGCGACGGCGCGCGGCGCCGTGGTCGGGCTTCCCGTGACGCAGATGCAAAACACCTCGGCGGTATCGACCGCCAAGGCCGCCTACGACAACGCGCGCCTCGTCTATCAGCAAGATAGCGTGCTGTATCGCCAAGGATATGTTTCGCAGGCCGCGCTCGAAGCCGCACACTCGGCGTACGTCCAGGCCCAGAGCGCGTACGAGAACGCAACGATCGGCATCCGCGGCAACGTCGTCGCCGGCGAGAATGTGAAGGCATCGCTCGCAAGCGCCCAAAGCGCGCTCGCGCAGGCGCATCTGCTCGAGACCGAAATCGCGCAAACCTACCTCTACGCACCGTACGACGGCGTGATCACGGCGCGCCTGATGGATCCCGGATCGCAGGCAGGGCCCTCGGTGCCGGTACTCGCGATCTCCCGCGTCAGCGACGTGTGGATCAACGTCAACGTACCCGACTCCGATCTCGCCTACGTGACGCCTGGTAAACTGCTCTCGTTCCAGACCGACTCGCTTCCCGGACGCACCTTCCGCGGCCGCGTCGCGACCGTCAATGCCGTTCCCACCGCCGGAACGCTCTCGTACCTCGCGCGCATCACGCTCCCGAACCAGGGAAATCTGCTGCGCGGCGGTATGCTCGTGAGCGTGGTCGCAACGCAGACGCGCCACCGCAACGCGATCGTGGTTCCACGGGCGGCGGTGGCGCAGACCGATCAGGGCTCCTTCGTCTATGCCGTAGCCGGCGGCCATGCGCGGCAGGTTCCGGTTCGTGTGGGGTTACAGACGGACACGCTTTCCGAAGTGAGCAGCCCTCGCATCACGGCCGGAACGGTCGTGATCACCACCCGTCCGGATGCGCTGCGTGACGGCAGCGCCGTCACCGTTGCCGGCGCGACACCGACGCCATGACGGCGAAATTCATGCGCTCGTCTTTTCTGCTGTGCGCGATCGCCGTGCTTCCGCTGAGTACGCGCGCACAGTTATATCCGATCGCGGTGCCGACGCCGGCACCGACCGCGCTTCCCGCGCAGTCGCCGCTGCCGTATCCCGCGTATGGCACACCCGCGCCGGACGTTCAGCTGCTGGTTCCGCACAACGGTATTCCGCCGCACGTCTCGCTCGCGCAGGCGGTCGACATCGCGGTTGCGGTTTCACCGGCCTTCGCCTCGCAGCGCGCGGTCTACAGCGAGCTTCGCGCCAGGTACACTGCAGAGCAGCAGGCGCTCTTCCCCGCGATCAGCGCGTCGGGGTCTTGGGAGAAGAGTTACGGCGGGAGCACGTACTGTCCGAGCGGGTTGAGTTCATGCATTCGGACGAACTCGATCACGACCAACGAGAGTGCCGGGTACACGGTCTCGCAGTTGATTTTCGACGGCGGTCGTGTGATCGCCGCGATCAAGACGGCGAAGGAGGACGAACTCGCCGGACGCGGCACGCTGCTGCGCCAGCTCGACACGCTCGGCTATACGGTCGCTCAGGACTACTACGCGGTGCTGCAGGACAAGGCGACCGTCGATTCCGACCAGCAGCTCGTTCGGGAGTTCCAGACCGAGGAAAATGCCGTACGCGCGCAAATCCGCAATGGCGTCGCCGCGCTCTCAAACCTCGCGCAAGCCGAGTACCAGACGGCAAAAGCGCGTGGGCAACTGGTCACCGCGCAAGGGGCGGCAATTTCCGCGCAATCGCAGTTCGCGACGCTGCTCGGACTGGATGCCGACACGCAGATCGTACCCGAACCGCTCGGTCCCGATACCTACACGGCGACGCCGACCTACGCAAAGTCGCTGCAGCAGGGACTACTGCTGCGCCCGGATTATGAGGCTGCGCAGCATGTAGTCAACGCCGATCGCGCTAATCTTCGCTACGCGGAGTTGGCTCGCGTGCCGACGATCACCGGTACGTGGAATAGTTCGACGTCGCGCCAATTCCCCGCATCGCCGATCCGGGGCGCAACGGGTCAATGGAACCCTTCGAGCACGCTTGTCGCCAACATCTCCCTTCCGATCTACGACCAAGGTCTCACGTGGTATAACGTCGAGATCGCCAAGTACACGCTCGACGAAGCGAACGCCACGCTGATGCAGACGCGCCTGCAGGTGCAGTCCGACGTGCGCTCCGCGCTCGCGCAGTTGATCAGCGCTCGTGCGAACTTCGTGCAGGCGCAGTCAGAGCTGGCGAGCGCCCAAGTCTCCATGCAGGCGGCGCAGGCCAGGTATCGCGTCGGCGTCGACACGATCTTGGATCTCGTTACGGCGGAGGCCAACTTGGCGACGGCGCAGAGCGATTACATCGCCGCCCTCTACGGCGTGCGCACGGCCGAACAAAACTATCTCTACGCGACCGGGCTGAGCGACCTCCACTTATAACGTGCCCACGGTTCCGGCCCAACTCTCCGACCCGACGAACGCGGCGATCCTGACCGTCTCCGAGGATCGCCTGACCGGGTTTCAGGAGGATCCCTTCGGCGAGATCGCATCGCGCAGCGGCGTCGACATCGATCGTGTGATCGAACGCATCGCTGCGATGCTGCGCGGCGGAACCATTCGCCGCGTACGCCAGACGCTGATGGCGACGAACCTCGCGCGCGGCGCGCTCTGCGCGTGGGAGGTTACAACCGAGCGGCTCGACGCGGCTTTCGATTTCATGGCCCGCGAGGATCCGTTCTCCGGTCACGTCGTGATTCGGAATACGGACGCAGCCTCGCCTGGAAGCAATTATCGCCTCTGGACGACGCTGAAGATTCCGCAAGGGTTCTCGCGGCGTAAGCATGCCGAGTTTCTGCGCGACCGCGTCGAGGCGGCGCGCTTTCGTCTGATGCCCGCGCGCATGCTCTTCGCGCTCGGCGTCGGGCACGTGCGGCGTCGAGGTATCGAACCAGGCTCGCGCGCCGACGTCTTGGCGGAGCCGGTGGACGTGGCGATCGTCGAGTTATCGAGCCTCGAATGGCGCGTGCTCACCGCGCTCAAGCGCGAGCTTTGCGTGGAGGAGATCGTACGCGATCCCTGGCGCGCGCGCGCCGCCGAAGCGGGCGTCGACATGGAAACCTTCGTGCGGATTGCGCGCGGATTGAACGCGCGGCGCGTCATCGGTCGCTTCTCGACGTTTCTGGAACACGTCAAGCCCACGGCGGACGGCGAACGCGTGACACGCTACAACGCACTCTTTCATTGGGCAGTGCCGCACGGACGCGAGATCGACGCGGGCCGCGAGGTCGGACGCCATCACGTCATCACGCACGCCTATTGGCGCGAGGGCGGCCCGGAGTTCCACGACGTCAACCTCATGGCTGTCGCGCACGGCATGGAGAAGGAGAAGGTGCTCGCGCACAAGGCCGCGATCGACGCGCATCTGCGCGAAGCCGGCATCGAATTCGGCTACACGAACGTCTTTTGGGGCGGCCGAAGTGAGATCAAGCCCTCCGAGATCACTCCGCCGGCGTACGTGGAGTTCTGTGCGCGATTCGGCATCGACCCCGAGAGCATGCGCCCCGAAGCCGGCGAGGAGGAAGGCGCCGCTCCGTAACGCAGTAGTCGCCATGAAGCGACTTGCCGTCTTCGCCGCGCTCGGCATTTTCCTCATCGCAGGCTGCACTCAGACCACGACCACGTCCACGACGAGCGTCGGAGTGACCTCGGGGCGCGCGAACGCCTGGACGATCCCGCACGTACTCCGCTACGCGACCGCGGAGGATATCAACACGCTCAATCCGGCCCTCGGCCAGCAGACGACCTTGGCGCTCATGTCGTCGCTCACCGCGGCGTGGCTGATCAAGTGGGATCTGCACAACCGTCCGGTTCCGGAGATCGCGATGCAGGTACCGACGCAAGCCAACGGCGGCATAAGCCCCGATGGCTTGACGATCACGTATCATTTGCGCAAAGGCGTGCGGTGGTCCGACGGAGCGCCGCTCAATGCCGACGATGTCGTTTGGTCGATTCACGCGGTCCTCAATCCCGCCAACAACGTCGTGAGCCGGACCGGCTGGGACCGCATCAAGCGCATCGACGAGCCGGACAAGTACACCGTCATCCTGCACCTCTCCAAGCCGTACTCCCCATTCGTGGTCACGTTCTTCTCAAGCGCCGGCGCCAACCCGTCGATTCTCCCCAAGCACGTGCTCGCGCAGTATCCGAACTTCAACAACGTGCCATTCAACGCGTTGCCGATCGGCGCCGGACCCTTCATGTACAAGGCTTGGAATCGAAGCCAAGACGTCGTCATGGTTCCGAATCCCTACTATTGGCGCGGGCAGCCCAAACTCAGAGAAGTCGACTTCGAGATTATCCCCGATCGGAACACGCTTTCGACGCAATTGCAAGCGCACGCGCTCGACCTGTGGTATCCGGTACCCGGCAACTACTTCACACGCTTGCAGCATCTTGCGGGATTTGAATACATTCGCCAGCCCGCGTACTATTTCAACCACATGGACTTCAACGTGACCCGCCCGGCGGTGAGCGATCCGATCGTACGGCGCGCGCTCGAGTACGCGCTCGATCGCAAGACGGTCATCGAGAAGATCGGCCACGGCGTGGGAATTCTGCAGGAGGGCGTCGCCCCGCGCAATGCGCCGTATTACGATCCGAACATCTCGCTCGTCCCCTTCGATATCGCCAAGGCGAACCAACTCCTGGATGCGGACGGCTGGAAACGCGGTCCGGACGGCGTTCGCGCGAAGAACGGCGTGCGCCTCGAGTTACAGTTGGCAACCGCCGCGGGAACGCAAGACACCGACAACCAGATCGCGATGATCCAGCAGTGGTGGAAGCAGATCGGCGTTTCCCTGGACGTGCGCCGCTATGCGACTCCACAGTTGTTCGCGCCGTTTCAAGACGGCGGCATCATCTACGGCGGCAAGTGGGACATCGTGCTCTTCGCCTGGGGCGACGATCCGATCGGTGACTTTTCCTTCATTTACGCGTGCGACGAGATCCCGCCGAACGGGCAAAACGACCTCCGGTGGTGCAATCGCACCGCGGATGCGGCGATGCACGCCCTGTACGCCCATTACGATCAGCCGGGACGTAACGCCGACGATGCGATTCTCTTCACGCAGTTGGCGCACGACCTCCCGATGATTGTGACCTGGGGGCGCGAGGACATCTTCGTCTTCAATAAGGATTTAAGAAACTTCCATCCCAATGCCGTCACGCAGTTCGACGACTTCATGAACGTCGATATCTAGATCCAGGGTTCCGTTGGGCCGGCGTAGACGTTCGTGTAGAGCGACTCGGGCTCGGGCAGCGGCTCCTTTTCCACGGCGTCGGTCGTGTCGTTGACCAGGCGCACGACCTGCGCGCGCAGGTTCTCGATTTGCTCGGCGGTCAGAACGCCTTGCTCGATCAGACGGCGTTCGAAACGCGGAACCGGATCGTTCTCGCGCTGTCGCGCGACCTCCTCACGCGTGCGATATGTGCGCTCGTCGTCGTCCGTCGTATGCGAGAGGAAGCGATAGGATTTCGCTTCGACGAGCGTGGGGCCGCCGCCGCCGACGGCCTTTTCGCGCGCGCGCTTCACGGCTAGGCAGACCTCGACCGGGTCGAAGCCGTCGACGATGATGCCTTCGAAGCCATAGCCCTGCGCCCGCTCCGCGACATTCGGGTTCGCCATCTGCTTGCTGATGGGCGTCGAAATCGCCCACTGATTGTTCTCGCAGAGAAAGATCACAGGCACCTTGTGGATCGCGGCAAAGTTTACCGCTTCGTGCCACTCGCCTTCACTCGTCGCGCCCTCGCCGAAGGTGCAGAGCACGGCGCGATCGCGTTCGCGCCGATGCGCGAGGGCGTATGCGGCACCGACGGCATGAGTGCACTGCGACGCGATGATCGATGAGATCGATGCGATGCCCTTCGCCTTGCCGGTGACGTGGTTGATGATGGAACGGCCGCCGGTCGAATCGGTCGCGCGCGCAAACTGCGAGCGGAAGAGATCGGCCAGCTCGAAGCCGCACGCCAACAGGATCCCCGTGTTTCGGTAGTATGGGTAGAGCAAATCCTTGCCGCGCACGAACGCCATGCCCGCCCCGGCTTGGGTTGCTTCGTGTCCCTCCGAACCCATCGCGATCGCGATCTTCCCCTGGCGGTTGAGTTGGAAGCCGCGCGTATCCACGGCACGCTGCAGGAGCATGTTGCGTAGAAGGGTGACGAGTTGCTCGTTCGAGAGCGTCGCCTCGCCCGTGCGAACGCCGCGCGCCTTCGTTGCCATCGACGGCAACCTTCCGACGCGCGGAGCGGCACTTCCCTCTTCCGCGAGCCGTGGAGGGCGAGATCGAGGAGGCAGCGCAGTAGGAGCAAGCAGTGGAACGCACTCGCCCGTACGACATCGACTCGCTGACCGACATCGCGTTTCGGCTCTTCGCGCAGCGCGGCTTCGATGCTACGCCGATGGACGAGATCGCCAAAGCGGCCGCGATCACCAAGGCGAGCATCTACCATCACGTTCCAGGGAAGGAAGCGCTGCTCGCGCGCGGCCTCGATCGTGCTCTCGCCGCGCTGTTCGCAATTCTCGACGAGACCGCAGCCAAGGAAGGGACACCGCGGGCTCGCCTCGAGACGATCGTCGGACGCGTCGCAGAGATAACCATGCGAATGTTTCCCGAGGTGAGCGTGCTTTTCCGCGTGCGCGGTAACTCGAAGACGGAACTGGAAGCGATGGGGCGGCGCCGCGATTTCGATGCGATCGTCACCGATCTCATCCGCGCCGCGCAGCGCGAAGGCACCGTGCGCTCCGACATCGACGCCGCGCTGATCGCGCGCCTAGTTTTCGGGATGTCGAACTCGGTGGTCGAATGGTACCGGCCGAACGGTCGTATCGGTGCCCGAGAGATCGCCGCGGCGATCTCGCGACTGGTCTTCGAGGGAGCGGCCGAGCCGCCGAAGATTGACGGCTCCGCGCGGGAAGCGATAGAATAATGAACCTACCATTTGGTAGGGGAGTCGAAAAGGGGAAGCGGGTTTCGTGAGGTTGCGCAGTTATGCGCGCGGACGCTGGTTCGAGGCGGCGGGCGGCTACGTCGACGTTGCCTCGGCGATCGACGGGCGGGTCGTCGCGCAGGTCTCAAGCGCTGGCCTCGATTTCACCGCGATGCTCGAGTACGCGCGCGAGGCCGGCGGGCCGGCGCTGCGGCGGATGACCTTCCACGAGCGCGCCGATCTCGTGAAGGGGCTCGCGCTTCACCTCTCCGAGCACAAGCAGCGCTTTTACGATCTCTCCTTCGACACGGGCGCGACGCAGAAGGACTGCTTCGTCGACATCGACGGCGGCATCATGACGCTCTTCTCGTTTGCATCGAAAGCGCGCCGCGGGCTGCCGAACGCGTGCGTCGCAACCGATGGCGGGCTCGAACCGCTCTCGAAGGGCGGCACGTTTGTCGGACGCCACATCCTGACGCCGCTACAGGGCGTCGCGGTCCACATCAATGCATTCAACTTTCCCTGCTGGGGAATGCTCGAGAAGCTCGCGCCCGCGATCATCGCGGGCGTGCCGCTGATCGTAAAGCCGGCGACGCAGTCCGCATACGTCGCGCACGCGGTCTTCGAGGAGATCGTGCGCTCGGGTATTTTTCCGGAGGGAAGCGTGCAGTTTGTCGCCGGCGGGCTTGGCGGCGCCCTCGAATGCTTGACCGGGCAGGACGTCGTTTCGTTCACGGGATCGCGCGGGACGTCGTTGAAGCTGCACGCGATCCCCGCGATCGGTGAGAATGCCGTGCGGTTCATCGCCGAGCAGGATTCGCTCAACGCCTCGATCCTCGGGCCCGACGCCGCACCCGGAACGCCGGAGTTCGATCTCTACGTCAAGGAAATCGTGCGCGAGCTGACCGCCAAAGCGGGGCAGCGCTGCACGTGCATTCGCCGCGCGATCGTGCCGCGTGCGTTCATCGACGAGGTGCAGTGTGCGCTCGTCGATCGCCTCGGCAACGTGGTGATCGGCAACCCGAGAGCCGAAGGCGTGACGATGGGAGCGCTGGTGAGCCTGGGGCAGCGCGTCGACGTGCGCGAACGCGTCGCGGAATTGGCGACCGAAGCGGAGATCGTTTACGGCGATCCGATGCACGTCGAGTGTGTCGGTGCGAACGATGCCGCGGGCGCGTTTATGTCGCCGATCCTTCTTCGGTGCGATCGCCCGCTCGAGGCCGCGAAGGTTCATGACGTCGAGGCATTCGGCCCGGTGACGACGCTGATGTCGTACGACGGCATCGCCGACGCGATCGCGGTCGCGAATCGCGGCGAGGGGAGCCTCGTCGCTTCGATCTTCACCTACGACGCGAATACCGCCGACACGCTGGTGCTCGGCATCGCCTCCTTCCACGGGCGTATTCTCGTGGTTGACCGCGATTGCGCTAAGGAGCAGACGGGGCACGGTTCGCCGCTCGCCCCGCTCGTCCACGGCGGACCGGGGCGCGCCGGCGGCGGCGAGGAGATGGGAGGCGTGCGCGGCGTCTTCCACTACATGCAACGTACGGCGGTGCAAGGATCGCCTCAGCGCTTGAGCACGGTTACGGGAGAATGGAACCCGGGAGCGGCGGAGCAGCGGGCGACGCTCCATCCGTTCGAACGCCCCTTCGAAGCGCTAGTGATCGGCGAGACGCTGTATAGCGGTACGCGCGAGGTCACCCTCGCGGATATCGAACGCTTCGCGGAGTTTACCGGCGACACGTTCTACGCACACATGGACGAAGCGTCGGCGAAAGCAAGCCCGTTCTTCGACGGGCGCGTCGCACACGGGTATCTTTTGCTCTCCTTCGCGGCAGGACTTTTCGTGAAACCCGAACTCGGCCCGGTCCTTGCGAACTACGGGATCGAGGGCCTGCGTTTCCTCAAGCCCGTCTATCCCGGCGATACGCTTCACGTGCGGCTCACCGTCAAGGAGAAGAGGCCGCGCAAGCCCGAGTACGGCGAGGTGCGATGGTCGGTGACGCTCTTCAATCAGGCGGACGACGTCGTCGCGCAGTACGACTTGCTCACCATGAACGCAACCGCGGCGCACGTTCCGACGATCGTCGAAGCCGTGACCGCGTCGTAGGAGGCCGCCATATATACGCAGATGAGCGACGGCATCGAGGGCGATCCCAGCGGCGCGGGCGAGCGCGAACGCGCTTTCGACGAGCGCCTGGACCGGTCATCAAAGATCGAGCCGACGACGTGGATGCCGGAAGCGTACCGCAAGACCCTCGTGCGGCAAATCTCCCAACACGCGCATTCCGAGATCGTCGGGATGCTGCCTGAAGGGAACTGGATCACTCGCGCTCCGTCGCTACAACGGAAGGTGATTCTGCTCGCCAAGGTACAGGACGAGGCGGGACATGGTCTGTATCTCTACAGCGCCGGCGAGACGCTCGGAACGCCGCGTGACGAGATGGTCACCGCCCTTTTGGCCGGGAAGGCGAAGTATTCGAGCATCTTCAATTACCCGACGCTGCAGTGGGCCGATGTCGGCGCAATCGGTTGGCTCGTCGACGGCGCGGCGATCATCAACCAGATTCCGCTCACGCGATGCTCGTACGGACCTTACGCGCGCGCGATGGTTCGCATCTGTAAAGAGGAGAGTTTCCATCAGCGCCAGGGATTCGACATCATGTGGAAGCTTGCACACGGGGAGCCGGGGCAACATGCGATGGCTCAGGATGCGCTCGACCGGTGGTGGTGGCCGGCGGTGATGATGTTTGGACCGCCCGATACGGAATCGGTTCACAACGAGCAGTCGCTGCGCTGGAAGATCAAGCTCTTCACCAACGACGAGCTGCGCCAAAAATTCGTGGACCAGACCGTTCCGCAGGCCGAGCAGCTCGGTCTTTCGATTCCGGATCCGCACTTGCGTTGGAATGACGAGACGGGTCATTACGAGATCGGGCCGATCGATTGGGATGAGTTCTACCGCGTGATCCGTGGTGACGGACCATGCAACAAGGATCGCCTCCAGGCACGCATCGACGCCTGGGAAGACGGAGCGTGGGTTCGAGAAGCGGCAGCCGAGTACGCAAGGAAGCGCGCCGCGCAAGGTGCGCCGGTCGCTGGGGTCCCGCGCGGCGCGCAAGGTGCGCCGCCATTAAGATGAAGCGTGAGTGGCCGCAGTGGGAGATATTCGTGCGCAGCGAGGCCGGGCTCGCGCACAAGCACGTCGGAAGCCTGCATGCCGCGGACGCACGCATGGCCCTGGAGAACGCTCGCGATCTGTATACGCGTCGGAACGAAGGCGTGAGCATCTGGGTCGTCAAGTCGGACGACGTGCACGCGACCGATCCTTCGGAGGAGGATGCATTCTTCAGGCCCTCCGAGGACAAGAACTATCGCTTTCCGACCTTTTATCACGTACCGGAGGGCGTGAAGCACCTGTGATGGGGACGGCCCTCGATCCGCGCGCGGAGTACGTCATGCGGCTGGGCGACAACGCGCTCGTCCTCGCGCAGCGCCTCAGCGCGTGGGTCGCGCACGCACCGATTATGGAAGAAGACGTCGCGCTCGCGAACGTCTCGCTCGATCTCTTCGGGCAGGCGCGTCTCTGGCTGAGCTACGCGGGCGAACTGGAAGGCGCGGGGCGGGACGAGGACCGATTGGCATTCCATCGTGACGCACGCGAGTTTCGCAACGTCCTGCTCGTCGAGAGACCCAATGGAGATTTTGCGGCGACGACGGTGCGCGGATACTTCTACGACCTGTGGTCGTATCTCGGGCTCGGTGCGCTCGAGGGGTCGCGCAGCGAGCGCGTCGCGGCGATTGCGGAGAAATCGCGCAAGGAGACGGCGTATCACCTGCGGCGCAGCGAGGACTGGATGATCCGCTTGGGCGACGGCACGGAGGAGAGCCACACCCGCACGCAACGTGCCGTCGACGAACTCTGGCGCTACACGGGCGAGCTCTTCTTAGGCGACGAGGTCGATGCGGCGATGCTCGAGGCCGGCATCGGATTCGACCCGCCCGCGTTGCTCGATCCGTGGTTCGAGCGCGTGCACACGGCGTTCTCCTCGGCGATGTTGGAGATCCCGGGTGATACGTGGATGCAGCGCGGCGGCAAGCAAGGGACGCACACGGAGCAGCTGAGTTATTTGCTCGTCGAGATGCAGGCGTTGCCGCGCGCGATGCCGGAGGCAGTCTGGTGACGAGCCTTCCCGAACTCGCAACGGTCCGCGATTGGCTCGACCAGATTCGGGATCCGGAGATTCCGGCGGTCTCGATCACCGATCTCGGCATCGTTCGAGAGGTTCGCTATGATGACGGCGTGCTCGAAGTCGCGCTGACGCCGACGTATACCGGCTGCCCTGCGACGCGCGTGATTCGCGAGGAGGTGGAACGCACACTTCGCGAGCGGGGAGTCGATCGGCTCCGAATCGAGGTGCGGCTCGCGCCCGCATGGACCACCGACTGGATCAGCGCCCGTGGGCGCGAGCGGCTTCACGCGTACGG
>DATCTQ010000075.1:0-20467 GCA_036567865.1 Candidatus Tyrphobacter sp. | reverse complement strand
CCGCGCTTTCGGGGGGAAATAAGGTGCCCGCTAAGGTGCCCGAAGGAAAAGGCCGGGCGAAGCAACGGCAAGCGGAGCGATAAAACCCTTATATCATAAGGGTTTCCGATGGTCGGCCGTCCTGGGATCGAACCAGGGACCTCATGCTTATCAAGCATGCGCTCTAACCAGCTGAGCTAACGGCCCGAGGATGACGAGTATACCACTCGTGCTGACGATATCCTTACGCGCGCTATACCGTATCCTTACGCAACGGCACTATGCGTGCCACGGAGCGTGCGTTAGCGTGAAAACATGCTTGCGTTCCTATTGGTCCTACTCTTTAGCGTTCAGCCGATGGATAGCATCGGCGGCCCGCTCGCCCATACGATGGATAGCATCGGCGGACCCCTCGCCGCCTCTGTTTACCACACCGCAACGACCCCCGCGAGCCCTTCCGTCCCGCACTCCGGCCGGCTTACCCTTCACTAGACAAGGCCTTTCCGAAGGGAGAGCTGCCCGGCCCGTGTAAGCGTCTCGGGTCATGCCCCCTTCGATCGCGGTCGCTCCGGCCCTGAACGATGCCTACGATGCTTTCCAGCGCGCCGACTACGACGCGTGCGTTGCGCTATTGCAGGGGCGCCGGAGCAGTGAGCGCGATCAACTTCTGGCACGGGCCTATATCCGGATGAAGCGCCTGGGCGACGCGGAGCGGCTCCTAAGGAGTACCGCGGGACGGCGCAGGTCGACCACGCTGGCCCTCCTGGGCGGAACGCTTGCAAGGCAGGGCCGCGATGCCGAATCGCAGGCGTACTTGGAGCAGGCGATCGCGACCGCGACCAACCCCGACGAGCGTGCCGAGGCGCGCTATACGCAGGCGCTTTCGCATTGGATCTTCGGCCGGACCGACGAAGCCGCGGCAATCCTCGCCGAAGGAGATTTTGCCTCGAGTTCCCACGTCGCGGAGAGCCTTCGCGGGTTCATCGCATTCCGCCGCGGCGATTATATGGAGTCGGTGCGCTTCTTCGAGCGAGCGGCCTTGCAGTCCGGCGGCGATCTCATGGAGGAATGCTCTTCACTGCGCGCCGCGTCGGTGCTCTCGCGCGAGATGCGCATATCGTCATTGATGGCGCGCGTGCTGCGCCGTATGAGCCAGATCGAGTGGACGCCGCATCTCGAACTCTCGCGTTTTCATATCACGCGCGCGGCGGCGTGGTTCACGGCAATCGAAGGCGATTACGCGCTCGCGCTGCGACAATTTAGCGAGGCTTCGTCGTTCGGCGTCTCGGAGGCATTTCGGGCGAGCGCCATGTGCGATCGCGCGTACCTGTCGCTCCTGCTCGGAGAGCCGTTGAACGGCTGGGCGCTGGCGGACGAAGCATTGGGCATGGCTTCGCGTATCGACTGGGATGCATGCACGGACGACGGCCGCATGGCCCTGCTCTACCTCGCGAACCTCCACGCGGAACGGCGTCCGATCGACGCCCAGCGCTGCTGGAAACGCTACACGTCCCTTGCGCCGACGGAACCGCTGTTGATCTGGCCCACGGAACCGCACATTGCGGCGTGGGAAGCATTCACTGCGGCTTCGCTCGAGAAATCCGCCGGAAACCATCACGCCGCGACGGAGCACTTTAGCCGCGCCTATGCGATTTACCGGCGCATCGGTTTCGAATGGCGCGCCGTGCTGACGCTGCTCGCCAGGGGGAATCTCAACGCGACCGAAAGCGAATACGTGGAATCGACCCTCAAGCGCTATCCGAACTCGTGGTTGCGCCACGTCGCAGAGAACGAAGCGCAGAGCCAGAGACCGTCGCTCGCCCTCGCTGTCGCCTAGGCCGTCATTTGGTCCATGCCCGCGTCGCCTCGGGCGTCATTTACCATAGTAAACTTCGGCCGCTCGGCTCCTTGGCCTGAACCAAATCAGAGCCTTCCCACACTCGCTCTCTCTAGATCAGCGCAATCCACTTCTTCATGATTTCGTCTTCGTTCTTGAGCTGAGCGAGCAACAGCGTCTCCAGCGCGTCGAGTTCGCGGAGTAACTCCGCGTGCTCGGCCTGTTGGGCATCGAACGCGACGCGCTGTGCCGCAACCGTGTCGTCGGAAGTGGGGGCGCGCGCGGCGGAGTCCGCGGCGGGCCGCGCTTTCACTGGACCGTGCGCCGTCATTGCGTGATCGTCTGGATGAACTTCTTGGTGATGTCGTCGTCGGCTTTCCGCTCCGCCATGTCGACATTGCGTAGCGTGTTGACCTCGCGCATGTTCTCGGAGCGCTCGTCCATCATTTGATCGAACGCCGTGGATTGCAGCGAGAGTTGCTCCTGATTCGCGATCTGGGAGGCGTAGAGGCCGAGCTGAAAGTTCTGGTCTTGGGCGTTGATCGCACCCATCGCGGCGTTTTGAGCCGAGCCGGAGGCGCTGCCGAAAAGGCCGCCGAGCAACGAACTGCCGGCGCCGAGCGCGAGGGGAAGTAGGAATGACATCGTGGCTCCTTTATGAATCGTCGGTGTCGTTGTTTGCGTCCCGCGTGCGGCCGCCGTCATCGATGCCGGCGAGGTCGCGGAAGCTGCGAAGATGTGCCGCCTGCGGGAGCGAGAGCGGGAGCAAGGCCGCTTGTGCGGCGGGCCCTTGGATCGACGCGATCGAGGCCGGGAGTTCGCCGCGCGCAAGATCCTCGCCGGAATGCCCCGTGATGAGCGCCTCGTGTCGCAGGACCGAATCGGCGTAGCCGAGATCGGCGCCGTCGCGCCAACGCGTCACAGTGCCCTCGGCATTCGGGTCGCCGGCGTTGTATGCGCAGAGGGCCCGGCGAACGCTGCCGTAGCGGCGGATGAGCCCGGAGAGCATGCGGGCGGCGTACCCGGCATTTCGAGCCGGGTCCAGGGCTTCGGGCGTGCGGGCGAACCCGTGATAGCGATCGTCGATCTGGAAGAGGCCGTGCCCGTGGCCGCCATCGCCGACGATGTTCCGGCCCCCATTGGTGTCGGGACCCCCGGTCTCTTGCGCGGCAACCGCGGCAAGCAAACCGGGATCGAGCCCGTACTCGCGTGCGGCGTTCCAGATGGAGCTGGCGTAGCGTACCCCTTGCTCGGCCAGGGAGGCGGCAGATATCGAACTCATCGCCGGCCATTCACGCCGAGTCTTGCGTTTGACAAGTGGGAGGCCGGGTCTTAAAATGGCCAATGGTTCGCGGTCATACCATCGACCTCGCGGGGCTGCTAAACGGCAGCCACCAAGTCATGCAGGTCGAGGACGACGTACCGATCGACTCCTTCGTAGGAATCGTTTTTCGGAACCCTGCCCGCGTGCGGTTACGGGTGCGGCCCGCGGACGGAGATCTCGAGGTGCGGGGATCGGTGGACGCGCACGCAGCCGGCCTCTGCGACCTATGCCTCACGCCGATCGAGTTCGACGTGCACGGCGACGTCGACGAGCGGCTCGATCTTACACCGGGCGGATCGACCGATCCGTTCGGGGAGAATAACGTGCTGGCGGGAGATCGCCTGGACGTCGCCGACCTGGCGCAGCAGGTGCTCTTGAGCGCGCTGCCGATGGGGGTAAGGTGCTCCTCTGAGTGCAAGGGGCTTTGTCCGGCGTGCGGCGCCGATCTCAACGCGGGCGCGTGCTCGCATGCAAGAAACGGGGAGAAATCGTGGCAAACTTAAAGTGGAAAACGCCGCGCAGCAAGACGCGCAGCCGGCGCGCCGCAAATTGGAAGCTGCAGCCGGTAACGACGGTCGCGTGCCCGCAGTGCAAGCAGCCGAAGCGACCGCATTTTGCGTGCGAAAACTGCGGAACGTACGCCGGGCGGCAGGTGGTCAAACCCGCCGAAGACCTCGCGTAGGCCGCCTTAGGATTCGTTGACTTGCAGCTTCGGGGCGTGAGGATCGCCGGCGTCGCACGACACGCGCCCGCGCGAATCGTCACGAACGAAGACTTCGAGCGCTGGCTTGACACGTCGGACGAGTGGATCACCACGCGTACCGGCATGAAACGGCGGCATTGGGCGGCCGACGACGAGGCAACCAGCGATCTCGCGATCGCCGCGGCGCGCGGCGCGCTCGCGCAAGCCGGGTTGCAAGCGGACGATATCGACTGCTTCATCGTGGCGACGGCGACGCCGGACTACATCTTTCCGGCGACCGCGTGTATCGTCGCTGCCAAACTCGGCGCCGTCGGGAAGGCTGCCTTCGACGTATCCATCGCGTGCAGCGGGTTCATCTACGGACTGACCGTCGCATCGGGTCTCGTGCGCTCGGGCGTCTACCGCCGCATCATGCTGATCGGTGCGGAAACGCTTTCGAAGATCACGAACAAGCAAGACCGCGCGACCGCCATTCTTTTCGGAGACGGGGCCGGAGCCGTCGTGCTGGAAGCTTGCGAACCTGATGCCGACGGCTTCCTCTCGGCGGAGTTGGGAGCCGACGGCTCGACGCCGGAGAAGCTCTTTCAGCAAGCCGGAGGTTCGCGCCGACCCGTCGACCACGCCGCCGTGGATGCCGGCCTGCAATACATCCAGATGCAAGGGCGCGAGGTCTTCAAGTTTGCGGTTACCAACATGGTCAGCGCCACCGATATTGCGCTTGCGAAGGCGGGCCTGAAGCGCCACGACATCGATTTTCTCGTCCCGCACCAGGCCAACCGGCGGATCATCGACGCCGCCGTCAAGTATCTCGAGGTACCGCGCGAGAAAGTTCTCGTGAACATTCAAGAGTACGGGAACACGTCTTCCGCTTCGATTCCGATGGCGCTCTCGGAAGCCGTCGAGCAGGGGCGCATCCTGGACAACGACGTCGTGCTCTTCGTCGGTTTCGGAGCCGGGCTTTCGTGGGGTGCGGTCGTTTGGCGCTGGAGTGCGCTGAAGACGACGCCATGACGCGCGTCGCGGCAATCTTTCCGGGTCAGGGCTCGCAGAGCGTCGGCATGGGGGTGGACGTGGCCGCATGCGTCCCGGCCGCCCGCGAGATCTTTGAGCGTGCGCAGCGCGTGCTTGGCTACGATCTCCTGGCGCTCGTGCGCGAAGGCCCGGAGGAGCGGCTGCGCGAGACCGAGTTCAGTCAGCCGGCGATCTTTACGACGAACGTGGCGCTCTTCGCCGCATGCGAGCCGGATTTGCACGTCGTCGTCAGCGCGGGGCACTCGTTCGCCGAGTTTTGCAGCCTGACGGTCGCGCGGGCGCTGTCGTTCGAGGACGCGCTTCGGGTGGTGGACGAGCGTGCGAAGGCCATGCAAGAGGCTGCGCGCGCCGCTGCCGGAGGAATGGCGGCGATCTTGGGCTTGGAAGCGGAGCACGTGCGCCCCGTGATCGAACGGTTGCGGCGCGAGCGCGGTACGTGCTTGCAGCTTGCGAACTTCAACTCCCCGACGCAGATCGTGATCAGCGGCGACCTCGCCTCGGTGCAGGCCGCCGGCGACGCACTGCTCGAGGCCGGTGCAAAGCGCGTCGTGCCGTTGAATGTCTCGGGTGCGTGGCATTCCGAGCTGATGCGGCCCGCCGTGGAACGGTTTGCGGCAGCGGTCGATGCGGCGCACTTTTCGCTTCCGATTGTCGACGTGGTTTCGAATGTTGATGGGATAGCGTATCGAGACGTCGAGAGCATCAAGAGAAACCTCGTGCGCTCGATTACCGACGAAGTGCGCTGGCACGAGACGGCCGAGCGAGTCCTGAGCTACGATCCCGAACTCGTCGTCGAGTTCGGCGCGAGCCCGGTGCTCACGTCGCTCATGCGGCGGCTGCCCGGCGTTCCGCGGATACTGGGGGTCAGTGACATGCAAGGCGTTGCGTCGTTGCGTGCCGCGCTCGACGAGAGGCTGGAGAGCCCGGCGTGACGTTCGCAGGGCAGACGGCGCTCGTCACGGGCGCAAGCCGCGGCATCGGCCGCGCGATCGCGGTCGAGTTCGCCAAAAGCGGCGCCGATATGGCACTTGTGGGGCGCGATCGGACGGCACTCGACGAAACCGCCGCGCTGTGCGCGAACGCACGCGTCGGCGCGGCGGCGCACGTAATTCTCGCCGACGTCGGCAGCCGTGTAGCGGTCGAGGCGGCCGTGAACGAAGCGCTCGAGCGCTTTGGCCGGATCGATGCCGCGGTTGCGAACGCGGGGCAATCGGCTGATGCGCTGCTGGTGCGCCTGAAGGACGACGTACTCGACCGGATCATCGAGGTGAACCTGAAGTCGGCGTTTTACCTGTGTGCTGCGGTCGCGAGACCCATGATGAAGCAACGCGGCGGCGCCATCGTCCTCGTGAGCAGCATCGTCGGGCTGACAGGAAACGCCGGCCAAGCCGCATACGCTGCCACGAAAGCCGGGCTGATCGGGCTGTGCAAGTCGGCGGCAAAGGAGTTGGGTTCGAGGAATATAAGAGTCAACGCCGTCGCGCCGGGACTGATCGAGACGGCGATGACGCAGAAGATGCCCGAAGCCGCAAGGGAGCTGCTCGTCAAGCAGGCCGCCCTCGGTCGCCCGGGAACCCCGGAGGACGTCAGCGGTGTCGTCGGATTTCTGTGTTCGAGTGCTTCAGCGTACATAACCGGCCAGACCATCGTCGTGGACGGCGGGGTCGTGATGTGAAGGGAGAGCCATGGCTACGACGTTCGAAAAAGTGAAGAAGATCATCGTCGAGCAGCTCGGCGTCGACGAGGCGGAGGTTACGCCGGAGGCGTCGATCACCGACGACCTCGGGGCCGATTCGCTCGATCAAGTCGAGTTGGTGATGGCGTTCGAGACGGAGTTCAACATCGACATCCCCGACGAAGAAGCGGAGAAGATCAAGACGGTCGGCGATGCGGTGAAGCGCATCGACGAGAGCGCGGCAACCGCGTAGTGCGCTCCTAAGTGTTCGACCAGCTGAGCGAGCGGCTCGGCGCGATCTTCTCACGCCTGAGCGGCCGGGGACGAATTGGAGAGAGCGATCTGAACGACGCGATGCGCGAGGTGCGCGTCGCGTTGCTCGAAGCCGACGTTTCGCTCGCCGCGGCGCGTGCCTTCGTCGCGCGCGTGAAGGAGAAGGCCCTCGGCGCCGACGTCCTGGCGTCTCTGACGCCGGGAGAGACGATCCTGAAAATCGTTCACGACGAACTGACGGCGCTGCTGGGGCCGGCGGATCCGGCGCGAGCGCGCCTGCACTTCAGCGATGCGCCTCCGGCGGTGATCCTGCTCGTGGGACTCCAAGGCTCCGGTAAGACGACGCAAGCCGCAAAGCTTGCGCTGCGTCTCAAGGAGCAAGGGCGGCGATCGATGCTCGTCGGCGCCGACGTCTACCGTCCCGCGGCGATCGAGCAGCTTTGCACGCTCGGGAAGCAGATCGATCTTCCGGTTTTCGAGCGCGGCCAAGGCGATCCGGTCGCGATCGTGCGCGAGGGCGTCGCCGAGGCGACGCGCTTGGGCCTGTCGACCGTCATCGTCGACACGGCGGGACGTCTGCAGATCGACGACGCGCTGATGCAGGAACTCTCGCACATCAAAGAAGCGGTCGATCCATGCGAGGTGTTGCTCGTCGCCGATGCGATGACGGGTCAGGAAGCGACGGCGGTTGCCAAAGGCTTTCACGAGCGTCTCGGGATCACCGGGGTGATCCTCACCAAACTCGACGGCGACACGCGGGGCGGCGCAGCACTCTCGATCTTCGATGCCATCGGCGCGCCCATCAAGTTCGTCGGCGTCGGCGAGCGTGTTTCCGCGCTCGAACCGTTTCACGCCGATCGCATGGCCTCGCGCATTCTCGGGATGGGCGACGTCATGACGCTGATCGAGAAAACGCAAAATCTTTATTCGCAGGAACAGACGCGCGCGCTCGAGCAGAAACTCCTGCGCAACGCGTTCACCTTGGATGACTTTCTCGACCAACTGCGCCAGGTTCGCAAGATCGGTTCGATGGGCGAGTTGCTGAAGATGGTGCCGGGGCTCTCGCGGAGGCTTCCGAAGGACTTTACGGTCCCCGAGGCCGAGGTGAAGAAGGTGGAGGCGATCATTTGCTCGATGAACCGTCGCGAGCGCCGCGATCCGGCGGTCCTGGACGGCTCGCGCCGCAAGCGCATCGCGGGCGGTTCGGGAACGCAGGTCTCGGACGTAAACCGATTGATGCGGCAGTTCGACGAGACACGCCGTATGATGAAACAGTTTGGCGGCAAACGCCGCCATTCACTTGGGAAATAACAAAGGACTATGGTCAAGATCAGATTGCGCCGTATGGGCGCGAAGAAACAACCGACGTACCGCTTTGTCGTAGCCGATTCGCACGCTCCGCGAGACGGCCGATTCATCGAAATCCTCGGGCATTACAACCCGAGGACGGAGCCGAAGACGCTCGTCGTCGACGAGGCAAAGGCGAAGGAATGGCTCTCGAAGGGCGCGCAACCGACGCCGACCGTCCGCCGCCTCTTTGCGGAGAAGGGCGTCATGGAGCGCGGTCCGATTCGGGAGGCCAAGCGTGCGCCGAAGGTCGCGAAAACGTGAGCGCGTTCGACGACGAGTTCGGTCTTTTCGGCGAAGAGTCGAGCGAGTCGGAGCGGCAATCTCGATTGCCCGGCCGGCGCATCGCCGGGAGCGAGACGATCATCGACGAGGTCGAACTCGAGGAGAAGCCCAAGCGCGAGCGGCGGCGCGAACAGGCGCCGCGGCGCCCGGGTGGAAGGCGCAACGCTCCCGAGCCGGCGCGCAGGCGTTCGAGCAGACCGGAGGATCCGTGGGCCTCGTCCCGGCGAGCGACGGATCTCTTGGGATTTCTCGCAAAACGGCTCGTCGGCAAACCGGATGACGTCAACGTCGAGTTGTTCACCGACGAAGAGGGGCAGCCGGTGATCGAGTTGGTCGTGGATCCCGAGGATCTCGGGCGCGTGATCGGCCGCAACGGCCGCGTCGCCGGGGCACTGCGAACGATCGCGCGCGCGACCGCCGAAAGTCGCGTTGCCGTCGACATTCTCGACAGCGAGGAGGCGGCAGAGCCCGTCGAGGGCGACGGCTGAAGAGCTGCCGGTCGGCAGAATCGTCGGATGCTTCGGCCTGCGAGGCGAGTTGAAATGCGTCCCGTCGGCCGCGGCACGGGTGCTCTTCGTTCCGGGCGCCGAGTTTCGATACACCGCGCGGGCGCGAGAAGGGCGCGCGCGCATCGAGGGCGTGCGCGAGCATCAGGGACGCCTCTTATTGCGGCTCGGCGGCGCAACCGATCCAGATTCGGCGAGCGTCTTCGTGGGCGCGACGTTGTTCGCGCCGAAGGCGTCTGTGCCGCTCGAGTCCGGGGAATTTCTGGACGTCGACTTGCTCGGCTGCGAGGTGAGCGGCATCGAAGGCCGGTCGTACGGCGTCGTCGAGCGTGTCGAGCATTATCCCGCATCGGACATGCTGGTGATCGGCGGCAAGCTCGTTCCGATGGTGGACGCGATCGTACGCTCCATCGACATCGCGCACCGGCGGATCGTGATCGATCCACCGGCCGGATTGTTGGACGAAAACGCGCTCTAGCTGTTGGCGGGATGGCTCGTAACGTAGGCGCTCACGGCGCCCGAGATCGCTTTGGCGATGTCGAGGTTCGTTTGCGTCGTTTGGTAGAGCACGGCGCCGAAACAGGTCCAAATCTCGAGGGTAAAGGTGCTCTGCACGCGCGGCCGGATGCCGCCGAGGCGTTTTTGCGCGAGCGTTCCGGTGGCGATGGTGTTATCGCGATTCGTTCCACAGATGGAATCGGCGGCCACCGCGAGACTTGCCGGGGCGCGGCCGCCGTAGCGGAGGTTGAAATGCGCGGCGAGATCGCGGTTGAGCAGTTGCGTCGCCTCGCCGAGCGCCGGCTCGGGCACCGCGCCGCCGACCGCGAGGAGGATCACGCCACGGTCGGGTTTCGCGTGCGGCGTCGATGAGGGTGCGGGAGACGGCGTCGCGTGACCGTGGTGAGAGAAGAGTCCGCCGAGGTTGAACTGCGCGCCGTTCGTCGCTGCGGGTGAGGGCGCCGCGGTCGCCGATTCCGTCGTGGTGACGTCCAGGTTCGCTCCCGACAGTTGCACGATGGCATCGTGCGTTCCCAACGCGAGCGACAGCGCATCGTTGATGTCGGAGAGCTGACCCGTTTGCGCAAAGACGATGACGCCGCTTTGGACGCTCACGACCTGCACGACGATCGAGGCGGTGTCGCCGATCGGCGTGACGTAGCCGCTGACGTAGTAGTCCGCAGCGTGACTGCGGGCGTTGGTGAGGAAGGCCGAGCGCGCTACGCCTGACGGCACCGGCAGAACCGTGATGTGCCCGCTGTGCACGAACTCCTGCGAGAATATCTTCGCGATCTGCATCCCCACCTTCGCGTCGAGGTTTCCGCTGGTATCGAACGGATAGATCATCACCGTGGAGACGATCGAGGGAATGTGAATCGCCGGCATCGAGGGTCCGGGTGACGGCCTCGCAATGGGGGGCGGCGTGCGCGGGGCGGCGGCGACGAGAGGCAGGGCGGCGCCCAGAACGAGCAACGCGAGGAAAGAACGCAAAGACAAAGCGGTTTCAGATTCCTTCTTTAAGCGAGGCGTTCGAGAAACGAGGCCAAGGCGGCGTTCGTCTCGCGAGGCCGTTCGAGCATCGCGAGATGCCCGGCAGCCTCGACTATTCGTGCTTGTGCGCCCGGTATCCGGCCGGCCGCGAGCGACGCGTATTTCGGCGGCGTCAGCTGGTCGTGCTCCCCGGTCAGGGCGAGCACCGGGACGGCGATCTCGCCGAGACGCTCCACGCGGTCGAAGGCATCGCATGCGCGGAAATCCGCGACGGTTTGCGTCCTGCCGGTCGCAAGGAGCATCGTCGCGACCGCGTCGATCAAACGTGCTTCCTGAACGGCGAACATGCGGCAGGCCAGGGTGTGGGCAGCCGCTTCGAAGTCGTGCAGTAACTCGCTGAAGATTGCCGGTGCGACGCGAAGCCTGGCTCCAGATCCGAGCAAGACGGCGGCGTGTACGCTCGGGTGGCGGCGAAGCGCGAGTTCCAAAGCGATCGCGCCGCCCATCGAACTTCCGCAGAGCACGGCGCGTTGGATTTCGAGCCGCTCGAGATCGGCCGCGACCGCATCGGCAAAACCTTCTATGGTGTCGGCATATCCGCCGGCTTTTCCGTGCGCGGGCAGATCGAGCGCGACGCTTTCGGAAAAGGCATCGCGCTGCGCGGCAAACACCTCCGAGTTGCAGCCGGCGCCGTGAATGAAAACGTACCTCACGTTCCGGCGCTCCGATCGCGCACGCCGCAGAGTTCGGCGCCGTAGAGAAAGATCGCCGCGATGATATAAAACCACAAGAGCAGCGCGAGCGGCGCAGAAAGCACGCCGTAGATCCGCGTGAAGTTGACGTGCAGCGTGTATTGCGCGAACGCATACTGCACGACCGGCCAAGCAATCGCGACAAAAGCGGCTCCCGGCAGTGCAAAGCGGAGCGATACGCGTCGATTCGGCAGCAAAGCGTACATGACGAGCGAAACGCTGAAGACGAGCAAGATCGAGACCACGTACGCGGCCACGTGCGTCATATTGGCCCAATCGGGAATCCGCGCGATCTGCATGAAGATCGCGAAGAGCACCGGCAGCCCGACCGCGACGATCAACAACAAACCGGAGATCGGGAGCATCACGAGCGAGAGCGCTAGGTGGTTCATGAACGGGCGCCCTACGGGAACGCCGAGGGCACGATCCAGGGCGAGCGTGACCCCCATGAAGAGGTTCTTGCCGGACCACAGCAGGACGGCGAGGGCGATCAAGCTCGAGATGCCCCGGCCGTAAATGTACGTTCGCAGGTTCGCGACGATGAAATCGTGGAGTGTGGGCGCCAGCGTTCCGAGGAAGAGCAGCGTCCGGCGATCGGCGTCGGGGATGACGAGGGAAATCGCCGAGAGGATCAAGACGGCGAGCGGGAAGAGGGCAAAAATCGCGTTGAATGCGAGCGCCTGCGCTAAAAAGGTGCAGCCGTCGTGGGCGAATCCATGCGCCGCCCTCCGGATGATCGAGAACAGGCGCTGCATCCAAACCTTCGGGGCGTCAAACGATCGCTTCATGGACTTCCTTAAAGATTCCCTGGTACTATCGGCGTGCGGTGCCGATACTCCCACTCGCGGCCGCCGTCACCGTGCTCCTCGACGGCCGGCCGGTTCCCGCCTACGCTCGCGCCTTCGCCTCGGCGGGTCGCACGTACGCGCCGCTGGCCCCGTACGTCACGCGCATCGCGGACCGTCTCTGGTATGAAGGAAACACGGTCGTCATCGAGCGCGGCGCCCGAAGGGTGCGCCTGCGTCTTGCGAGCGTCGCTCCGGATGCCCTCGACCGCGAATACGTTGCGATCGCGCCGGTACTTCGGGGGCTGGGGGCCTCCGTAGGTTACGATGCGCGCGCGCGCACCGTCGACGTCGTCTCCGCGCCTGGGCACGAGATCGCGACGCCCGCACCGTTTGATCCGAATGCGCCGCAGGTAGCGCCGCGCGTAATTTTTACGCCGGTTCCGATTCCTACGCCGCGCGCCGTATGGCACGGACCGGCGATACCGCGGCGAACGCCGCTTCCGTTTCCGGAGCCTACGTGACTGGTCGGCGGCGCACGGTCAGGTTCAGCATCGCGAGCACGACGGCGCAGCCAAGCGCGATCCAGACCTGCCGGGGATCGGTGAGAAAGTTCAGCCCCAGCACGCGATCGAGCGCGTAGGCGCCGTTGCCGAGGAACGCGATTGCGAGCGAGGCGGCGATGTTCATCCCCGGAAGCTCCCAGCCGCCGCCGGCCGCAAAGAACCCCTTTTGGATATGCACGCTGAAGATCGCCACGAGCATGACGAGGATAATCAGCGCAGGCCCGGTCGCGCCACCGAACCCCAGCAGCGTCAGCAGCCCGCCGATGGATTCGCCGAGACCGGCCGCCACGGCAAAAAGCGCTCCCGGCCGGAAGCCGAGCTGCTCGAAGAATCCGCCCGTTCCCGCCGGGCCATGCCCTCCGAACCAGCCGAAGAGCTTCTGAGATCCGTGCGCGAACAGCGATCCTCCCACGAGAAGCCTTGCGATCAAGACGCCGATGCTTACCCCAGTGACCATGCCTTTGCTCCCTTCTAAAAGCCGAACTCACCTACGACCCGGAGCATTTTGCGACGGTTGCAGGGCCGGAGAGTCGCCGACGAGGTCGCGAACGAGCACGAACCGGATGCCCTCGGCTTGCAGTTCGGGAATAATCGCGCGCAATGCGGCGAGCGTGCTCGGCCGCGGGTGGCCGATCGCAATGGCGACTCCGTGCTCTCGCGCGATCGCCGCCGCCGCACGCAGTTGTGCTTGCGTGTAGGCGACGTCGGCACGATTGTCGAGGAAGACGTCGCGCGTCGCGGTCGGAATGCCCGCGTCGCGGGTGCTGCTCGCGGCGACCGAGTCGCCAACCGTGAGCGAGTCGACGAAGAAGAGGTTCCCGTGCCGTACGATCGCCTCTGCGACGGCGCGCATGACGCGCGGATCCGCCGTAGCCTTGCTGCCTTCGTGATTGTTCACGCCCTGCGCGAACGGCACGTCGGCGAGATCGTTCTCCACCTGACGCTCGATTGCGGCGTTGCTCATTTCGGTCGTGATCTTGCCGGGCCCGGGGTTGAGCTGCGAGATCGGCTCCATCGGCAGATGCAGCATCACGCCCTTGCCACCCGCGGCGGCTTCGCTTGCGATCTCTTTGGTGTAGGGGACGTCGGGAAGCACGGAGAGCGTTACGGGGATCGAGAGCGCCACGAAGCCCCGTTCGGTCTCGATCCACTGTCCGCAGTCGTCGATGATGATCGCCAGGCGTGCCCGGGTCATTACCGGGCTCGGCGCAGATGAAAGCGGCGTCGCTGTCGGCAACGGGGCGGGCAAGGCGCTGCCGCTCTGCGGTATCGCCGTTGGCGCAACGTTGCGGGCGATCCGGTGCGGCCGGTGTCCCGCGGGCACCGGGTGCAACACCCACCAGGAAAACGCTGCCGCCAAGACGAGGATGAGCGCGATCCAGAGCGCGGTGGAGCGTCGGGCGGACATATCGGCGGTTTCGGCCAAGAAGCGAACGTGGCCCGCTACATCACCCATCCATCGGCGCGCTCGCTGTTTGCCGGCGGCATCGTCGCCGGGATTCTCGGGGGATTCCTGTTCGAGGGTTTTCTCCTAGCGGCGCGCATGGCGAACTTCCCGGCAACCTATCAGTGGATCGCTTCGGGGCTCGTCGGTCGTGCGGCGTTCGCAAGTACCGATTTCGTATGGCTCGGCATCGCCGTGCATTTCGCCATCGCGATCGCGGCTGCGATCGCCTACGGCTACGCCGCTCAAATCGCGGGCCTCCTCGGCCGTCCGTTGATGGGAGGCGTCATCTTCGGCGTCGGCATGAACGCCGTCATGGACGCAATCGTCTACGCGATGCGGCTGAGTCCGCTGCCCACGAGCGCGCACGACATCGGCATCGGCCTAGCCGCGCACGTCGTATTCTTCGGAATCCCGGTCGCGTGGTTTCTCTCGCGATACGAGCGCGTGCCGGTACCGTATCTCTAGGGAACCTGAACGTGTTCTCGTACCTGACCGCAGGAGAATCGCACGGTCCCGCGCTCGTCGGGATTCTCGACGGCCTTCCGGCGCATCTGCGGCTCGACGTGGAGCGGATCAACGTGACGCTCGCGCGACGCCAAGGCGGCTACGGCCGCGGCGCGCGGATGAAGATCGAACGTGACGAGGTGGAGTTCCTCGCGGGGCTACGCGGCGGCGAAACGCTGGGCTCACCGCTTGCGGTCTTGATCCGCAACCGCGACTTCGAGAACAATCGGGCGTTGATGGATCCCTTGCTCGGCAACGGAGCGCCGCTGACGAATCCGCGGCCCGGCCATGCGGATTATGCCGGCGCGCTGAAGTATCGACAGCGCGATCTGCGTAACGTGCTCGAGCGCGCCTCCGCGCGCGAAACGGCGATGCGCGTCTGTCTCGGCGCCATCTGTGCGCAACTGCTCGAGGCGCTGGGCATGACGACCCGCAGTTATGTCAGCCGGATCGGGGCGGTCTGCGCGCCCGAGTTAGACGAGTGGGAGCAAGCCGAGGTCGAGGACAGCGACGTCCGTTGCCCGGACGCGGAGAGCGCTCGCGCGATGATGGCGGCGATCGATACCGCGAAGGCGGCGGGCGACACGCTCGGCGGACAGTTCGTCGTACGGGTCGACGGCGTTCCGGTGGGCGTCGGCAGCAATCGCCAGCCGGATCAGCGCCTCGACGGGGTCCTCGCCGGCGCGCTGATGGGCATGCAGACGGTGAAGGCGGTAGAGGTGGGACTCGGCGCGAGCGTCGCGAGCCGCCCCGGTTCGCAAGCGCACGACGTCTTCGCGCTGGATGCGTCGCACGTCGTGCGCTCGAGCAATCGGGCAGGTGGGATCGAGGGCGGCATGTCGAACGGCGAGCCGATCCTCTTGCGCGTTTCGGTCAAACCGATTCCGACGCTCATGAAGGCGCTGCCGTCGGTGAACCTTCACGAGCGCGCCGATGCGCCGGCGACCGTCGTGCGCAGCGACGTGTGCGTCGTTCCCGCGGGAGCGATCGTCGGAGAGGCGATGGTGCGCCTAGCCTTGACGGCTCCGGTGCTGGAGAAGTTCGGCGGAGATTCGCTGGAAGAGACCCGCGATAATCTGCGCCGATCGACCGCCGCCGCGCACGGGCTCTTCGATGCCGCACCGTAATCGAGCGTGAAGCGCCACGTCGCGCTCGTGGGCTTCATGGCGTCCGGAAAGTCGACCGTCGGTAAACGCCTAGCGCGGCGCTTGGGCTGGACCTTCGTCGATAGCGATGCCGAGATCGTTCGCGAGCGCGGCGCAATCGAACGCATCTTCTCGCGCGAGGGTGAACCGGCGTTTCGACGATACGAGCAAGCGGTCGTAGAACGCGCGTTGGCGGAAGCGGCCCCGTCGGTCATCGCGGTCGGCGGCGGTGCCCCGACGCACGAGCCGACGAGACGACTGCTCGCGGATCGCGCCTACCGCGTTTTTCTGTGCGCGAGCCCGGAGCAGATCCTTGCGCGCGTCCGTCGCTCGAAGACGCTGCGCCCGCTTCTGGGCGCGAACCCGGACGCCGAGCGCGTGCGAAGCCTCTACGAAACGAGACTCCCGCTCTACCGGGAGGCGGAGTCGATCGTCGACTGCACGGACCTGTCGCTCGGCCTGACCGCGCAAGTCGTGGAGGAGCGCCTGCGCGCCGCGGGGGTCGTGCCCTGATCAGCGACGAGCGTCTCGGTTATCCGATCGTGATCGGTGAGGACGTACGCGAAAACGTCGTTGCGGCGTTGCGGGCTCACGGCCGCGCGTACGCAATACTCTGCGATGCCAATCCGCGCGTGACGGCGCTCGCCGGCGACATCGCGCGGCGCGCCGGCGGCGCGCTGGCGGTGCTGCCGTTTACTCTGGGCGAAGGCCGCAAGCGCCTGGCGACCGTCGAGCGGGTGATGGAGGCGCTCGCGGCAGCGGACGCCGATCGCACGACGATCGTCGTCGGCGTCGGCGGCGGCATCGCGTGCGATGTCTTCGGCTTTGCGGCCGCGACCTACATGCGGGGCGTCGCGTACCTCCACGTCGCCACCTCGCTCGTCGCGATGGCGGATGCGGCGATCGGTGGAAAGACCGGCGTGGACCTTCGAGCGGGAAAGAACCTCGTTGGCACATTTCGCGATCCGATGGGGGTCTTTGCGCACGTGCGCGCACTGCGAACGCTGCCGTTTCGGTGCCTGCGCGAAGGTCTGGCGGAGATCGTGAAAGCCGCGATCGTCGAGGGCGGCGACCTCTTCGCCTCGATCGAGATCTTGGCACCGCATCCGTTCGTGCAATGGCCATGGGCCGAAGTGGTAGCGGCCGCCGTGAACGTGAAGACCGCGATCGTTGCCGACGATCGCGAAGAGTCGGGAATGCGGGAGCTGCTCAACCTGGGTCACACCTTCGCGCACGCCTTCGAGCGCGCGAGCGATTATCGGATCACGCACGGCGCGGCGGTTGCGCTCGGATTGCGCGCCGCCGGGTTGCTCGCGTTGCGCCTGCAGCGGTTTTCCCGGAAGGAGCATCTGCGCGTGCTGGCTCTGCTCACGCTGCTGCAGATGCCGCTGCGCACGAGCCTCGATCCCGAGAGCGTCATGCGCGCGATGGGAAGCGACAAGAAGCGCCGGGGCAGCCGGCTGCGATTCGTGTTGCCCAGAGCGATCGGCGAGGTCGAGTACGGGGTCGAGGCTCCGCGCGGCGCGGTTCTGGCGGTCCTGCGCCGCATGCAACAGCGCCCGGCGTGATGGTGCGCGTAGTCGACGCGCTGCCTGCGATCCGATCCTCGCGCTTCGATCTTCCGCTGACCTACCAGGTTGGGGACCTCACGCTGCGCATCGGCGACGTGATTCGCGTGCCGCTGCGCCAACGGGACGTGCTGGCCTTCGTCGTGACCGAGCCGTACGAGACGGAACGCTCGCAAGGATTCAAGCGCGTCGTCGAGCGGCTCGACGTGCCGCGCGCCTTCGACGAGATGGGTCTGCATCTCGCTCGCTTCGTGGCCGACCGGTATATTTGCACGCTCGGAGAAGCATTGCAAGCCGTCGTTCGCAGTGACGCATTACCGCGGATGGCGGAACGCCTCGTTCGCACGAAAGCGCAGCCCGATCCGGCGCGCTACCCGGCGATCCCGCGGCGTTTGCTCGCGCTCATCTGGGGCGACTTCGAGGAGAGCATCCCGCTCGAGCGATTGTTACGGCACCCCGAGGCGCGCCGGGCCGCCGATCGCGCCTCGCTGCTGCGCCACATCCAGAGCCTCGTGCGAAGCGGCGATCTGCGCCGGGAGCGCAGCGTGCTCGACCCAAGAACGCACGAATACCGCGTTCGTGTGCTCCTTCCGGGGAGCGCGCCGATCCGCGGGAAGAAGGCAGAGGCCCTGCGGACTTTCGTCGCGGCGCGGCCCGGCGTACCGCGGGCGGAGGCGCTGCTCGCGGGATTTTCGCAGGCCGTGATTGCGCGCGCGGTACGCGCGGATGCAATCCGGGAGGAGGAGCGCGTTCCCCACCGCGCGCTCCGCGCTTCGCCCGCGTGCGAATCGCTGGTGCCGACGTCCGAGCAGACGGAGGTGCTCGAGCGGATCGCGGAATGGCTCGACGGCGGAGCGTTCGTGGAGGCACTGCTGCACGGCGTCACGGCCGCCGGCAAGACGCTGGTGTACATCGAGGCGATCGCGCGCGTCGTTGCGGGCGGCGGCCGCGCGATCGTACTCGTGCCGGAGATCTCGTTGACGCCGCAGACCGCTGCGCGTTTCGAAGCGGTCTTCGGAGAGCGCGTTGCCGTAGTGCACTCCGCCCTCTCCGATCGCGAACGGTTCGACGCATGGCAAGCCTGCGCGCGGGGGGAAATCGACGTCGTCGTCGGCGCGCGCAGCGCGGTCTTTGCGCCGCTCGAGCGCGTGCGCCTGATCGTGGTCGACGAATCGCACGAGAGCGGCTACAAGCAGGAGGTGGTGCCGCGCTACCACGCGGTTGCGGTGGCGCGAGAGCGGATGCGCCGGGAAAATGGCGTGCTGCTGCTCGGAAGTGCGACGCCGTCGCTTGAATCCTATGCTGCGGCTCGAGCCAGGCGCATCGCGTTGATCGAACTGCGCGAACGCGCCTCGCGACAGCCGATGCCGCAGGTCGAGGTGGTCGATCTGGGAACGGAGTTTACGGCCGGAAACCGCCGCATCTTTTCGATCGCGCTGACCCAAGCCATCGCCGAGCGGTTGGAGCGCGGCGAGAAGAGCGTGCTGTTCGTGAACCGCCGAGGCAGCGCGCGCTTTCTGCTCTGCCGAAACTGCGGGGCGGTGCCGGAATGCCCGCGCTGCAGCGTTGCGCTCGCGGCGCATCGCAGCGAAGAGTTGCTCCGCTGCCACTACTGCGACCACCGGGAGGAGCTGCCGCGGCTATGCCGCGTCTGCCGCAGCGAGACGATCGGAGAGTTCGGCGTGGGAACGGAGCGCGTCGCAGAAGAAGTGCGGCGGCTCTTTCCGAAGGCGCGCGTGCTGCGTATGGATTCGGATACGACGACCCGCGTCGGTTCCCACGCGCGCATCCTGCGCGAGTTCGAAGAAGACGGCGACGTGCTCGTGGGCACGCAGATGGTGGCGAAGGGTCTCGACTTTCCGCAGGTGACGCTGACGGGTGTCGTCGCCGCGGATGTCGGCTTGCACGTACCGGACTTCCGCGCTTCGGAGCGCAGCTTCGCGCTCATCATGCAGGTCTGCGGGCGCAGCGGGCGCGCGAGCCCCGGGGTGGCGATCGTCCAAACGTACGCGCCGCAGCACCCTGCGATTCGCTTCGCCGCTCGGCACGACTACGCGGGCTTTGCCGCACAGGAGTTGGAGGAGCGCCGCGCGCTGGGCTACCCACCGGCGACGCGCTTGGTGTATCTCGGCGTCATCGGTCGCAGCCGTGCGAAAGCGGCTGCCGCGGCGGATCGCTACGCGACGATATTGAGGGAGCTCGACGTAGCCGAGGTGCTCGGCCCTGCGCCCTACCCGATCGCTCGGCTCAACGACGAGTGGCGTTTCCGCATCTCGGTGCGCACGCGCCGCGCAGCGGCGCTACGGGGTGCGATTCGCGAGCGCATCCTTCCGCTCGCGCACGCCGATCGAACGTCGCGTCTCGCGATCGACGTCGACCCGTAGACCAGCGCACGCCAAGGAGCATACTCGACGGAAGGACGGCTCCGGCGGTGCAAACGATCACACGGCTTCAGCCGCGCTCAGTACCCAAAAACACAACTGACCTTTGACCTTCCGGCAGATAACTCACATGTAGGTGGGTGGCAGGTTTGCCGGGCCTGACGCACCTAGTCTATGCAAGAACTTGGCATCGCGGAGGTTCGATTAACAAAAACATGTTGATTAGTAGCATCCTCGGAACGCTTCTCGCACTCGCGCCGGGTCACCCAAGCAGCGCTGAATGTAGAGGAATTTACGACGTGTTTAACATAGGCGGCCCATCAATTCTCGTACGCAACAGAGTTTGGAACAAGATTGTCGTTTCTGATGTCTCTGTTTTCCCGTTACGTCTACGGTGGGCGGCCAACTTAGCAGACCCTGGGAACGGCGCCTATCTTCGGTACGAGCTCGACGGCGGCACGCCAATGTACGTCTCGCCAACGGGGTCGCATGTGATGCTGCGGACGCCAGTTTTGCGACCAGGTATGCACAAAATTACCGTGGGACTAACCGAACAAGGCGTTGTGATAGCGAAGTGGATATACTGTTTGAAAGTGACCTGAGATCGCGTAAGGAGCAGTGGGCTCGGGCCTGAATCGGGAGCCAGGGATTTCTGTGGACCTTCGCCCAAGCGGGCACGAAATGAAATCCACTCATGCGCAAGAGCCGTTTCACCACGGGCACCGCTTTTTAGCCCGCATTCGCCAGATGAATGCGTGAAAGTTGCTGCACCTTCGCGCAGATTTCGCTATAATAACAGTATGTTTTGCTTGATCGATCAAGGCTTACATGTCGAACCCGGCGGGTGAAGCGCAAAGCGAAACTCTCCGC
>DATCTQ010000074.1:0-20258 GCA_036567865.1 Candidatus Tyrphobacter sp. | reverse complement strand
GGGGATACGCTTCGTCGGCGAGCAGACCGCGCAGATCCTCGCCGACGACTTCGGTTCGATCGATGCCATCGCTGCAGCGAGCGAAGAGGAGTTACAGCGGAGCACTGGCATCGGCCCCGAGTTGGCGGCAAGCGTCGCGCTCTTCTTCAAGCAGAAGGCGAATCGCGCGATGATCGATCGCTTGCGCGAGGCGGGAGTCGCGATGACCGCACCCAAGCGCCCGCGCGCAGCGGAAGGCCCGCTGACGGGCAAGACGTTCGTGCTCACGGGAACGCTCCCGACTCTCGCGCGAGAGGCGGCAACCGAGATGATCGAAGACGCGGGCGGCAAAGTCAGCGGTTCGGTGAGCAAGAAGACGGACTACGTCGTCGCGGGCGACTCGCCGGGCAGCAAGTTGGCGAAAGCGGAAGCGCTGCGCGTTCCGATTCTCGACGAAGAAGGCTTGCGAAAGCTCCTACGATCTTAGAAGACGCGGCGGAGCGCAGACCGCGGTGCGTCCTGAGGGAACGCGCCGGCTAACGCGTCGATCACGTCGCGCGCGATGACGCCGGCGCGGCGTCGCTCGGCGGCGCGCTTTCCCGCAAGACCGTGCCAGTACGCCCCCGCGCGTGCGGCGTGGAACGGTGAAAGCCCTTGCGAGAGCAGCGTGCCGATGATGCCGGTGAGCACGTCGCCGGTTCCCGCGGTCGCAAGTGCGTTCGTGCCGGTGGTGTTGATGAACGTCGTCTCGCCGTCGTAGAGGATCGTGTCGAGGCCCTTGAGCAAGGTCGTGATGCCGGTGCGATCGACGAACTCGCGCAGGCGCGCGACGCGCTCGCCGTCTTTGAGTGTGCCCTTGCCCGAGAGGCGCGCGAACTCGCCCGCATGCGGCGTCAGGACGATGCGCTTCCCACGCAACGAGTCGAGATGCTTACCCAAATGGAAGAGGGCGCTCGCATCGGCAACCACGGGAAGCTGCGTGCGCGCGATCGTTTCGCGAACGATCGTGCCGATGCGCTCCTCCAGCCCGAGGCCGGGACCGATGGCGATCGCGGAGTTGCGATGAGCGATCTCGCACAGACTCTCGACGATGCGTTCCACCGGCGCCTCATCGTCCAGTTCCACCACCACTTGCTCGACGAGATGCGCGCGCAATGCCGCCGCGGCGGAGGCCGGTGCCGCGATCGTGACGTAACCGGCGCCCGCGCGCGCCGCGCCGAGTGCGCAGAGGACGGCGGCCCCGGGAAACTGACGCGAGCCCGCGATGACCAGCGGTGCTCCCGCGCTGCGCTTATCCGACTCGAGCGCACGGCGCGGGATCGTTCGTAGAAACGCGTCGTCATCGAGGGCATTGAAGGTATGCGCGTGCGCGGCGAGCGTGGCGTCGTCGATGCCGATCTGCGCGCACCACAGTTCGCCGACGTTCCCGCGCGCGGGCGCCAGGAGCAGTCCGGGCTTGAGTGACGCAAGCGTCAGCGTCTGCGTCGCCCGCACGGCGGCTTCGCTGGAGGCGCCGGTTTCGGCGTCGATGCCGCTTGGAATGTCGATCGCCAGGACGTTCAGGCGGCGCGCGTCGAGCGCGCGGGCGGCGGCTCGATATCGCTCGCCGAGCGGTAGCCGCGCGCCGGTTCCGAAGAGCGCGTCGATCGCCACAACGGCGCCCGCAGCGGCTGCCTGTGCCTCATCGTCGCGCTCCGGCAGCGGCCGCGGCACGATGCCCGCCTCGCGCGCGCGCTTTTCGGCCGCAGCTCGTGCCGCCGACGGCTTCGGCGCCGCATCTGCGTACAGCGCGCGTTCGTAAGAATCGCCGAGCGATGCGAGGGCTGCGAAACCGTCGCCGCCGTTGTCGCCCGGACCCGCGAAAACCGCGATGCGGCCTCCGCCCGGCGCGAGCATGCGCACCATCTCGGCGATCCGCTCGCCCGCGTTGCGCATCAGCGTATCCCTTCCGACGATCTCGCCTGCGGCGGCGTCGGCGGCGCGCATCTCCTCGGGCTCGAGAACGTAGATCACGCGCCGGCGCCTTCCAGCACGACGACCGCGGCTGCGGTCGCCGGCGTGTGCGTGATGGTGACGTGAATCGTGCGGATGCCGCGTACTGCGATCAAACGTTCCGCGCCGCCGGAGAGGCTAATCGCGGGTTTGCCGCTGCGCTCGTGCGTCACGCCGATGCGCCGCCACGGGATCGCGTGGCCGAAGGCCTTGCGCGTCGCCTCCTTTGCGGCGAAGAATCCGGCAAGGCGCTCCGCGACGTTGCGGCGGCGCAGCGCGTAGGCCATCTCTTCCTCGGTGTAGATCTTACGGCCGAACCACGCCAAGGCGCGCTCGTCGAAGCGATAGCGCCCGACCTCCGCGAGGTCCAGGCCGATTCCGAGGATCATGGGGCTCGCCTTCGCAGGCGTCGACAAGTTTTCCGGCCGGAGAAGGAGAAAGCATCGTTTCGGGATGGAGTCGAAGATTCGGATCGTTCCCGTCAATGCCGTCGCCGGCGCCTTTCTCGATCGCCTCGCGCTCTGCGTCGAAGAACGATTCCTTGCTCGTGCCGTGGTAGAGCGCAGCCTCGCGCTCTCGCGCAGTTCGCTCAACGCCACCCGCGGGCAACTCTTCCTGACCACGCTGACGTCGAAGGTCTTGAACGCGCACCCCGAGCACGAGGGGACGCTGCTCGTGCTTACGGAGTTCGATCTCTACAAAACGTCGCACCGCTTTATTTTCGGCGATGCGGACGATGCGCAGTCCGTCGCGACCGTTTCGTTGCACCGCCTTCGCCCGGAGTTCTACGGTGAGGAGCCCGACGGCAATCTGCTCTTCCAGCGCACCCTCAAGGAGTGCGTCCACGAGCTGGGCCACGTCTTCGGCCTGAAACATTGCTTCAGTGCGCGCTGCGGCATGTATTATTCGAACTCCATATTCGAAACCGATAACAAGACGTCGTATTTCTGCGAAACCTGCGACCGGCGCGTCGGCCGCGCTCGGAGTTAGGCGCATGCGCATGAACTCAGCGCCGCCGGTTCGTGTCGCGCTCGCGAGCCTCGCAGCGGTGCTCTGTGCGGCGCTCGCGTGGTTTGCGGCGGGCACGGCGATGGAGCTTCTCGCCCCCGCCCTGATCGCGCTGACCGCGGCGCTGCTCGGCATGCCGTATGGACTGGTCGCGACGATCGCCGCCGCGCTCGGGGGATTGGCGGCTTCGCTCGCGCATCACGGCAGCGACCCCGCGCTCACCGTGCTTCCTTTAATCGTCGCGGGCAGCGTCGTGAGCCTGCTCTTCCGCGACTCGCCCGCGCCGGATCTGCTGGCGCTCCCGCTCCCGCGAGAGGCGCTGCTCGCGGTCGTTTCCGATCTGCGCGACGTGTACCAGGGCGACTTCACCAAGCGCATTGCGGTCTCGGATGCACCGCTGGAAGATCTTGCGCAGGCCCTGAACCGCCTGATCCTCGGCATGCGCGACTTCCTCGCGCAACTTTCCGTGCACGCAGCGGAACTTGCGAGCGCCGGCTCGGAGCTGCGCGGATCGGCGTCGAAGAGCCTCGCGGTCATGGGCGGCGCGAACGTCGCGCACGAGCAGCTCGAAGACGGCATTGCCGAACAGCAGCGCATCGTCGACGAGGCGACGCGCAAACTCCTGGCGCTTAGCGAGGCGATATCCTCGATCGCCGCCGCGGCCGAGGAGCAGACGCGTAGCCTCGACGAGACCGCGCTCGCCGTCGAGAACATGGCCAGCTCGATCGAGCAGGTGACGGTTCAGGTGGACGCGCTCTCGTCGATTTCGCGCGAAACGTCCGTAACCGCGGAACGCGGAGGCACTGCCATCGGCACGATCACCGACGGCATGCAGACCATCGCCTCGACGATCGACGATCTCGCGGGCGATATTCGCCAGCTCGGCACGAACTCCGAGCAGATCGGCGATATCGTCAAGGTGATCGACCGGATCGCGGAGCAGACGAACCTGCTTGCGCTCAATGCCGCGATCGAAGCGGCGCGCGCCGGCGAACACGGGCGCGGGTTCGCCGTGGTCGCAAACGAGATTCGCAAACTCGCCGACGGCAGCGTTGCTGCGACGAAAGAGATCGCTGCCCACATCGCACAGACGCAGGGCGTCATCGCCGATGTCGTGGGTGCGATGCAGCGACTCATGGAGCGCGTGGAGGCAGGCGTGACGAGCACGAACTCCGCATCCGGAGCGCTAGGGGAGATCGTGAAGGCCGTGCTGGCGGCGAGCGAGCAAATCGGCCAGATCAGCAGCGTCGCGCGCGCGATGAGCGCGAACTCGCAGTTGGTCATCCACGCGATCGGCGAGATCACGAAATCCGTCGCGCTGAACCTCGATGCGACCCAGTCCATGACGCGCCAGTCCGAAGGCGTGAATCAGGCGTTCTCGGACATCTCGTCGATCTCGCAACAGAATGCTTCGTCGGTCGAAGTGCTGACGTACGTGACCAAAGAGGTGTCGGGCGCATCGCAGCGGATGCTCGGATCGATCGAGCAGATGCACGCGCTAGCGGAGCGGATCGACGATCGTCTCGGCCGATTCAAGGTAAGCGAGAACGGAAAGGGGGACCACGAGTGAAGTTGAGCCTACGCACCCGTTTGGTCGGCGCGATCGTTGGGGCCGTCGTGCTGATCTTTCTGTCCAGCTTGATCGCGGCGCGCGCCGTGCTCGCGCGCGATCTCTACGAATTGGGAAAGACGGAGGTCGCAAGCGAGGCGAGTGCTTTCGGAGGTTACCTCACCGCGCGGAAGGATCAGATTCGGTTGCTCGTCGCGCAGGAGGCGGGAAGCAGCGTCGTTCGCGCCGCCCTGCAATCGCGGGACGTGGCGCGGTTGCGCGCAGAACTTGCCGATACGGCCGGCGCGTCGGGGCTCTCGCTGCTCACCATAACCGACGCGCGTGGGCGCGTGATCGCGCGCGCGCATACGACGGCAGGGGGCACGCTTGCGCGCGACCCACTGGTCATCCGCGCACTCAACGGCGAGACGGTGAACACCGCGGCGCTGCTCCCGTCGTCGTTGCTGCAAAGCGAAGGTCTTGCCTTGCAAATCGGTCGTCAGCAGCACGGGCTCGCGCTCGTCACCGTTGCGCCGATCAGCGACGAGCAATTGCGAACGATCGGCGTGATCTATGGCGGCGTTTTGCTGAATCACGAGTACGATCTCGTCGACCAGGCGACGCGAGCGGTCGGCGGCGCGTCGGCGCTGCTCGATGGCGATACGATCGTTTCTAGTTCGATCCAGGCGGCCGACGGCACGCGCTTCGTCGACGCGCGCGTTCCCGTCGCGGACGCCGTGATTGACGGCGGCCGGCCGTTCGTGGGGGCCGATTCCGAAGGCGGCACGCTGTATCTGGCGCGTATCGACCCGATCCTCGACGATCAGAACCGCATCGTCGGCGCCACGTGGTATGGGCTGCCGATCGCACAGATCACCGACATCACGAAACATACGACGGAGACGCTCGTGCTATGGGGCGTCCTCGCAATGATTCTCGTGCTCGCGCTTGCCATACCGATCGCGCAAACGCTTTCGAAGACCCTCGTGCAGCACAGCCGTAAAGTGAGCGAAACGGCGAAGGATCTCGGCGTGCTGATCGTCGGCAGCGAGGTCTCGGGAGATCACGTGTCGGCGACGAGGCGCGCGGTGGAGCGCAGCGGAGCATTGATCGAGGAGATGTCCAAGAATGCCGACGCGCCGGCGAAGATCGACGAGTTGAAGAAGCTCAACGCGGAGGTCGAAAGCGATGTCACCGTGATCGAAACGCTCGCGACGGAGATGTCGAATCGCATGCAGCAGGCGGTGGACCGCGTTGCCGAGTTGAACGACATCGCTGCCGGCCTGAACGAGATCGTCACGGGGGAATCGGGGTCGTAGACGTGCCGATGCCCGAGGTCATCCTCGTCTTCGCAAACAATGCCGATGCGATGATCGCCACCAAGGCGCTCAAGGACGCGGGCGTGGCGGCGAAGATGATTCCCAAGCCTGCGGGCGTCGAGTCGCAAGCGAATCTCTGCCTGACGATCGATGGTGCGTCGGAGTCGCAGGCCACGTCCGCGCTCTCCGGCAGCGGCGTTGCCCTGGGCGGCATCGTAAAGGCGGGCGTTTCAGCGTAGCGCGCGGGCATCCGCGAGTGCGATCGTCTCGCGGCGTCCGCCGTCGCGTTCGACGACGAGGCCGCCGCCGGACTCGAGCGCGATCGCGGTCGCCTCGAATGGAAGCGCTTCGCCGTCGCGCAACAGGCGATACCGGCGACCCGGCAGTCCGGCTTCGCGCTCCCAGCGACGCGCGATCTGCTCCGGGACGTCGAGCAGCGAGCGGCGCATCTCGAAGAGATTGAGGATTTGCGCGAGCAAAGCGTCACGCTCGATCGGCAGCGCGTCGTCGCAGAAGGCGGGTGGCGGGAGGATGCGCGCGTCGGCTCCGCGTCCGCGATGCACGTTGATGCCGACACCGCACCCGACGCGTGCCCGTTCGCCGACGATGCGGGACGTGCACAGGATACCTGCAAGTTTCTTCCCGTTGAGCAATAGGTCGTTCGGCCAGTGCAACTCGGTTTGAACGCCGCAGGTCGCGAGCGCGTCGCGCACCGCGAGCGCCGCCCAAAACGGAACGCTCCAAAGGTCTTCGGCGAGCAGTTCGCGTGGAAGAATGGTGGTGAAGAGCAGCGCGCTGCCGGGGCTTGCGAGCCAGGATCGTCCTTTGCGACCGGCGCCGCTCGTCTGCTCTTCGGCGACGATGGTCGTTCCGAGCGCGTCGTCTGCGTCGAACAGAGCGGCCGCATCGTCATTCGTGCTGGCGGTTCGTTCGACGTAGACAATGCGCGAGAAACGCGTTCCCGCGAGGGCGCGTTCGACGCCGGCATACGGGTGGGAACCCATGTCGGGTGCAGGCTTACGCACCGCATGCGTCGCACCTGCGAGCCATGGCCATCGAGACGACCCTGATCCTCTGCAAGCCCGACGCCGTTTCGCGCGGTCTCGTCGGCGAAATCGTGTCGCGTCTCGAACGCCGCGGTTATGTCATCGTCGCAGCACGGATGATGCAGCTCGACGGCGATCGCGCGCGTGCCCATTACGCCGAACACGAGGGCAAGCCGTTTTTCGCCGATCTCGTCGCCTTCATCACCAGCGCGCCGCTCGTCGCGCTCGCAGTGGAAGGCGAGAACGCGATCGACGGCTGCCGCCAACTGATCGGTGCGACCGATCCGCTCAAGGCGGCTCCCGGATCGATCCGCGGTGATTTCGCACAGTCGATCGGGCGCAATCTCGTGCACGGCAGCGACGGCAAGGAGAGCGCGCGACGCGAGTTGGCGATCTTCTTCAAGGATTCGGACTTCGTTTCGCGGCGACACGACCTCGAGCGGTGGATTTCAGAGGCTCGACAAGGCTGATGTCGCTGGACTCGCTGCGTGGCGGCGGCCGGCCGCTGATCGAAGGCGTGCACGGTCGCGAGGTGCTCGATTCACGCGGCAATCCGACGGTTGCGGTCAGCGTCGCGACGAGTTTCGGCGCCGTCGAGGAGTCGATGGTTCCATCGGGAGCGTCGACCGGCACGCGCGAAGCGGTCGAACTGCGCGACGGTGACGCATCGCGGTATAGCGGCAAAGGCGTGCGCAACGCGGTTTTGGCGGTCAACGACGTGCTCGGCCCGGCGATCGAAGGGCTCGACGCGACGGCGCAGCGCGAGATCGACGAGCGCCTGATCGAGTTGGACGGAACACCCAACAAAGCGCGCTTAGGGGCAAACGCGATCCTCGGCATCTCGCTCGGGGTCGCGCGTGCGGCTGCGGCGAGTCTCTCGCTTCCGCTGTTTCGGTATCTCGGCGGTCCGGCGGCGGCGATGTTACCGGTTCCGATGATGAACGTCATCAACGGCGGCAAGCACGCCGAGGGCGCCCTGCAGTTTCAGGAGTGCATGATCGTTCCGCTCGGCGCGCCGAGCGTCGCCGAGGCGGTGCGCTACGGTGCGGAGATCTTTCACGCGCTGCACGCACTTCTGCACGAACGCCGGCTTCCCACGCTCGTCGGCGACGAGGGCGGGTACGCGCCGCCGCTCGAAACGCCGCAACAAGCGCTCGACCTCATCGTGGCCGCGATCGAGCGCGCGGGCTACAAGCCGGGGAGGGACGTCGCAATCGCCCTCGACCCCGCGTCGAGCGAGTTCTACCAGGACGGCAAGTATTTCGCACTCGACAAAGCGCACGGGCTTTCGTCCCAGGAGATGATCGCGCTCTATTCCGAGTTGATCGAGCGCTACCCGATCGTCGCGATCGAAGATGGTCTCGCAGAGGACGATTGGAACGGGTGGCAGCATCTCACCCAGGCGCTCGGGGAGCGCGTGCAGTTGATCGGCGACGACATCTTCGTGACGAACGCTGCGATCTTGGAGCGCGGAATTCGCGAAGGCGTTGCGAACGCGATCCTGATCAAACCCAACCAAATCGGCACCTTGACGGAGACGCTGGACTGCATCGAGGCCGCGCACAAGGCAGGCTACGCAACGACCGTCTCGCATCGCTCCGGAGAAACCGAAGACACGACGATCGCCGACATCGCGGTTGCGACCGCGGCAGGTCAGATCAAGACCGGCTCACTTTCGCGCAGCGATCGCATCGCCAAGTACAACAGGCTCATGGCAATCGAGGAGCAACTCGGCGAAGCCGCAACGTTTGCCGGAGCGCGTCCGTTTGGGGTACGTTCCACCGATGCTTGACGCGGTGCTCCTGGCGACGACGATCGCGAGCGGTGCCGCAACGACGATCCCGAGCGGCCCACCCGGCGATGCCTTTTATACTCCGCCCAGTCCGCTGCCGGCGCGAACCGACGGAGCCGTCATTTGGGCGCGACGCTTTACCGGAGGCTCGGCGCTGGAATCGGCGTCGGCGAACTATCGCATCCTGTACGAAACGGTGAACGCAAACGGCGAGTTCGTGGCGGTGTCCGGCACGCTCGCGATTCCAAGCGGAGTTCCGCCGCCGCAGGGATGGCCGGCGATCAGTTGGGCTCACGGAACCGTCGGGGACGCGCCGCAGTGCGCGCCATCGCGTTCATCGGTGCCAAACGGCGAGCAGCGGATGCTCGACGACTTCGTGCGACGCGGATACGCAGTCGCACAGACCGATTACGAAGGCAATGGGACGCCGGGCATCCATCCCTATTTCGTGGCAACCTCCGCGGCGCGCGACGTGACCGACATCGTGCGCGCGGCACGCCGGATCGATCCGCAGATCGGGAGCAAGTGGGTCGTGATGGGGCACTCCGAAGGCGGTACGGCCGCGCTCTCAACCGCCGCACTCGGTCGGCAATGGGCGCCCGAACTGGATCTCGTCGGTGCCGTCGCCTACGCACCGGCTTCGTACTTGGAATCCATCTTGCAAAACGAGATTCTCAGCGATTCGCCGAACAGCGGCCTGCCGTACCTGGGGCTCATCGTCGCCGGCTTCGCGACGATCGATCCGCGGATCGTGCCGTCGCAGATGCTGCAACCGGATGCGCTGCGGATGATGCCGGAGCTGCAGCAGCGCTGTATCGACGAGTTGGAGACTAACTCCGATTGGTCGCTGATGATTCCGAGGGAGATGTTCCACCAAGACGCGCCGGGGCTCGACGCGCTGTATCAGGATCTCGTCCAGAACACTCCGGAAAACTTCAGGATCACGCTTCCGACGCTCCTGGTGCAAGGAGTTGCGGACCCGATGGTCACGTCAGAGAGCACGATCGCGCTACGCGACCGGTTGTGCCGCGGAGGCGCGCCGGTCGCGTTCAAGGCATATCTCGGCGCGACGCACGGCTCGGTCTTGACCGCAGCTGCCGGTGACGTTGCCGCCTGGATAGCGCAGCGCTTTTCGGGAGCCCCGGAGCACTCGGACTGCTGAGCACGAGATGTTGACCGCGTTGCTCTGGATGAATCTCATCGGCTCGCCTGCAGATCGCGCGTTTGCTCTTCCGGGCGAATGGTCGTGCGAAGCCGCCGACCATGCTTCGAGCGGCCACGCGACCGTTACGACGCATCCCGGCGGCCTCTCGATGCGGTATCTCTATGGAGCGCCGGGGACGGTGCACGAAACCGATGCCGATTTCACCTATGACGCACGCGCGGCGCGGTGGACCCTCGACGAGCCGGCGTCGCAACTCCAGCGGTTCCGCGGTGCCGCGGGCCCATGGACGGAGCAGCTCTGGGAGTTTGACGGCGTCACGTTCCCACCGACGCCCGGCGATTCGATGTACGATCAGGTGGAGAAGGCGAGGGTGACGTTCATCGCGTTCGGCGCCGATGCATTCGAAATGGTCCGCGCGCAGGAGGTTGGCGGGCAGTGGGTGTTGCACGATCCCTGGTATTCAGCGGTCACCGACGACTACTGCACGCGCGTTCGGGGCCTGTAGCTCAGCGGTAGAGCGGCCGGCTCATAACTGGTTGCGCGCTGGTTCGAATCCAGCCAGGCCCACCAATGTGCTCACGTACGGAAGGCCGCCCGCCTCCCGGACGCCAACATCACCGCCGATCCCACGGCGCCATCGTCTATCGGTTAGGACATCGCCCTTTCAAGGCGGAAAGACGGGTTCGATTCCCGTTGGCGCTACCAAGGAAAAGCGCAGGGTTACGCGGCTTTTCGAGGTCTCCCGCCCTTACGACCGTTCTCGCGCGAAGCAGCGGCTTTCTTCGCGGTCGTGCGGCCACGCGTTCTATGCCCCATCGCTTTCGCAAAGACAGTACCTAGCTCATCCGCGAGTAAACCTGGCACATAGATGTCAACGTTGATGGCGCGGACTGAAATGCCGTCGCCGCCAGGTTGAATCTCAACCTTTGCGAGATCAGCAGGCTTGGCATTGGCAAGTTCCCGTATCTGCTTGCGAGGGATGGAGAGTGCGACACCTTTTCTTAGCGTCAAGTCGAGTGCGTCGCTCTTGCGGTTATAGCGGGCTCGAACTACATCGATGGGCTCATCCCTGACGGTTTTTCGACCTCGCGAATACACCGAATCAGTTAGCGGGGGCACGTGAATACGGGCTGGCGTCCTAGCCATTGAACTTCTCCCATAGTGTTACGAGGTCGCCGAAGTGATCGCCGACGAGTTCTCGCGCCCGCCTAACGTGCTGCTTCGTCATGCGAATATCATAAGGTTCGAGCGTTGCATCGAGTATGATTTTGCATTTCTCACGATCTTTGATGACATGGACATGCGGCTTATGCCCGCGCTCATCGCGCGTATTGACGGCGATGCGAAAGCCCTCGACCTCGATTCCGGGCATCGCCTCACATTAACCTACACAGAGTAGGTTTGTCAATCTTAGAGCCAGGATTGGTCAGCAATTGTCAGCAATTGGTCAGCTCCTATACGTTCATCAGCGGGAAACGGCGGGACACAATCCGCGGGGACTGCCCACGATCCTAGAAACGGCGGGCATTCGCGGGCTTATGCGGGATTGTGCGAATCAACGCAGCCGCTTTCGATTCCCGTTGGCGCTACCACTAGAGGCTTGCGTAGAGGTAACCTATATGTTACCATGCTGTGATGGCGCTTGCCGTCGTCGAATGTACGCGAGGATGGCTCGAGTCCGTACCGCGATTGGTTCGAGAACCTTTCAGCTGAAGCGGCGGCGAAAGTTGCAACAGCGAGGGCGAGGCTTGAAAGCGGCAACGCGTCGTTGGTAAAGTGGTTTGGTTCTTTCGGTGAATATCGCATCGACTGGGGTCCGGGGTATCGGGTGTACTTGGGCAAGGACGGCGATAGGTTGCTGGTCTTACTCGGTGGCGGAACAAAAAAGCGGCAGCAACTTGACATTGGCCGCGCCAAGACGCTGTGGGCGGAGTACAAGGCTCGTAAGGCAGCGGCATTGAGGGTAAGAAAGGAGTAGAAATGGCACTGATTCGTAAGTCGAGCCAGACTGTCGTGGATCGGATCGAACGCGATTCGGACTTCGCTAAAGCGGTGCTCGATGAGGCAACGACTTTATTTCTTAACGGTGAGCCTGAAACGGCGAGATTACTCCTACGAGATCTCGTAAATGCGACCATTGGATTTGAATCGCTTTCACGCTTAACCCGCGTGCCGGCAAAGAGCCTTCACCGCATGCTGTCCGGTCGAGGGAACCCAACCATGGATAATCTCTCGGGGATATTGGGCGCGCTGCGCAAGAAGCTCCGCGTAAGACTGAGGGCACGTACGGTAGCTGCATAGCCTGTGGACGGATGTCGATTCCGATGCGAATTGTTCCGATTGCTATCGCGATCCTGGCCGCGACGTCGTTGGCGGTCGCGCGAGAGGCCCGAGCGAGTACGACGGGCGCTCCACCCGCAACCGCCCCGGCCACGGCTTCGCCTAATGCGGCATTCGGGCCAAGCGACATCCAAACGCTGTTAGCGGCGCTTCACTGCGAATTGACGCCACAGTGTACCCGCGTTAACGTGCAATTCAAGCCTGCGGCAGACATGCCGTCATACGATCCACTCGTGCACTACGCGGGCTTGGGCAGTGATCCGCGCACGGCGATCGTTTGGGTCCGCGAGGGCGCATCGAGCGACGCAATACAGAGCGCGCTCCTCGGCGTCATGATTCTTGCGTGTATGGACGACGGCGAAGCGGGGTCCAAGTGGAAGAGTTTCTACGACCTAGCCTCCGCGGCCGACGCTCGCGTTCCGGCGAGCGCGCCTGACCCATACCTGAACCGGCACAAACTGGTGCAAGCGATTATCGGTTCGCTCTGATCCATGTCGACCATGGGACGGAATCTGATCGGCGGCGCGGAGAGCGGATACGCCGAGATCCTTCCGTACGACGCGACGTGGCCTGAGCGGTTCGAGTCCGAACGGACGCGAATTGCAAATGCATTGGTCGGCGTTGCACGGCGCATCGAACACATCGGCTCGACCTCGGTGCCGGACCTAGCCGCGAAGCCGATCATCGATATTTTGGTAACGGTCGGTGCCGTCGAGGACGAAGCATGCTATCGCAGGCCGCTCGAAGAAGCCGGATACTTACTACGGGTGCGCGAGTCGGGTCATCGAATGTTCCAGACCCCCGAGCGCACCGTACATGTTCATGCCTGGGAAGCGGGCTCGGAAGACGAGCGTCGACATATAGAGTTTCGCGACCGGCTGAGGGCGAGCGCGGCTTCCAGAGAAATGTACGAGGCGGCGAAACGCGAGTTGGCCGTACGGTATTGGGGCGATTTCAATGAGTACGCTGACGCAAAATCGAGTATCATAGCTCGAATCTTATCCGACGACACCCATGATACCCGCCGCGCGATTTGACCAGCTTCTCTTGCGGAGGACCGAGCATTGCTTCATCATATCGACGTCCACGTGCGCGACCTCACCGTGGCGCGTGCACTATTCGACGGCGTGGCCGAGCTTATCGGCTACCGACGGCTCGCGGACGAGCTGGATTTTGTCGGTTATGAAACTCGGGACGGAGGCCGGCCCCGGATCGGCTTTATCCTCGATGCCGACGCTTGCTCCGGTTCTACGCGCCTCGCATTTGCCGTCGATACTCGAGAGCGAGTCGACGCCGCGGCGCGCGTAGCGCGCAAGCGAGGTGCGCGTTCAATCGAAGGCCCGCAACTCAACCCCGAATATGGCGGCGACTATTACGCGGTCTTCTTTGAGGATGTTGATGGGAACAAGTTTGAGATCGTGGCGGCCCTACCGCATTAAACACGCGCGGTAAAGTTCATCGCGCATCGTCTCGCGTCGGACGGTGTACGAATGTTCGGCACGGCAATGTTTGCAACGTCGCATACGGCCGAACTGAGTCGCTTCCGGCAAAGCAACAATGGACAACTCCCATTCGGTCATACTATGTGAGTCGTGTGGATTGAGCTTGAACGCGTGCTTCATAGGTCAGTGCCCATCATTGGCTATAACATGATAACTTGGCATAGGGTTTCGCGCTGAGCCGGGAGGTGGGCGCGGCGCCGCCGTATGAATGGATGATATGCAATATCGGGCCCTCGGCCATTCCGGACTCAAGCTCTCGGTGATCGGGCTCGGCTCGTGGCTGACCTTCGGCGGCAACGTCGATCGCACGATGACGCGTGCGTGCGTGCTCCGCGCGTGGGAGAAGGGCGTCAATTTTATCGATACGGCCAACGTGTATGCGCATGGCGCAGCCGAAGAGACGCTCGCTCCGATCCTCAAGGAACTCGATCGGGGCGCACTGGTGCTGGCCACGAAAGTGTATTTTCCTATGGGGGATTCGATCAACGAGCGCGGTCTCTCTCGCAAGCACATTCGCGATCAGGCCGATCGTTCGCTCAAGCGGTTGCAAGTCGACTACATCGATCTCTACCAGTGCCACCGTTACGATCCCACGACGCCGTTGGAAGAAACCTGTGCGATGATGAACGACCTCGTCCGCCAGGGGAAAATTCTCTATTGGGGCGTTTCCGAATGGAATGCCGACCAGATCACTGCTGCGGCCACGCTGTGCGCCGCGCGCGGTTGGGCGGTCCCGATCGGCAATCAGCCGCAATACAGCGCGCTTTGGCGGCGAGCGGAGGAGCGTGTGTTCCCGGTTTGTCGGCGCTACGGACTCGGCAACGTCGTCTGGTCGCCGCTGGCGATGGGCATTCTCACCGGCAAGTACGCCGACGCGGCGCATCCCCCGACGGGCACGCGTGCCGCCGCCCCTGCAAAGGAGATGATGGAGGATTACTTTACGCAGCCGGTGCTGGATGCCGTGCAGAAACTGGTGCCGCTGGCGCAGAGGGCCGAGTGTACGCTCGGGCAGCTCGCCCTCGCATGGTGTTTGCGCGAGCCGGCCGTTAGCAGCGTCATCACCGGCGCTACGAAGATCGAGCACGTCGACGAAAACGTTGCAGCCGGCGATCTCGACGTCGACGCGAGCATCTTTGCCGAGATGAACCGTATCCTCCAGCCCGTTGCGCCGCACGAGCCGTACCTGGCGTGATCTGCTATTTCGTCCGGCACGGGCCGGCCTTCGACCCACAGGAGTGGCGAGGTTCCGATTTCGACCGGCCGCTTACCGGCAAAGGACGCGAACGAATGACGCGCGTGGCGAAGCGTCTCGCGAAACTCGGCGTCGCGTTGGACGCGATCGTTACGAGTCCGCTGGTTCGCGCCCGGCAAACGGCCTCGATCGTCGGTGAGGTCCTTGGAATCGCGGGCCACGTGATCGAAGATGCGCGACTCGGCAGCGGCTTTAGTGCCGGCGGTCTCGAGAGCATCCTGCGGGAGCATGCAGGCGCGGAGGCACTGATGCTGGTCGGCCACGAGCCGGCGATGAGCGCGAGTCTCGGTCGCGTGCTTGGCGGCGCGAGCCTCGACTTCAAAAAAGGCGCGATTGCCTGCGTCGAGATGACCGATTCGGAGCCGCCGTCGGGAACGCTGCTCTGGATGGCTCCTCCGAAACTGCTCGCCGAATGAGCACTCGCACACCGACAGATTTTTATCGCGTCGACGAAGACGGCGCCTTCGAAGTTTCGGCTCGCGGCTTTGACGTGCTGCGCACGCCGCAGATCAACAAGGGCACCGCGTTCACCCTCGAGGAGCGGGAGGCGCTGGGCCTGACGGGCCTGCTCCCGCCCGCCGTTCTGACGCTGGAGCAGCAGGCCCAGCGGGCCTACGAACTCTTCAAGAAGGCGGCGGACGATCTCGCCAGATACACGTTTCTCACGGCGTTGCAAGACCGGAACGAGACACTCTTCGTCCACTTGCTGGCCTCGCACGTCGTTGAGATGTTCCCGATCGTCTACACGCCGACGGTGGGTTTGGCAATCAAGCAATACAGCCACCAATACCGCAGGCCGCGAGGTGTCTTTCTTTCGATCGGTCGCCCCGACGAAATCGAGGAAGCCCTGCTGAACGCCTCGGCCGGAGCGGGTGCCGACGACATCGATCTGATCGTAGCGACGGATGCCGAAGCGATTCTCGGAATCGGCGATTGGGGCGTCGGCGGCGTCGACATCTGCATCGGGAAGCTGTCCGTGTATTCGGCCGCGGCCGGTATCGATCCGTCGCGCACGATTCCCGTCATGCTCGACGTCGGAACCGACCGGCAATCGCTCCTCGAAGATCCCCTCTACCTCGGGTATCGCCATCCGCGGGTCCGCGGCGCGCAGTATCAGGCGTTCATCGACGCGTACGTATCGACCGCTCTACGTTTATACCCGAACGCGCTCTTGCACTGGGAAGACTTCAGCGCGGTCAACGCGCGTTGGATTCTGAGTGCGTATCGATCCTCGATCTGCACGTTCAACGACGACATTCAAGGCACGGCTGCGGTAGTACTCGCCGCGGTGACGGCGGCAATGAGCGTAACCGGCGGCACAATGCGAGAGCAGAGAATCGTCATCTTCGGCGCCGGGACCGCGGGCTGCGGCATCGCCGATCTCATCCGGAACGCGATGACGAGCGACGCTCTCTCCGCGCAAGAGGCCGCGCGCCGCTTTTGGTGCGTCGACCGTCACGGATTGCTGGTCGAGGGCATGGCGGATCTTCGCGACTTCCAAAGGCCGTATGCACGCCCGGCAGCCGAGGTCGCTGCGTGGAGGCACGCCGGCGAACGCGGAATCGGCCTGGAGGAAGTCGTGCGGCAAATCCGGCCGACGATCCTTATCGGGTCGTCCGGCGTTGCCGGCGCGTTCGACGAATCGGTCGTCCGCCGGATGGCGGAAGGCGTAGCGCGCCCCGTCATTCTGCCGCTCTCGAATCCGACGGAACTCGCCGAGGCCGTTCCCGCCGACCTTATCCGCTGGACGGACGGCAAGGCGGTGATCGCGACCGGAAGCCCCTTCGATCCGGTGATCCACAACGGGACGACGTACGCAATTGCGCAATCGAACAACGCCATGCTCTTCCCGGGTCTCGGTTTAGGGGCGATCGTCACGCGCGCCCGACTGATCAGCGATGGAATGTTTATGGCCGCTGCGCGTAGGATCGCCGAAATGGTCGACTCGGCACAACTCGGCGCACCGATCCTCCCGCAGATTGCGAACCTGCGCGAGGTTTCCGTTCAGGTGGCAATCGCCGTCGCGAGGCGGGCCGCAAGCGAAGGGCTCGCACGAGTCGAACCGCCGAATTTAGAGCGTGCGATTCGCGCCGCGATGTGGGAGCCGCGTTACCGCCCCATCAAAGCCGTCTAAGCTCGTCGCCAAGCCAGCATCCCATGTAGTTGCGGAGATATTCGCGGGCGATCGAGAGAGACGCGGCGTCGCGCGTCTCCTCGTAGAGACGCAACGCGCACCGCCCCGCTCGCCAGTCGTATCCGTGCGCTCGAAACGTTTCGAGCGCCTTCTTCAGGAGATCGATGCCGATCGTGCGATGACCGGTCGATAGATCGACGACGGCGGCGGAGTATTGTGCCAAGGCCTCGATCCGCGGGTCGCTCTTCAGGTGATAGTTCGCGGCCTTGATGTTCTCGTACTCGCTGAATCGCGCTTGGTAATACGCGGCTTTCGCAGCGTCGACGGGGACGAACAATTGCGCGAGCAGAAGAAGCCCGAGCCGAGCCTCGTCGCGTACCTTCTCCCAACTCACGTCGGCCGCATGGGCCTCCGCCTCCGCGAGTTCCTGACGCGACCAAAGCCGTTCGCCCATGCACTGCGCCAACTCGGCTCGATCGGCAGCCGCGACCGCGCGCCAAGCGCTGCTGGTTGCCTTTTGTGAACCCAGACGCAGAAGTCGGAAAGCGTTGAAATAGTCCCCCCGAAGTGCGCAAGCCCAACCAAGGGCTTTGAGGGCTTGGAAGCGTTGATCGTCGAGATCCGGCGACCATTCCACGCCACCCAACTGTCGTTCGATCTCTGCGAGGGTTTCGGGAAGATGAAGTTCGCGAGCAAGCGTGGCGAGTGTCACGGTTGCCCACGCTCGGATCTCCATGTAATCCGATCGATCCGGATCGATGCGCCCGAGGAGTTCGAGCAGCACGCGTGCCTGATCGCGATACCGGCGCTCCCGATTGAGAACGGCGCTCTCGAGATGCAGCGCGCGGATCTGGCCAAGCTGCGTCCTCGACTCGCGAACCTGCGGAAGCAGTGCTTTCGCAAGGTCGGCGCGACGTTCGAACAGATGGCGTTGTGCGCGGGAGTACGCAACGTCGCTCGCAAGCTCCGTGTCACCGAGCCGTGACGCAGCAGCCGCAGCCTCACCGAATAGTTCGTCTGCTACCGCGTAATTCTCAACCAATGCGTAGGCCGTTGCCAACGTCGTCGATCGGCGAGCGCGCCACGCCCCCTTCCCGGCCGCACGCCTTTCCAGGATCCGGATCGCCGCCGGCGCCTCGCCGTTCTTCAAGTGCACGCGAGCGCGCAGAACGGCAGCCTCGAGCGGAGCGTTCTTCGGGGCCTCCGCGTCGTACATCGCCGCGGCGTCCTTGAAGCGGGCAGCTCTCCAAAGCTCCGACATTCGTGCGACGAGCCTCGAGCCGTCGGCCTCGAAATGGCCGCGCTGCGTTGGTCGATTCATTCCTCTATCGTGGAGATTCACGGGGGAGGAGGCCGGCTCATGCGGCCCCCTCCGTTGGGCCGACGCGGCTAGTTGGCGCCGGTTCCCCCATCGATCGGCAGACCGCCGCCATTGTCGAGTGGTCGGAGATGGCTCGCGACACCCGTATGCGCCATCCGACCTGCCTGAGGCAACGAGCCGAACCCGACGCCGAGAAGCAGTAATAGGGCCGCTAGGAAGGCCATGATCGAGCCTCCTTGCCCTCGGGGAAGAGGGGCGTATACTAACTCAAATGGGTTAGCTCTATATGGCTACGACCACAGCGCTCAGCGACCTACTGCGGGGGAGCGCGAGCCTGAGCGTTTCCTGGGCTAATTCCGCTCCCCATCTCCGCCTTCTATCTGGAATCGCGCGTAGTCTGAGGCTGAAATGTCAGCTTCATCGCAATCCCTCACCGCCCCGAACGCGCAGATCGCTCGAGCGCTGGAACGGCTGCGCGCACTCCTGCGCAATCGTCTGGCGCTCGGCGGCCTCGCCGTTCTCCTCGCGCTCGCGATCGTCGCAAGCATCGTGACCGTTCGCGCGCACGCGACGCCGACATATGCGACCGAGCCCGTCGTGCGGCAGACGCTCGTGCAGAGCATCTCCGCGTCCGGCACGGTGAACCCGCAAAACAGCGTCACCGTCGGCTCGCAGATCTCGGGTACGATCTCCGAGATCGACGTGGACTACAACAGTAGGGTGCGCAAGGGGCAAGTTCTCGCGCGCATCGACCCGAGCACGCTGCAAGCACAGCTCGATCAAGCGCAGGCCTCGCTCGCGCAAGCCCAAGACCAAGCCGCGGCGCAAGCCGCTATGGCTGCATCGGATCAGGCGGCCATCCCCGCTGCAGGCGCTAGCGTGACGAAGGCGCAGAGCACACTCGCGCTCGCCCAGAGCACGTTGCAGCGCGACCAGAGTCTGCTCGCGCAAGGATACGTCTCCCGCGCGCAGGTCCAGACCGATCGCGACGGCGTCGTCGGTGCGCAAGCCGCGCTCGAGACGGCGCAGTCGCAATCGTCGCAGGCATCGTCGGTCGCCGCGGGCGGCGGCGCCTCGACCGCGGCAGCGCAAGAGGCCACCGCCGCGCAAGCCGCGGCGGTGCGACAGAATTCCTTGAACCTGCAACGTTCGGTGATCACGTCGCCGGTCGACGGCACCGTCATCGCGCGCGACGTTTCCGTGGGCCAGACCGTCGCCGCCAGCTTGCAGACGCCGACGCTCTTCACGATCGCGCAAGACCTGACCAAGATGGAAGTCGACGTCGCCGTGGGCGAGCCGGACATCGGCGCTGTTCGCGCCGGCGAGAGCGTGAACTTCACCGTCCTCGCGTATCCGGGTCAAGCCTTCCACGGTGTCGTCACCCAAGTTCGCGTGAATCCGACGACGGTGAACAACGTCGTAACCTACGTGGTCGTCACGAAGGTCGACAACCCGCAAGGGAAGCTGCTGCCCGGCATGACCGCGACCGCGACGATCGACGTCGCCAGCGCTCCAAACGCGCTCGTCGTTCCGCTGCAAGCCCTCCAGTATCACCCGTATGGCGCATACGGACGTGGCCCGCAAGCCCCGGCGCAAACCCCATCGAACGCATCGGCCGGCTCCCCGTGGGGTCAAGCCGCACAGAGTTCTTCGACGCAAATCATCGTCGCGGGCGGCACCGGCATGCTCTTCGTCGACGCCGGGGGCAGGCCGGCGCGCGTTCCCGTGCGCATCGACCTCGTCAACGGCACGCAAGCCGCGGTGACGCCGTTGCGCGGCTCGCTCGCTGCGGGTGACGCGGTGGTGATCGCCGATTCCGGTGGAACGCGCGCGCACCGTACGGCCGTGTCGTCACCGGC
>DATCTQ010000073.1:0-13439 GCA_036567865.1 Candidatus Tyrphobacter sp. | reverse complement strand
GTCGGCGAGCGACTCATCTTCTCCGCCTCTGATTTGAACGGCTTTCTCGAATGCGAGGTCCTGACGGGTCTCGAGGAAGAGGCCGCGCGCGGGCTGCGGGTGCGTCCCGACCCCGACGACACCACCGTGTTGATCGCACGTAAAGGCGAGGAACACGAGCAGCGCTATCTCGCGTCGCTGCGCGCGAACTCACTCGACGTACGCGAAATCCCGCGCCCGCAGGCGCACGACCTCGCGAGCCTCGAGGCCGCCGAATGCTCCACGCTCGATGCCATGGAGTCCGGCGTGCCGATCATCTACCAGGCGACCTTCTTCGACGGGCAGTTCATGGGACACGCCGATTTCTTGCGCCGCGTCGAGCGTCCGTGCGAGCGCTGGAGCTGGAGCTATGAAGTGCTCGACACCAAGCTCGCGCTCTCGACCAAGCCCTACTTTCTCGTGCAGCTCTGCAATTATAGCGAGCACGTCGCTCGATTGCAGGGCACCATGCCCGCGCGTATGATCGTCGTCCCCGGCAGCAACGTCGAGGCGCCGTACACGCTCGACGACTACCTCGCATACTACCGCCACCTGAAAGCGGCCTTTCTGGCACGGATAGAAGCGAACTTTAAGGGAAGCGCTGATTTAGTTCAGGCCAAGGAGACGAGCGGGCGACGTGTACTACCGTACACGGGCCCCGAGGCGACGCCGGCAGCGATCAGGGCCACTCTGCAGGGAAGCGCTGATTTAGTTCAGGCCAAGGAGACGAGTGGGCGACGTGTACTACGGTACACGAGCCCCGAGGCGACGCAGGCATGGGCTAAATCGGCGCTTCCCTATCCGCACGAGGTGCCGCATTGTCAAATATGCCGCTGGAGCCCAATCTGCGATGCGCGGCGCAACGCCGACGACTACCTCGGACTGGTCGCGTGGATGCGCCGCGATGCGATCCGCCGCCTGGCAAGCGCGAAGATCACGACCATCGCGCAGCTCGCGTCCGCGACCCTCAAGGCGCGCCCCGCGGGCATGACACCCGAAACATTCGAACGGCTGCATTCCCAGGCGGCGCTACAGCACGCCCAGCGTGTTACCGGCAAGCACTCCTACGAACTACTTCCGTTCCAAGATCACCGCGGCTTCGCGCTCATCCCACAGCCGGACCCGGGCGACGTCTTCTTCGATATGGAGGGAGATCCACTCTACGCGCCCGAGCGCGGGCTCGAGTACCTCTTCGGCGTCTACTTGCCGCTCGAAAAGCGCTACGTCGCCTACTGGAGCAAGCATCCGAACGAAGAGCGGCAAGCCTTCGAAGCCTTCGTGGACTTTCTCGCGCAACGCCGTCTCCAGTATCCCCGGATGCACGTTTACCATTACGCGAGCTACGAAACGACCGCGCTCAAGCGCCTTTCCGGTTACTACGCCGCACGCGAAGAAGCATTGGATGCCTTGCTCCGCGCACAGATATTCGTCGATCTCTTTGCGGTCGTGCGGCAAGGGCTACGAATCTCGCAGCCGTCGTACTCGATCAAGAAACTCGAGCCGTTCTACGGCTTTACTCGGGAAACCAGGACGCAGCGTGGAGACGACTCGATCCTCATGTTCGAATCTTGGCTCATCGGCGGCGACGACAACATCCTGGTGGACATCGAAAACTACAACCGCGACGACTGCCTCTCGACGCGGCAGCTGCGTGACTGGCTGCTGACGCTTCGCTCGGAGCTGACCTTGCGCGACGGTGAGATCGCGTGGCGCGCCGAGCCTGTGCCCGAGCCCCCGGCCAAAGTCCAGGACTCCGACGAGCGAGCCGCAGCGCGCGAGCAACTCCTTGCAGGGCTGGCCGTTCCCCAATCGATCGCCGCTTTGCGCTCCGCAGACGAGCCGTTTCGCGCGCGGTGGCTGTTCGGGCATATGCTCGATTACCATCGCCGCGACGAGAAGCCGGCCTGGTGGGCGTATTACGAGCGTTGCGAAAACAGGGATCGCTTGATCGAATTCGATCGAGAGGCACTTGCCGGCCTGCGTCATAGCGACGACATCGCGCCCTATAAACTGAAGGCGAGTCACGACAACTTCGTCCACGTCTACGACTATCCCGAACAGGCGCACGACCTGAAAGGCAAGCCGTACGTGCTCGACGCCGCCAAGCCGCGCAGCGCGGGTGAGATCGTGAAGATCGACGAGGATGCATTGCAGTTGCACATCAAGCTGAGCGGCAAAGTCGAGGCGAGCACGCTCGATGCCCTCGCACCGATGCCCGCGTTCGCGACGGCAGCGCAGCGAACATCCCTGTTACGCGTCGCCCGTTCGTACCTCGACGCAACGCTCGAACGCGACCACCCGGCCCTCGTCGACGTCGCGCTGCGCCGGCCGCCGCGCTTGCGCGACCGCCGCCCGGGCTCCGTCGTGCAGCCGGAGGTTCCCGATGCGCCCGCGATTACACGGTTGGCCCAGGCGCTCGACGGCAGTTATCTCTTCGTACAGGGGCCTCCCGGCAGCGGGAAGAGCACGCTCGGCGCAGCCGTAATCCTCGACCTGCTGTCTTCCGGCAAGCGGATCGCCATTCTCGCCAACCAGCACAAAGCGATTCACAATCTACTTCACAAGATCGAAGCCGAAGCCGTGCTACGAGGCCGGATATTCCGCGGAATTCAGCGCTTTAGCGCATCCAATGCCGGCTCGGCATTCGAATCAAAGCTCGAGCGCTCGTTCGTCACCTCCGCCGAGTCGAACGACGCGCTGGAACAGCCGCACGATCTAGCCGCCGGGACGGCTTGGGTCTTCTCGCGCGAAGAACTCACCGGGCGCTACGATTACCTCGTGATCGACGAAGCCGGTCAGGTCGCCCTCGCCAACGCGATCGCTTGTGCGCCCGCTGCGCGCAATCTCATCCTGCTCGGCGATCCGCTGCAGCTCGCGCAAGTCTCGCAAGGTTCGCATCCGCCGGGCGTCGAGCTATCGGTACTCGAGCACCTGCTCGGTGACGACGCGACCGTGGCGTCGGACCGCGGCGTCTTCCTCGATCGCTCGTATCGCATGCACCCGGGAATTTGCGATTTCATCTCCGCGACGGTCTACGGCGGGCGCCTGCGCGCCGATGAACGAACGAGCGCGCATCGCATCGATACGCCCGGCCTTTCGGGCAGCGGGTTACGATATCTACCGGTCGCCCACGAAGGCAACGCGCGCGAATCCTCCGAGGAGGCCGAGCGCATCCTCGAAGAGATCGCGCGATTGCTGAAGGGAACGTTCCAACTGGCGCCCGGCGCGAGCGAACCGCTGACGCAGGCGCAGATATTGATCGTCGCGCCTTACAACGCGCAGCGCCGCCTCCTCCGCTCGCGTCTCGAGGCCGCCGGCCTCGGCGAGATCCGCGTCGGCACCGTCGACAAGTTCCAAGGCCAAGAGGCGCCGGTCGTCTTCTACTCGATGGCAACCTCCAGCGGCGACGACCTGCCCCGCGACGTCGGCTTTCTCTTCGAGAAGAACCGGCTCAACGTCGCGATCTCGCGTGCGCAATGCATGAGCGTTCTCGTCTGCTCGCCGCGCCTGCTCGACGTCCGTTGCTCGACGCCCGAGCAGATGGCGCTCGTCAACCTCCTCTGCCGCTTCGCAGAGGCGGCAGCGTAATCAGAGTTCCTCCGGGTTGATGCCTTTGATGCGATCGTACTGCGTCTTCTTCGCCGGCGCTTGCACGCTAACGTGTTCCTCGTATTCACCCTCATACTGAACCGTCTGCGGTTCGCGACTGCGCTCGTATGCGCTCATGAGGCGGCTCACGTCGGCGGCAGCGCCGCCGGCCATCACCTCCGCGAACGCCGCCTCATCGGCGGTCATACCGCCGAGGGCCGTGAAGTCGATCGCCGTGCGCGCACGTCCCTCGTCATCCACGTCCTGCCCTTGGGGCTCGATCTCGACTTGGCGGTAGCGCGTCATGCCGGTTCCGGCCGGAATCAGCTTGCCGATGATCACGTTCTCCTTCAGGCCGAGCAGCGGATCGTATTTCCCCTTGATCGCCGCATCGGTCAGCACGCGCGTCGTCTCCTGGAACGACGCCGCAGACAGGAACGAATCGGTTGCGAGGGATGCCTTCGTGACGCCCAGCAGTACCGGCGACGCAGTCGCGGCCTGGCCGCCTTCCTTCTTTACGCGGTCGCTGACCTCGTTGAAGTGCGCCGCCTCCACGAGCTGCCCGGGAAGCATGTGCGTGTCGCCGCCCTCGGCGACTTTCACCTTGCGCAGCATCGAGCGCACGATCACTTCGATGTGTTTGTCGTTGATGTCGACGCCCTGCGAACGATAGACCTTCTGCACTTCCTCGACGAGGTAATTCTGCAGCGCAGTCTGGCCTTTGATGCGCAAGATATCGTGCGGATTGAGCGATCCTTCGTTGAGTTGATCGCCCGGTTCGACGTGCTGCCCCTCGCGAACGGTCAAGTGCATTCCGTGCGGAACGTCGTACTCGTGCTCTTCGCCGCCCGAGTCGGTGACGTACACCATGCGACGATTCTTCTCGTCGGCAATGCGAATGGTGCCGGCCTCCTCGGTGATGGTCGCTTGACCTTTTGGCTTGCGCGCCTCGAAAATTTCTTCGACGCGCGGAAGACCGGTGATGATGTCTTCGGTCGCGACGCCGCCGGTGTGGAAGGTCCGCAGCGTCAACTGCGTTCCCGGTTCGCCGATCGACTGCGCCGCGATGATACCCACCGCGGTGCCGATGTCGGCTTTGCCGCTCGTCGCGAGATCGCGGCCGTAGCACATCGAGCAGACACCGTACTTCGAGCGGCACGTGAGAACCGAGCGAATCCGGACCTCTTCGATGCCCGCGTCGATGATCGCCTTGGCCTTCTCTTCGGTGATTTCGTCGCCGCGCTTGACGATCGCGGTCGTTGGCCTTCGCGGGTCGAGCCGCAGTTCTTCTGCGGCGCGGCGGCCCACGATGCGATCGGCAAACGGCTCGATGATTTCCTTGCCCGTTCGGATGTCGTGCATGACGATGCCGTTGGTGGTTCCGCAGTCTTCCTCGCGCACGATGACGTCTTGCGCAACGTCGACCAAGCGCCGGGTGAGATATCCCGAGTCCGCGGTGCGCAGCGCGGTGTCGGCCAGGCCCTTACGAGCGCCGTGCGTCGAGATGAAGTACTCGAGCACGGTAAGACCCTCTTTGAGTGAGGCCTTCACGGGGATCTCGAGGATGCGCCCGGACGGATCGGACATAAGCCCGCGCATGCCGCCGAGCTGCTTCACTTGCGCGATCGAGCCACGCGCGCCCGACGTCGCCATCATGAAGACGGGGTTGAGCGGATTTTGCGCCGCCTGCATCGCGCTCGTGACCTCGTCGCTTGCCTTCGACCAGATCTCAATCGTTTTGTTGTACCGCTCGTCGTCCGAGATGAAGCCCTGTTCGAAGAGCCGCCGTAAGTCGTCGATTTCCTTTTGAGCGCGGTCGATGATATCGTGCTTTTGCTCCGGAACGACGATGTCGTTGATCGAGACCGTCGTGCCGGATAGCGTCGCATAGTGGAAACCGAGATCCTTGATGGCGTCGAGGAAGCGCGCCGTTTCCGCGTTACCGTACGTGCGGTAGCAGTCGGTGATGATCTTCTTCAGGCTGCCCTTGTCGACGATCCCGTTGACGAACGGGTGGTTCCAGTGCTCCGGGAGCGCGAGGTTGAAGATGACGCGTCCGGCCGTCGTCTTGAGAAGCTCGCCGTGCCGGCGCACGTAGATCCATTCCTGCAGGGAGATGCTGCGCGTCTCATAGGCGAGCACCGCTTCTTTTGCATCGAAGAACGTCGGGATGGCACCGGGAACGGCACCGTTGTTTTTCGGTGCATGCTTCTTGGGGGCGTGCTCGACTCTGTCGTAATCTTCGAGCACCGCGGCCTTCGCCGGGCCCACGTATTCGTCACGCTGGAACGTTAGGTAATACAGACCTAAGACCATGTCTTGCGTCGGAATCGAAACCGGGTTGCCGTAGGCCGGCAGCAAGATGTTGTTGCTCGACAGCATGAGAATCCGCGCCTCAGCCTGCGCTCCCGCCGAGAGCGGAAGATGTACGGCCATCTGGTCGCCGTCGAAGTCGGCGTTATACGGCGTGCAGACCAACGGGTGCAGGTGAATCGCCTTCCCCTCGACGAGGACCGGCTCGAAAGCCTGAATGCCCAAACGGTGGAGTGTCGGCGCACGATTGAGTAGCACCGGATGCTCCTTGATAACCTCCTCGAGCACGTCCCAAACCTCGGGGCGCACGCGCTCGACCATGCGCTTCGCACTCTTGATGTTGTGCGCCAGCATGCGATCGACGAGCTTCTTCATCACGAACGGCTTGAACAGTTCGAGCGCCATCTCTTTGGGAAGGCCGCATTGATGGAGTTTGAGCGACGGTCCCACCACGATGACGGAGCGGCCGGAGTAATCGACGCGTTTGCCCAGCAAATTCTGGCGAAAGCGTCCCTGCTTGCCCTTGAGGATGTCGGAAAGCGATTTGAGCGGACGATTGTTCGGACCGGTGACGGGGCGTCCCCGGCGGCCGTTGTCGATCAACGCATCGACGGCCTCCTGCAGCATCCGCTTCTCGTTCTTGATGATGATCTCGGGTGCGTTCAACTCGAGCAAGCGCTTGAGACGGTTGTTGCGATTGATGACACGCCGGTACAGATCGTTGAGATCGGAGGTCGCGAAGCGTCCGCCGTCGAGCTGCACCATTGGGCGCAGCTCCGGCGCGATGACCGGCACCGCGGAAAGGACCATCCACTCCGGCCGATTGCCGCTTGCAAGAAACGCTTCGACGACCTCGAGACGCTTGATAACCTTCAGGCGCTTCTGCCCCGACGTTTCCTTGAAGTCTTTGCGCAGCTCTTCACCGAGGCGCTTGAGGTTCAGGTTCTCTCCGCGCAGCAATTCGCGAATAGCCTCGGCGCCCATGCCCGCTTTGAAGCGGTTACCGAACTTGTCGCGCGCCTCACGATATTTCTGCTCCGAGAGGACTTCGCGCTTGGAAAGCGTCGTATCGCCAGGATCGATGACGACATAGGAGGCGAAGTAGATGACCTTCTCGAGCTGTCGGGGAGACATGTCGAGCAGGATGCCGATGCGGCTCGGAACGCCTTTGAGATACCAGATGTGGCTAACCGGCGTGGCCAACTCGATGTGCCCCATGCGCTCGCGCCGCACTTTTGCGCGCGTGATCTCGACCCCGCAGCGGTCGCAGATCATTCCCTTGAAGCGAATGCGCTTGTACTTGCCGCAGTGGCACTCCCAGTCTTTGGTCGGACCGAAGATTTTCTCGCAGAACAAACCGTCGCGCTCGGGCTTGAGCGTACGGTAGTTGATGGTCTCCGGCTTCTTGACTTCACCGAAGGACCACGCGCGAATTTGCTCGGGCGACGCGAGGCCGATGCGCATGGCGTCGAAGTTGTTGACGTCGATCAGGTTCAACGGGTTTTCCCGAATCGGACCCGCCGGGCTTACGCAGGGAACGCGGCTCACGTGGTCACGTAAGCGGCTCCCACCGTCGCACTGGTGGCTGGGGGCGCGCTCGAAGGCGCGCAGAGGCTATTCTACACGAGCGCCGCGCTTGGGGCAAGAGCGGTGGCCCGCGGCGATGCCCCGGGCCACCAAGTCAAAGGCCCTAGGCCGTTTGGGTCGATCCCTCGGAGGGGTGCTTCCAGATCTGCTGGAGGATCGTGCCGACCAGCATCATGATGATGGCACCCCAAAGGTCCGCTAGCCACCAATTCGTGGTGCCGGAGAGCCGGAAGCTCGGCGCGATATGCGGCGCGATCGCGACCGTAATGATGAAGAGCGCGTAGTTGACGACGACGCTGAAGATGCCGTGGGTCAGGAAGTTGACCGGCCAAGCAATCAAGCGCAAGATCGGGCCGATGAGTGCGTTGACGATACCGAAGATCAGCGCCACGATGAGCGCGTCTTTGACCGTGACGGTCGGGTCGAAACCCAGAGCCGCCCCGAAGTGGGCGATGCAATAGAGTGCGATCGCGTTCACGATAAACCGGACGATATGGATCATGGAGTCCTCCTCTTAATCCGCTCGCTGCTTGGGCCGCTTTCCCGGCCGAGGGGCAAGGAATCCTGGTTAGGGCGGGGCGAGCAGCCGTCGGGCCTCCGGCGAGAGGCCTCGCCCGCGCCAGCGCGCCTCGTAATTGAGGCGGCGGAGCGCGTTGCGGAGCCTGGTTCCGAGCGCCTGGGCGCGCCCCATCCGGTCAGTGAGGGCGTGGAACTCGCGCATCGCCGGCCGCAAGCGCTCGAGCGTCGAGCGGGCCGCCGGAGGATGCTCGCCGCGAAAGCGGATCAGCCGGTGGTAGACCGGCGCGAAATACTCCGCGATTTCGAAGTCGTCCAACTGCTCCTCGCGCAGGACGTTCCCAGCCGCACCCAGGGCCGAATAGTGGCGGCCCTTCTCAGCGTGGCGGCGCGGTTCGAGCGCGTGGCCGTAATGCGCGTAGACGTAGGGGAGTGCGATGCGCTCGCCTTCGACGCCGAGGAGCTGCTCGTGCACGCGCCCCTCCCAACGTGCCGCCGCCGAGAAGCGAAAGAACATCATGCGGCGCTCGATCGACGTATACCAATCGAACGACTGAAAGAAGTGCCAGGTATAGCCGTCGACGTATGCGGTGCTCCGCGGCAGAAATTCCAGGTTCGCGGCGACGCGCGCGGCCTGCGTCCCGTGGACCTCGTCGGCGTCGACGAATGCGACCCATTCGCCGGCACCGTGCTCGGCGTGCAGCCGCAAACAGACGTTGCGCGCTTCGGCGAATCCGGTGAACGGCGTGCGATCGACGACGAGTCGCCCCGAGTTTTCGAATCGGCTTTGTTCGAGCACGCGTGCGTGCGGCGAGGCTCCGGTGGAATTGTCGTTGACGATCAGCCTCTCCGCGACGCCGTCGAGCGAATCCAGCAACGCGCCCAGGAACGGCTCCTCACGCGAACCAAGGATGAGATGCGCCGCGACGGCCATGACGTTGCCTTCGCAGGATGATCGCCGCCTCCATTTGCGAAGAACGCCGGGTGGCCTTGAGACTGGCGGTCGATGCGCGTACCGCGATCGAGGATACCCGCGGCATCGGCCGCTACCTTCGCGCAATTTTGCGCCGCCTCGCTCCGCATGAAGGCGTTGCGCTGACGCTGGTCGTCGGCGGCCTCCGGGGTCGGGGGACGCGCACCGCACTTGAGCGCGCCCTCCGCAGTCAACGCTTCGAGATCGCGTCACGCGTTCCACGAGACGCGCAGGTCCTCTGGCACCCGGCGAACGGAACCTTTCTGCGGTCGAAGGCACCCGCGGTTGCGACCCTTCACGACGCCGTGCCGTTTCGATATCCGCCGGATGACCGCCGCCGGCGGCGACGTGATCAGGCGCCGTTCCTGCGCTCCGCACAAACGGCGAGGCGCATCATCGCCGTATCCAACTTCGGCGCCGATGAGATCCATGCGGTCTTCGGCGTACCGCGCGAGCGCATCGACGTGATCTACCACGGCGTCGATCCGACGTTCACACGGGGCGAGATGCTGTCGCACGCGCCGCTGCGCGCGGGCGAGTACTTCCTGTTCGTCGGCGACCCGGAAGCCGAGCCGCGGAAGAACTTTTCCTTGCTCTACGAGGCGTACCGCCTGGCCTGGCCGCTGCTCGACGGACCTCTCGTCGCCGTTGCCGGCGCGCACGCGCCGCAACTCGAACGCGTCGTGCATGCCGGGCATTTCATCGACGATCTCAGCATGAAGGGTGACGGAGGATTGCGCAATCTCTACCGTGGTGCGCTCGCGCTTCTCGTTCCCTCGTTCCATGAGACGTTCGGCATGCCGATGCTCGAGGCGATGGCATGCGCGACGCCCGTCGTTGCCTCGGCCGCAAGCTGTCTGCCGGAGATCGCCGGTACGGCCGCGCTCTTCGCGCCGCCCCTCGATGCAAATGCCTGGAGCGCAGCGCTTCGTCGCATCGCAACCGACGGCGACCTCCGCGCATCGCTCATCGCAAGCGGCCTGGAGCGCGCAAGCACGTTTGCCTGGAAGCGCAGCGCCGAGGAGCATCTCGCCGTCTTTCGCCGCGTCGCCGAATCGCAATGATTCGCCTCGGGGTCGATGCATGGAATCTGCCGGGCGATCACCGAGGAATCGGACGCTACCTGCGCTCGATCCTGCGCGCGTGGTCGCAGCACGATCGGGACCGCGTCGAGGTGACGCTCGTCGTCCCGGAATGGCACACGTGGAGCGTCGCGCGCAGATATCAACGAGAAGTCGACCGGCCGTACCGCGTCATCTCGCGTCGTTTTGTCGGCCGCGCCCGCCTCGATGCCCTCTGGTTTCCATTCAACGGATGTAGTTGGACGCGCTTCACCCTTCCCGCCGTGGCGACGCTCTGCGATGCATCCAACTTCGTGGTCCCCGGTTATGCGCGGGAAGCTCAACGTCTCTTTCATAACGCAGCGGAGCGTTGTCGCGCGTTGATCACGCTCTCCCGTTTCTCGCAAGCCGAGCTCGCACGGGAGTTGCGCATTCCGCCGGAGCGACTCGTGCCGATTCCCCTCGGCGTCGCGCCGCCGCTCCCCGATCGCAGCGACCCTGAGGTCGACGCGCTCGGGAATTTCGTTCTCTTCGTCGGAACGATGGAGCGGCGCAAGGGCATCGACGTGCTCGCGCGGGCGATGGCGCTCGTGCAACGCGAGCATCCCGATCTTCTGCTGGTTGTAGCGGGGGAATCGAACGCGGAGAGCATCGCTGGAATCGACATTCGAGCGAAGCCGCTGGGCTACGTCGACGAGCAACGCTTGGCGGCACTCTATCGAGCCTGCGTCCTCTTCGCCTTCCCGTCGCGGTACGAGGGCTTCGGTCTCCCGATTTTGGAGGCGATGAGCTATGGCGCGCCGGTCGTCACGAGCAACGGATCCGCACTTCCCGAGACCGGCGGAGATGCGGCGCAGTACGTCGCGCTCGATGACGCGCCGGCACTGGCTGCGGCGATTTTACGGGTTGCGGAGGATGCCGCTTACGCCGAGGACCTGCGCCGGCGAGGCTTAGCGCGAGCGGCCGCCATGCCTTGGAGCAAGACCGCTCGCGCGACGCTCGAGGTCTTCGAATGCGCATTACGATGAGCGAGATCCGCATCGCGACCGGCATCGCGTTGCATGACGATCGCGTCCTGCTGGTCGCATCGCGCTACGCGAATCACGTCGACGCACTCTGGACGCTTCCAGGTGGGCGACTGGAGCCGGGCGAGCTCGCGCCGGAGACCGTCGCGCGAGAAGTGCGTGACGAGACCGGGCTCGTCGCGCAGGTCGGCGCATTGGCGTACGCAAGCGAGAGTTACGACGGCGCGACGCACGTCGTGAACCTCACCTTCGAAATGCGCCTCGAAGGTGAGCCGCAGGTGCCGCAGGAAGCCGATCACGTGGTCGACGCCGCCTGGGTGCCGATCCCCAAACTCGCCGAGCGCATGAAAATCGCGGTCGTCCGCGAGCCGTTGCTCGCGTATCTCAACGGCTCGGCGCAGCGCTACTACGGATTTCACGATGCCGGGGTAAGGATCGAATGGCCTCAATGAAGATCGCCCATCGCCCCTTCGCGGTGGCCGCTGCGGCGCTGATACCCCTGCTTCTCGCGGCAGCGAGTACGTCGTTCGCCGACGTCGCTCACGTCGGCGTGCTCGAGGGCCATGCAATCGTCGCGCGCGTCGAGGGCGGAAACGTTGCCGCGCTGCGCAACATGCCCTTGCTTTCGGGCGATGCGCTCTCGACTGCGAGCGGCGCGCTCGCGGAGGTCGACCTTGCCGCGGGCATTTCGCTGCGCCTCGACGGCGCCACTCGCGTCCAATTCATCTCCATGCTTCCTGCGAACCCCGAGGTTCGTCTCCTCGCGGGAACGATCGCATGCTCGACGATGCACGACGCTGACGCGCCGCAGATCGACACGCCGTCGATCACCCTTCGCCCCGGCCGGTCCGGGTTCTACCGCGTCACCGTCGCTGCAGGCAAATCGACGATCGTCGTACATCGCGGTGAGCTGCGCGTGATCACGCCCAACGGAACGCAACTGCTCGACCCCGGCGAGCAGGTCACGATCGACGGTCCGCCGGCGCGTCCGCACTTGCGTTACGCGACCACGCCTCCCGGCGATGCGTTCGACGGCTTCAACCAGAGCCGAGACGCGGTGCTGCTCTCCACACACGATGATCTCGCGCCGTACGGCACGTGGCTTCATTTGAAGGGCTACGGCACGGTATGGTCGCCGCGCGAGTTTGCGGGCTGGGCGCCGTACCACAGCGGCCGCTGGCTCTGGCGCCGCGGCCTCGGCTGGACGTGGATCTCGCACGAATCGTGGGGCTGGCGCCCCTATCATTACGGTACGTGGCTCGATGACTCGACGCACGGCTGGTGCTGGGTTCCACCGCGCTCGCGGGCGGCGTGGATGCCCTCGAATGCGATCTTCTTCGTCGTCATCGTGAATGGGCACACGCAGAGCGTCGGCTGGGTTCCGCTCGCACCCGGCGAGCCGTATCACTCGACGCTGCAAGCGTACCGCAATGTGGGAGCGCGGGGCGGAATCGTCATTGCTTCTCGTGCGGCATTCTATTCAGGCAACCTCGTCCGGCTCTCGTTCCCATCGCTCGCGCAGATCCCGGGTCGCGTGCTGCTTCAAGCTCCGGCGCGCTAGGACACTAGGCTTGCGCCGCCGACTTGCGGCGCGTTATGAGCGCGACGAGCTCCGCGCGGTTTCACAATCCGAGTTTCGTGTATATCGAGGTGAGGTGCTTCTCGATGCGAAGAGGTCCGCCGCGCCAACCTCGCCGACGATCTGCAACGCCTTCAAATGCCGCAGCGAGGCGAGCGCCTCCGCGTGCGGCAGCCCGGAGAGCTCCACGATGAGTTCGGGATGAAACTGCGGCCGAAGATTGCCGCAGTCGTCACCACCGCGCGCGTTCGCGCGTCGAACCCGCTCAGGCGTTCCTCAACCGCGGCGCGGATCGTCAGCGGAAGCGCGCCGGTGCGGCCGCTGCGCCGCCGTTCGATCGTGCTCTTCAGCAGCTCCTCGGCAAAGAATGGGCCCCCTCGGCGCGCTCGGCGATCTCTTCGATCTCCGCTGTACTCAGGCGCGTGCCGATGCTGCCGGCCGCAAGGCGAAGGAGCCTGCGTACCTCGCGATCGTTCAGCGGCTCGAGCGAGATCGTCGAGGCGCTGCGCCGCAGACGGGCGATGTGCGCCATCGTCGGATGGCCGTCCGGGAGCGCGTCCGACCGGTACGTGGCGACGATCAGCAGGCGCAGCGATTCGAGCGCCGGCAGAACGTGCGCAAGGACGCTCAGCGTTCCGGCATCGGCCCATTAAGCCCGCATTCGCCGGATGAATGTGCAAAATCTGCTGCAACTTCGCGCAGATTTCGCTATAATGACAGTATGTTTTGCGTGATCGGTCAAGGCTTGCATGACGAACCCGGCGGGTGAAGCGCAAAAC
>DATCTQ010000072.1:0-14663 GCA_036567865.1 Candidatus Tyrphobacter sp. | reverse complement strand
CCGCAAGCGCCCGAGCCGGTCGCAGAGCCCGCTCCCGCGCCGGCCCCGGAGCCCGCGACGACGCCCGAGCCGCCGCGCGCATCCTCACAGCCGAGCGAGGATCTCATCGACATCGTCTCGCGCCTCTCGCGACTCTCAGATGCCGACCGGAGGCTCCTGGACGTCTTCTTCAAAGGCAGTCGCTGAGGCGGCGATCGCATCGAAGCTTGCGAACACGCGATGAGCGATCGACGTCCAGCTCGAGATCGCAACCGATTCGACCGGTTGCACGACGCCGTTCGCGCGCAGGACAACGGCGCGCCGGCCGTGCGCCGCTGCACAGCGCGCCCAGCGCATCCCGCTGTCGGAACGCCGCGATTCAGCAACGATAACGAACGAAGCATTCGACAGTGCCTGCGCCAGCTCGACCAGCGAGTCGGCGGCAACGATCTGTATCTTCTCTTCGATCCCGAAAGCAGCCATTGCGTCCCGGATCCGCGCCGTCTCTTTCGTGCTCCCGAAAAGCGTGACACAGCGATAGGTCAAGCCGTCATCGCGCAGCCGTTCGAACAGGCCCGACAAGGATCCGGCGGCGGCGTCATCGAGCAAGAGCAGCGCGGGAGCCGCCGTATCGATCGGAACGATTGCGGTGGGCTCGACCGGTGTCCAATCGTCGAGCAAGTCGAGTCGCGGAACGAGCGCGGGCAGGTGCTGCCCGAGAAAGCGAGCCCACGAACTTTCGTGGCACAGGATCGCCGGGACCGCCGCAAATGCAGGATACGCGGCCGCAAGCGCCTCGATCACGACGGATTCCGGTGGATCGCAGCGACGTCCGTACTCGGGATGCGCAACGAGCATCGATGCGACACCGTGGATCCGCGCCCAGGCTGCGACGGAGAGCGGAACCGCGACCTGTCCGTCATAGGCGAGCGGCACGTGCTCGATCAAAACCTCCGTCGGCGCGAACGCCTCGATCGCAGCGAGCAAATCGTGGTTCGTCGCAACGCTCCAACGTTTACCGAGAATCTGGACGGCCGGGGCAGCGCCCGATCCGGTCGTAAAGATTCGCACGCGCGCGTTCGTGCGCGCGCATTGGTGCGCGAACTGCACGGCGTGTGCGGTCAGCCACGCATCGCGCCGCTCGCCAAGCAGACGCGGCTCGTAGGCTGGAAGAACGACGGCAACCGCCCGCACTCCGGGTTCTTCGGGGGGTCGGCGTGACGCGCCCCCTCGTCCTGCATGTTGCGGCGTTCGGCAATCCCGCGGGCGGGAGCTTCGTCTCCGGCTTGGTGCGGCTCGCGCAGCGTCACGCGACGTTCGAAACCGCGCTGCTCTGCCCGAAATCCAGCGCGCGTTATCCCTGGACGCACCTGCTGCGCAAGAGCGGCGTCCGCGTCGTCTATGCCAAGACGGCGTTCGAGGTCGTTGCGACGGTCGCGCGTATGCGCCCGACGGTCGTGCACGCGCACTTCGTTGCTTGGGCGCTTCCCGCGATGCTCGGCGCCACGGCCGCACACGCCCGCCTCGCGTGGCATCTGCACTCCGGGGTACCTTTGGGTGCCTCTCGGCGGAACCTGGCGCGCCATGCCAAGTACGCGATGGCGAAGCGCCTCGTCGATCGCTTCTACTGCGTCTCCCCCGATCTGATCGAGTATCTCGAGCGGTACGGCATTTCGAGGTCGCACATCGTCGAGTTGCCAAACGGCGTCGACCTCGAGCGCTTTCGCCCGCCGACCCTCCGTGAGCGCGCAGCCGCGCGGCGGGCTTTCGGCCTCGCGCCACGCGATCGAGCGATCGCGTTCTTCGGGCGCGATGCACGCATCAAAGGCGCGGACCGGCTGGCTCGCGCCCTGCCCTTGGTCGAGCCCCGGCCGCACACGCTCGTGCTCGCGCCGTCGGCCGAGTCGCTCGCGATGCTCGCATACGATCGCACGATCGATGTGGGCTGCGTCGCCGACGTTCGCGAGGTTTTCTGGGCGTGCGACGCGTTTGCATTACCGAGTCGCATCGAGACGGTCACCTACGGCTTGCTGGAGGCGCGGGGCTGCGGGCTGCCCGCGGTTGTATCCCCGCTTCCCGGAATCGAGCGTACCTTCCGCACCGATGTCGGAACCGAGATCGTCGATACCGACGATGCTCGGGCATTTGCGCGCGCGCTCGAACGCGCACTCCAGAGAGGCATCACACCACTCTCGCGCGCGATGGCGGACTCCGTCTCGCTCGATCTTTGGAGCGATCGCCTCGCAGGGTGGTACACGTTGAGGGAGGCCGCATGATGCGCGTTCTTCACATCGTTTCGCACGTAGGAACCTATGGTGGGGAACGCTTCGTCCCCGCGCTCGCCGCGGCGCAGCGCCGCGCCGGACTCGATGCCCACGTCGCAACGCTGTACGACGGGCCTGCATCGCGGGCCACGATGGAGGTTCCGTTACACTCCGCCGGACGGACGTACGCAGGACGAGCGAAGGGCGGGGGCTTCCTCTTCTTCTTCCGCTTGCTGCGATTGATACGGCAGTTGCGGCCGGACGTGGTTCACACGCACCTTGCGCATGCGAAGCATTGGGGACGTCTTGCCGCAATGATCGCCAAGGTGCCCACGATCGTCCACACGGAGCATGCAAACGCATTTCGCGAACCCCCGCTCAAGAAAACCCTCGCGCGGATTTTGCACCGGCGTACGGCTGCGGTCGTTGCATTCTCGCACGCGCACGCACAGCGTGTCGCCGCGCACGATGGCGTCGCGCCCGACCGTATCGCGGTCATCCCGAACGGGATCGAGGTGAACGCGCGGGCTCTCGACCGCAACGCTGCGCGCGCCCGGCTCCATGTCGCTGCGGGGCAGCACGTCGTGCTCTCCGCCGGCCGGCTCGATTCCGTCAAGCGCCACGATCTCGCGATCGATGCTCTCGCGCTCTTGTCCCGGGGGCTCGACGCGCAGCTCTTCATCGCGGGGGACGGCCCGCTGCGCGATGCCCTGCTCGCTCGCGCTCGCGAACGTCGCGTTGAAGCGCGCCTGCACCTTCTCGGTTATCGCGCCGACGTGGGTGCGCTGATGGCTGCGGCCGACGTCGCGCTGAACTCCTCGGAGAGCGAAGCCATGCCGCTCGCGCTGTTGGAGGCGATGTGCGCGGGCGTTCCCATTGCCTGCGCGCCGTGGCCGGGTGCAGCGGAGTTGTTCGCCGAGGTTGGTCAGATCGCGAGCGATGCTTCGGCCGCGGCGCTTGCCGCCGCGATAGTATCCGCGCTGCGGCCGGAGGCGCTATTGCGTGCGCGGGCGGCGATGCCTCTCGCTCGCGAGACCTTCTCTATCGACGCAACCGCTGCGCGCTACGCGGCGCTCTACCGCTCTCTGACGCCCGATGGGGGCCGGAGCCCCAGCGCGAACCGGTCGGAAGTCCCTGCTCGCTACCCCTGGCAAAGGCTAGTCTAGGAGCAGGTTATGCTCGCATCTCTACCCCTGCCATTTCGGCGAAGCAAGGCGCATCGCGGTCGCCGAGTCGCCGTAGTGGGAGCCGGCTACGTCGGGCTCGTTACCGCGGCATGCCTCGCCGAACTGGGGAATCGGATAACGTGCATCGACGTCGATCCACGGAAGGTCGCAGCGCTGCAGAACGGCACGATTCCCTTCTACGAACCTGGTCTTCGTGAACTCGTCCTTCGCAATCAGCAGCGGAGACGGCTCGATTTCTCGTCCACCGTCGCCGAGGCGACCGTCGGGTGCGAATACGTTTTCATTGCCGTAGGGACACCGGCCAATCCGGATGGTTCGTGCGACCTGTCGGCCGTGCACCTTGCCGCCCGGCAGATCGGTGAGGCGCGGCTGGCTGCTGCCGCCGTCGTCGTCAACAAGTCCACCGTTCCGGTGGGGACGGGAGATGTCGTCGCGAGGATCATTCAAGAAGCGGGTGTAGAGCGTAACCCTGCGATGGTCGTCTCAAACCCCGAATTCCTTCGCGAGGGATCGGCAGTCTCCGACTTTCTCCAGCCCGACCGCGTGATCATCGGCGCGGGCAGCGCCGACGCGGCTCTGTTGATGCGGGAACTCTATGCACCGCTCAACGCGCCGATTATCGTTACGGACGTGCGCACCGCCGAGATGATCAAATACGCTGCAAATGCCTTTCTCGCAACGAAGATATCGTTCATCAACGAGATTGCAGACCTCTGCGAGGAGCTTGGGGCCGATGTTACGGGCGTCATCGCCGGAGCCGGCGCGGACAGCCGAATCGGCATGGCATCGTTCAATGCGGGACTGGGATTCGGCGGGTCGTGCTTTCCGAAAGACGTCTCCTCGTTGATGGATGTGGCCAAGCGCTCCAACGTACCGATGCAGCTCCTCCCCGCCGTCCTCCAGGTGAATCGCAGGCGCGTCGACCGCGTGCTCGGGAACCTGAGCGCCGCGATCGGAAGCGTAGCGGGCAAGCGCGTCGCCGTCTTCGGCTTGGCGTTCAAGGCCAACACGGACGACGTGCGCGAGTCCCCCGCGCTTACACTCATCGAGCGACTTCTCCAAAGGGGCGCGACGGTCGCGGCCCACGATCCCATTGCCATCCCCGGCGCGAGGCGCGTCTTGGGAGATGCCGTTGAGTTCATCGACGACTGCTATAGGGCCGCGAACGACGCTGACGCACTCCTCATCGCAACCGATTGGGCCGAGTACCGCGAGCTGGACTTCGCGACGATCAAGAAGCTGATGCGCGGGAGCGTCGTGGTGGATGCCCGCAACGTCTGCGATCCGGCCCGCGTCGCGGCTGCAGGCCTCCAGTACATCGGCGTGGGCCACTCTTCGCGCGCTACGTCGTTGCGCGCGCGTACCGTTCCTCCCTCGGATTCCATACGAACGCCCTTCCCTCTCCCGGCGGGATAGTTGTGGCACGACGCTTCTTCTGGAGCATCGTCGCGCTCGCGATCCTCAGCGGTGGCGTGTTCCGAGTCTTGCACGTCGAACATCGCATGCTCTGGTCCGACGAGAGCTGGACGGCGTTACGGATTTCCGGCCACTTTTACGGAGATGTTACGCGTCTTTTTGACGGCCGCCGTCACTCTGCAGCTCAACTCTTGGATCTTCAGCGCCCCACGGGCGCTCCGATGAGCGCTACTGTGAGCGGACTAGCCCAGGAAGAGCCGCAACATCCGCCGCTCTTCTATCTTCTCGACCGTGCATGGGCGCAGCGCTTCGGAAGCTCCATCGCGGACTTGCGGCTCCCCGCATTGCTCTTCGGCTTGGCCGCGATGCTTGCAGTCTCGTGGTTCTGCTTCGAACTTACGGGGAGCACCGTCGTGGCCGGCTCCGCAGCAGCGCTGATGGCCGTCTCGCCGTTCTTCGTCAATTACAGTGCCCAGGCTCGCGAGTACACGCTCTGGGCGACGGGCGTGTCCGCGTGCTCCGCGCTATTACTCCAAGCGTTGCGGCGCCCGAGCGCGTTACGCTGGACGGCCTATGCCGTGGCGATGGCGCTTGCTCTTTACGCCGATGTCCTCATGCTGGCCGTGCTCGCCGGACACGTCGCGTTCGTCTTCTCGACTCGGTACCGCGACCGCCGGGTTCTTGCCGGGTACGCATCCGCCGCCGGCATTGCAACGGCGCTATTTCTCCCCTGGTTAATCATCTGCATCCGCGCACGCAGCGCGATTTCCGCCGACGAATCCTGGACCTACACCACATATCCGCTCCAGCTCTTCATCGAGAAGTGGTGCTTCAACATCGGGAGCGTCCTATTCGATGCCGAGTACGGCAACATGCGACTGCTCGCGATTGCCATTGCCATGATGCTCCTGATCGTATACGCGGTCGTGCGCATGTTTCGTGACGAAAAACCTGCAACCGCGTGGTTTGTTGCGGCTCCGGCGCTCACCATCGCGCTTCCCGCGCTGCTCATCGACGTGCTCGTGCGGGCGCACGCCTCGACTGAACCGCGCTACCTCGTCCCGCTCTGGATCGCACTTCTCGTCGCCGTAGCGGTGTTTTTTGGTCGTCGCATCACAAGCGACGGCGTCGTGCGTAACGTACCGTGGCTCGCAGGATTCTGCGTGGTACTCGTTCTTCAAGCAGCGTCCTCGGCTGGAAGTTCGGGAGCCTCGATGTGGTGGGATAATCAGGATCATTACCCGTCGACGTCGATCGCCGAGCGAATCGATGCTGCCGGCCCTTCTCCGCTCGTCGTCAGCGCGGGCCCGGCGCCTGAGGTCCTCGTGATGAGCCACTACGTGCCCATCGATTCGCAGTTCTTGCTTCTGCCGGATCATGGCCACCTTCCGCATCACTTGAAGCGCGACACGTTTTTGCTCACCCCGTCGGTTGCGACGCTCGCCGAATTACGTGCCGGCTCCGCGTACTCCATAACGCCGATCCCCGTCACGGAGCTTGCCAGTGCGGCGCTGACTGGATTCCACCGGCAGCTGAGAAGCGGCGCCGCGGCGAGCCGCCCCACGCCCGTACCTCTGTTCCGTATTCAGGAGAGATCGCACACCTAACATGCAGGCGCTCCAAGATGATCGCAAAACGCGCGAACGAGATATCCACGATCAGCGATTTGCGGCGGGCGGCACCCGCGGCGCGGTCGACAAGGCCTACGCAATCGTCGGTGCCTCGCATGGCGACTTCAAACGCCGCCTGATCACGAGTGCGCCCGGCAAGCGCATCCTCGAGATCGGGTGCGCGCAGGGGAGCAACGTGCTCGAGTTCGCAAGCGCCGGCGCTACAGCGACTGGCATCGACATCTCTGACGTCGCCGTGCGGCATGCGCGGGCGCGGGCAGAGGAACTCGGTCTCAACGCATCCTTCTTCGCGATGGACGCGGAGGCAACCGGGTTCTCCGACGGTTCATTCGACGTCGTCTCCGGGAGCGCGATTCTCCACCACCTCGATACCGAGAGTGCTTACCGCGAGGTTGCCCGCCTCCTGGATTTCAGAGGCCTTGCGTTGTTTGTCGAGCCGCTGGGCCACAATCCGTTCATCAACCTCTACCGGCGTCTGACGCCGTCGCTGCGCACGCCCGACGAGCATCCGCTGCTTCTCCGCGACCTTGAACTCGCCCGTAAGTACTTCGACACCGTGAATATCACGTACTACTACCTGACGACGCTGCTGACGCTGCCGGTCGCCGCGACACGCATTGGGAGCACTCTCATCCGTATTGCGAATGCCGTCGATCGCGTGCTCTTCCGTTTCGTGCCGCCGCTGCGCAAGCAGGCCTGGTACATCGTCCTCGAGCTTCGTGGCCCGAGGTGGTAGCCGCTACCGCGCGAGGATAAGTCCCTCGTTGGGAGCGATACTAGCCGGCACCGGCGTCGACCAGAGCGGCGCGCCGCCTGCGGCCCAGGTCGCGGCCATGTTCCGCACCATAACCCGCGTATAGGTTTGCGTCAGGCCGGTTAGGGCCCTGGGTGAGCCGGTTGTGTTGACGACGGCCGCGCAGTATCCGATTGGCGAACCATCTTCGTAACAGTCGGCATACTCGCGGACGAATATCCCGGGTGCGACTTGAAATTCCGCCACATCGTTGGAGGGCGATGTCGCGATCCGCGGCCGCGTCGGGACGATGCTCTCCTCGGGGAACGTCGTGTCCTGAGCGCCGGCCACGCGCGCCGCGGGATTAACTTCCGTAAGCGCCTCTACAGAATACATGGGATCGTAGACGATCCAGTGGCTAGCAATTTGGAAGTAAAGCCGGCTCTCTTCGCTGCTGTACTCGACAACGAATTTGTGGAGGCTATGATAGAGCAGTATAGCATTCGCCTTTGCCATCCATTGCGTCGTGTCGGAGCGCTCCGTCCAAGCGCCTTCCAGCATGGCGCCTCGCACGTTTCTTGCCGCGAGCCATTGCAGGTCGTACGCATCGGTCGCAAGGCCGTTGTTGCCGATGACGGGGAGGGCCGAAGCGTCCGCAAGTGCGATCGCGTCGTTTGCGTACGCCTGCTGTGGATTCATCTGACGGTCCCACTCCACGGCTGTTTCACCGTACTTGTAGCACCAGTAGCCGCCGGTATAACTGCAGACCGGCGGAGCGTACTGCGCGGGTCCGTAGGTGGAACTGCAGAGACCGTCGTCACCGACGATGCAGTTGTACGAGCCGCCGCCATCGTCCTCGAAAACATCGGTTGCGTAGCGGTTTTGCAGCGTCACCGCATGGAACGCCGCTTGCACGTCGGGGTCGCCGATGTAGTACGGCTCCCCCGCTTTGCCGGCGTATGGCCCGTCGGCGTGGTCGAATAGCCGGCTCCCGTTCGCCTGGTGCAGGTAGCCGTGCGCGTAACTGCCGCTCCTAGCATGCAGGTGCTGCGACACCGGGGTGCCGCAGTCGGCTCCATTCTCTGGGAAATCCGCTGACCTCATCGTATAGTCCCTCGGTATCGGGCAGTACCAGGCGATGTTCGGATCGATGTAGGTAACGATGTGGTGTGCTCCGGCCGCCGTAAGCCGCGCTGCCGTTGAGTCTACGTCGCTGCGATAGTAGACCTCGTTCCAATCTAGGTGGGCTGCCGTCCAGGCTGCCGGTATCCCGACATTCTGCGCCTCATGGCACGCTTGGTCCGCTCCGGCGCAGGCATACGACCAGTTCTGCACGTGCGTGGGTATGCCGGGCGCCACGCGAGCGCTAACTTCCTGCGGATGCTCAGCGGCCGACGATCGCGCCGCGCTTTGAGCGCCGCACGCGCTTATGTAGCCCGCCATTATCGCCACGAAGACGGGCCCGGACATCCGAATGGCCGCTGACTTTGTACCGCCGCTAATCATGAGCCTCCAGTATGCGGGCGATGCGCTCGGCGAGCACAGCCATAATAACCTCGCGATCGAATGCAGCAGCATAACGCCGCCCTGAGACGCCAAGGGCATTTGCCAGATTGCGGTCGCCCGCGAGCCGGCGCAACGCGTCGGCAAGGGATTCCGGATCGCCGGGCGCGCTGCAGAGGCCTCCGGCGGCCTCGCTCACGACGCGACGCGCCTCTCCGGATGCGCAGAGCACGACCGGGCGTTCCACGGCAAAGGCGTCGAACAGTTTCGTCGGGATGCACTCGGTAATGCCTTCGCGCAATACGGAGACGGCCGCGTCCGACTCGGCGAGGGCGCCCATCGCTTCGGCACGAGAGCGCACGCCATAATAGTCCACGTTGTCAATGCGCTCGTTCTGGATGCGGGCGACGACGTGGCTACAGTCGGCACCGCCGCCGATCAACGCGATGCGGATCTCGTCGCGGGCCACGAGCTTTGCCGCATCGAGCAAAAGGTCCAAGCCGTTGGCGAGGCCGAAATTCCCGGTAAACGTCGCGACGAACTCGCCGTTGCGCCGTTTGATGACGCCCTTGTGCGCCTCGACGCGATCCCAACCGTTCGGCGCCAGGAGCACCTCCGTATCGCCGGCACGGGTTCGGACCCGCTCGACGGCATTCGGCGTCACCGGCGTGATCAGGGAAGCGAGTGCGTAGAGCCGATTGACGAGACCGCCGACGAGGCGCGCCATCAATCCGTTCTCGGACCATTCGCCCATTTGAATAGGCAGATCCGGAAAGACATCCCGTACGTCGACCACGAGGCGCGAGCCGCGCAGCAGCCGCACCGCGATCGCGGGGAACGCCAGCGTGATCGGCGGTGAGGTCATGATCACGACATCCGCCTTCTTTGCGAAGAGCACCGCGTAGACGGTTGCGAGAGCGGCAAAGCTCAGCCACGCAAGATACCGCCCGTAGCGGCGAGCGGTGGCAATGTGGAGCAAGCGGATGACCTCGGCTCCATCGCGGTCTTCGCGCAGGAAGAACTTGCCGCGGTAGGCGGCGTCGATTCGGCCCGATGGGAAGCTCGGCATGGGGGCAAGCACGGTCACGTCGAGCCCGCGGTCGTGCAGGGCTTTCGTCATCGCTTCCATCCGGTGTGCCGCGGCGCACGGCTCCGGAGCAAAGAACTGCGTGATGATCAGCGCTCGAGGTTTCCTCGCGTCACGCACTGGCTCGAATCCTTCCCATGATGAAACTTCGTACCACGCGCTTTGCGCGCAGCGCATGCGTCCACGCGGACTCCGCAAACCGGACGCGACGAGAACGTCGGCGAATCGTAAAGTTCTCGAGCCAGCGAACTTCCGAGCCGAAGCGCGCCTTATAGGCCTCGTCGCCGCGGAGGAAATCGTACTCTTCAAAGCGCTCCGAAATCGCGCGCTCGATGCCGCGCATCAACATGCCGATCCCAGGCGAATGTTTCGAAACGGACGTATCGTACGCCAGCATGTAGATACCCCATGAACGGCGCTCCGGGTCGATGAAGGCCGCCTGTGCCGCAAGCGGCTTCTTCTCCTCACTCCAGAGAACGCCGACGCGGCAGCAGCCGCGTGCGTGCGCCTCCAGGAAGAGGCGCCCGTAGGTGCGGCGCGCTTTGGGGAGGTTCGATTTCCAGCGCACCTTGTGCAACCGCAGGAGTGCTTCGACGTCCCGCTCGATGGTCGAGGAGTCCGCGTCGGTAAACGACGCTTCCGCCCACGCGTTGCGCCGGCGCAGCGCATAGCGCAACGCCTGCTTTCCGTTGCGATTCTGTGCTAGGTATTCGTCCCAGCTGGACGGCAGCGGGACGACGTGACACGGCGTGCCCTCTTCTCGCGTGACGACCTTGCCCTCTCCGAGCCGCGTAACGAGCGCGCGCACGCGCGGATCGCGCACGCTGCGGGCTCGCAGCACGTCCCACGGCATACTCTCGATTGCCGCCGCGAACGCTTCGACGATCGCAGGCTCCTCGTTCGCCGCAACCAGCCCCGTGTAATCCGCCGAAGGATAGGCGCCCAAGCCCAGTTCGCGGTAGATCTTGACGGGGCCGGCCTCGATCCCGTATCCGACGACGACGAGAAATCCAACGTATTCTTCGCCCGAGCGCGCGGCAAGCAGCACCCAGTGACGCGGCATCGTCGGCAGGTACGATCGCAACCAAGGCCACGAAACGAAGACCGTGCGATGGGGGTCTCGATTGTAGACGGATTCATAGGCGGGACGAAAACGGTCGAAATCCGCAATTGAGACGATGCGCTCGACGGTCATGTTTTTTCCCCGGTGAGGGAAACATTCCGGACCTGCGCGATGAGACCGAACGTAAGCCACAGGAATTTGTAATCGAAGAGATCGACCACGAACGAAACCAGACCGAGCGCTACGAGGCTCGCAATGCAGATCGCGCGAAAATCGCCGAGCGTTCCGGTTCGCGGCAAACCGCGCGCGAGAAACCACTGTGAGATCCACCACCCGAAGAGCAAGACGAGGCCGACAGCCCCCAGTTCGACGCCATAATGGATGATCAGATCGTGGGAAGCCATACCCCAACCCACGTCGTACGTCTCGAATACACGGAGATACCACTTGTCGTACACCGCGGTGAAGCTTCCGGCACCCGTTCCAATCAGCGGGTGCTGGAGGAATGCTGCAAGGCCTACGTGCCAAATCGAGGTACGCCCGTAGCCGCCGCCGACGTCCGCCAACGCCCGTAGTATGACGTTCGGGTACACGGTGAGCGCGGCCCCCATGAGTATGAGCATCGGAACGACAACGCGCTTCCATGCGTGGAGCAGCGTGACGAGGACGACCGCCTCGACCACCAAGGCTAACATTGCCTCGCGCGAGGCAGCTAGCGCGAGCGCAGTCAGCAGGATGGCTATCGCCGTGAGCGCCGCGACGCCAGGGAGCAGTCTCGACGCCCGGGCAAACCAGGTTATCGCGATCGCAAACGGCAGCAGCAGCGCATCACTGTAGAGATTTGGGTCGACCTTCAGGGCGCCCAGGGTGACCTGGATACGGCCGTTGTCTTGCAGCGCTTGGCTCTGCATGCCTCCGCCCGCGTGAAACTCGTAGATACCCACGGCTGCGGCTAGAAGACCTCCGAGAAGAATCAATGCGAGCAGCGGAATCATGTCTCGCCGCTGCATCGGAAAACAGGAGACCACGAGGTAGAGACCGCCGAGCTCCAGCAACGTCGTCGCCTCGCGGCCAGGCTGATCTCCGATCGACCACAACGTCGAAAGCGCCATCCAGCCGCACAGCAGCGCGAGCCAGCCGATCGCTCGCGGCGGCGTGCGCAGACTGCGCATCCGAATCGCGTACAAAACGAGCGCGGCCGCCGATACGATGCCGAGTAGACGTGCAATCGTGCCCTCTGCGCGGCTCAACTGCGTTAACGCATCGAGCGGCACGATCATGATATAGAGCCCATACGGAAAGATGAGCGGGCGCGCCCACGCGAGCCACGCGGCCACCGGAGCGAGCGCCGCGGCGCCGACCTCCGCGACACCCATGACGCCTTTGGCCGCGATGCTCTGCGACGCCCACATCACGGCGGCTGCCGCAGCGCCGAAGACGGCGCCGATAGACGATACGCGGGCGGCCCAGCCCTCCTGCGCGGAGAACGTGCGAATCATGCGAGGTGCCCTCGCAGAATTTGTAGCGGTTTGCGCAGGGACCAGTGCGCGAACTGCGCGTCGAGCGCGACCCACCCGTAGCCGTGCGACAGCGTATGAACCCCGATCGCGCCCTTACGACGAACGACCGACACATCGATCCGCGCCACGCACGTCTCGGCGAAAGCTTCCGGCGTGAGGACGTCGATTCGTTGGATCGTGATCGCACCGCCGTACCGTTCGGTGCAATCCTGCGCCGGACGATGGAGCAGACCGTCACGCAGGAAGAAGTTGCCCGCAGGACGCGCACCGGCGATGTCGATCTTCACGGGGTTGCGCGCGTGTGGATGCCACGGTCCTCGCGGATGCTCGGCCCAACAGACCTGAAGCGCGTAGTTCGGCCCGCTGCGTTGGTCGGTGTAGAACAGCCACCACAACCCATCATGCTGCACGATCGTCGGGTCGACCACGGCGACCCCGTCGAGCAGCAGCGTCGCCGGGGATGCGTGTGCGCCTTGCAGCCGATACGCATCGAGACGGCTGCGCCGGTGCTGCTCGGGCGTCAGCCAGAGTTCGCCGTCGACTTCGCAGACGTGGGGATAGGATGCGGGACCTTCGCCGAGCGCGAGCGGCCGACGCTCGGCAAAGCGATCGTCCAAGTCGATAGCCACGATTTGCGGCAGCGCGCCGTCGAGTGTTTCGCAGAGCAGCTTCGGACTACCGTCGTCGCTGCGTGTGAGAAACGGATCTGCGAGAAACTCTCGATCGCTGCGGCCGACCCAGTGCAGCCACGCGTCATTCGGCTTCAACAAGAAGGCCTCGATCGAGGATTTCGTGACCCCGACGTCCCAGCGCACTTGCTCGAAGAGATAACGCAACGCGTGGTGCCGGAAGCGGCGAATCTCGCGCGCGAGAAACCCCAGCCACTCGAGCGGGCTGATTCGTGCCGCCCCCTTCTGCGTCGGGGCCGATGCGGGCAACTGCGACAGCGGAAGCGGCGTCCGAAGCTCTTGCTCGATCCAAAGGCTGCACTGCTCGGCGATCCGATCCATCGTCCGCGCATGACGCGATGCATAAGGGAAGCGTCCGTACCGCAGCTCACGCACGTCCGCGCCGCGCTGCGCGAGCAGGCGCACCTCAACGCTTTCGTCACCTCGAAGCGCCTCACCGAAGGCCGGTACCCCTGCCCGTTCGTCGCCTATAACGAAGTACCACGTCTCGATGCCGTCGAGAGCGGCGCGCTCCCGCGTCCGTGCCGGTCGGAGATCGAGGCGCCTGGACGGCGCCGAGCGCAGGTTACCGGGCTCACCGGCGGAGGTGAACGGTACGCCGCGCTGCCGCAGATCCGCGATCAAGCGCGAGGCCCAGCGGCGAGGCCGGGATTCGGTCAGGATCAGCACGCTGCGAGCGCCTCGGCCGGCGCGGGTTGAAACCTTCCGCGCCCAAGGACGTGCACGATGAACCCCGCTGCGTTCCAATCCGCGATTGCGACCGCATTGCGCGCGTCGACCAGGAAACGCCGCCGCACGCGTGCCGCCACGTACTGCGGGTCGATCTGCCGAATCACCGCGTGATCCGTGACGAGCACGAGCATGTCGGCGTCGTGCAGGGCCGCATCCAGATCCGTGACGAGATTCCCCGGATACTCCGTCACGACGGGATCGTAAACGGCGACTTCATAGCCGAAGCCCAGGAGCAGGGATTCGATGACGCGCGCGGGCGTGGCGCGGGTGTCCTCGACGTCGGCTTTGTAAGCGGCGCCGAGCAACACGACCTTGCGTGCGTCGGTCGGTGCGAGCTCGCGGACGATATTCGTTACGAGGTTCGGCATCCGCTCGTTGACGCGGCGCGCCGCTCTGATCAGTTCGCTTGCAAACGGGTTTGCGTCCGCGAGGAATTGCGCATCAACCGGGATGCAGTTGCCGCCTACGCCCGGACCCGGCGCAAGGATGTCGACGCGCGGATGGCAGTTGGCGAGTTGTATCGTTTTCCAGACATCGATGCCGAGAGACTCCGCCAGCGTCGCAAGTTCGTTTGCGAAAGCGATGTTGACGTCGCGATAGGCGTTCTCGACGATTTTCACGGTTTCAGCGGTGACGAGATCCGTCAGGTGAATGTCGCCCCGAGCAAACGTTGCGTAGACGGCCCGCGCCATCTCCGCGTCGATCGGACGGCGGCCGCCGATGATGCGATCATTCCAGAGCATCTCGTCGACGATCTTGCCCGGCAGCACGCGCTCGGGACAGTGCGCGAGATGAATTGCGTCGAGATCGCGCCCGAGTGCGGCAAACGCCCGGTCGGCCACCGCTAAGGTTGTTCCCG
>DATCTQ010000071.1:0-21892 GCA_036567865.1 Candidatus Tyrphobacter sp. | reverse complement strand
GCGGCATTCCGTGGGTCTTCACCTTGCACGGGGCGCCGCGTCTGCCGTATCGCGTCGGCGGCCCTTTTCGTGTGGCGTATGCTGCTTATCTGCGTGGTTACGGCAGCCTCGCTATTCGCGGTGCCGCCGTTCGCACGACGGTATCGAGCCCCGCTGCACATTTCGCACCCGTTGCGAGGTATATGAGCGACGCGCGCGTGATTCCGCATGGCGTCGACCTCGAGACGTTCGCAGCGGGAATGCCCGAGCGCGAGATCCAGGGGTGGCCGGCGCAGTATCGCCGGATCGTCCTCTCGATCGGACGGATCGATCGTGCAAAGGGCTTTGATGTCGGCCTTCGTGCGCTTGCCGCATTGCCGTCGCAGGAGATCGCGTACGTCGTACTCGGCGACGATCTCGGCGAGATGCAACGCTTGCGCCGTCTCTCGGAGCGCTTGGGCGTCTCGGAGCGCTTCCTCACGCTCGGGTACGCAACGCTCGAGCAGCGGCGCTTCGCGCTGCGCCGTAGCGCGCTCGTGTGGATGCCTTCCCGATACGAGTCCTTCGGGATCGTCGCGCTCGAAGCGATGGCAGCGGGCGTGCCGGTCATCACCTCGGGCGTCGAAGGGCTGAGCGACATCTTCGCGGGGGAGAACGAACTGCTCATGACGTCGCCGGATGACGCGCGGGACCTGGCGGAAAGAACGCAAGCGCTCCTGGCCGATGAGGCGAGGCTGATCCGCATCGGCGAGCGGCTCCGTGCGCGAGCCGGAGATTTCGACTGGAATGCGATCGCGCACCGGTACGTCGAGTGCTATCGAACGGCGATCGACAAGCAACCGCATCTTTAGTAGCCGCTCGCAGGTAGACGGCGCCAAGCCGTCCAAGCCCTCGGCAACTTTCGCTTTTCGCGTAGGAGCGTGCCCATGTCGTCCCTTCGCTCGCACTCCGTTCAGGTCGCCGGTCTCGTCGCCGTCTCTCTCGTCGCGGTGCTCTCGGCATGCAAAGGCTCGGGCGGTGCAAATGGTCTCTTGCCCTCCGGCTCGATGAACGGCAGCCACGGGGTGAGCATGTCTCGCGTTGCGCCGCCGATGTCGCTCGCGAAGCCGGTCTCGCTCTCACCGGCGCTCGTCAGCGCGCCGCCGATGGCGAACACGCCGATTCTTCCGCCGAGCGTCATGACAACGGCGCGGCAATCCTCGGCACGTCACAGGGCCGGCGGGCAAACGCAGGCTCAGCCAATGCAGACGATTTCGGGCTCGTCGTGGACCGGAGTGCCGGGCTCGGCGACGCAAGTTGCCGCGAGCCCCGACGGTTCGCTCTGGGCGCTCGGAACCGGCGGCGTGACCGACGAGCCCATCTGGCACTACGTGGGCGGTACTTGGACGAACATCCCCGGCGCGGCGACGCACATCGCGGTGACGCCCACAGGCGTCCTCTACGCGGTGAACTCGGCCGGCGGCCTCTATCAATGGAACGGCGGCAGCAACACGTGGAGCGTGATCGCCGGCGGCTCGAGCGCGGTCGCGGTCGCAGCGGATGGCAGCCTGTACGTGCTCTCCAACGGCGGCGGGACCGACCACGCGATCTGGCACTCGACCGACGGAGGAGCCACGTGGACGGAGCTCCCAGGGTCGGGCGTCGCGATCTCGGGGAACTGGGATCCGAACACGCACACGGTTCCCGGCGGCTCGGTGACGCCGAACGGATTCTACATCATCAACGCCGAGGGCTACATCTACTATGGTATCGCGGCGGGAACGTTTATCGCTTTCGACGGCGGAGCGTCAGGCATCGCCGCGACGACGATCGGCGGATTGTTCGTGATCGGGTACCCCGTGAACAACGTGCTCGGAAACCAAGTCTACTATTGGAATCTGAACAACGCGGGCGGCGGATGGAGCTACCAGACCGGCGCGGGCTTGAGCGTCGGCGCGAACGGAAACGCGGTCTACGTTGTCACCGTGAACAACGCGATCTATACGTCGACGATCACCGGATCGGGCCGCGCCGCGGGTCCCGGAACGGCGCTCACAGGTCCCAACTACGGACCGGCGACCATCTGCGGAACCGGCAATACGCTGGACTGCGGCTACGTGGCGACCGACGTCGCGACCCGACTCGGCTATCCCGTGCAGCAAGGCTACGACGGACGCGGCGTCACGATCGCGATCGTCATCGACTCCGACCTCGCGGCCGGTGACCTGTCGGCGTACGAAACGTACAACGGCACGCCGTCAACGGGCCGTAGCGTGACGACCGAATCGGTCGATGGCGGAACCGGCGTCACGTCGGGGCAAGGTGAGGCGACGCTCGACGAAGAGACGATCGCGGGCCTCGCGCCCGGCTCGAACATCATCCTCTACGAGATGCCCGATCTGTCATCGCAGCACATCGACGACGCGTACAACAAGATCGTCTCCGACGGCACCGCAAAGGTCGTCAGCTCCTCGTTCGGCGGCTGCGAATACGCGGGCATGTCGGGTGAGGACACGATCCTCGCGACGGGAGCGCAGGCGGGCATCGCGTGGATGGCCTCCAGCGGAGACCAGGGCAACGAGTGCTACAACGGCACCGGCTACTCGTTCGGTCCGAACTCGCCGGCGAGCAACACGCACGTGATCGCGGTCGGCGGAAACGAAACGTATCCGAACGGCACCGACCAGCTCCTCAATCCGGTCGTGTGGAACGACAGCAACTGCGGAGGACCGTGCGCCGGCGGCGGCGGCGTCTCCGCGTACTGGAATCTGCCGGGCTACCAGCAAGGGCTGGGCGGCGTGACGTCGACCAGCGCTCGCAACGAGCCCGACATCTCCATGCCGGCCGAGTACACGGCGATCGACGAGAACGCAGCGTGGGGATTGCAGGCCGGAACGTCGTGGTCGTCACCGGAGTTCGCGGCGATGATGGCCGAGCTCTACGAGTACTGCGGCACGTCGTTCGAGAACCCGATCACGGTCATCTACAACGTCTACCGAGCGTCGCCGAGCGCGTTTGTCGACGTGACGAGCGGCAACGACCAATACGGCGGCGCGACGCCGTACTACACGGCGGGCGCGGGCTACGACAACGCGAGCGGCCTCGGCATCCCGAACGGCGCGGCATTCGCGAACGCGGCGTGCCCGAGCAACCAGCCCGCATCGATCGTGATGCGCCCGGAGTCGATCGTGCAGTCCGCTGCACATCGTCCGGCAGAAGCCTTCACGGTCAACGTGACGCCCATGGTGCGCGACATCGTCGACATCGGGCGGCGCTCGTCGAACGCGACGACGCGCATCCAGATCGTGCTGGAGCCGACGTCGACGCTTGCAAGCGACGAGGCAACGGTGATCTCGACGCTCCAGAGCGCCGGATTCACAATCGTGCAGAGGTTCTCGAACCACCTCGTCGTCGACGCGACGGCACCGAGCGGCAAGGTCGAGCGGTTCTTCAGCACCTCGATGCACGACGTCTCGCAGGGCATCTACGGCACGCGCTACATGCCGGCGACGAGCGTCACGGTGCCGGCGTCGATCGCGCCGTACGTCTCGGGCGTCAACCTCGATAACGTCGTGACGATGTTCGGGCGCCCGATCAGGATGGCCCCGCACCACTAGCGCGCGCAGTTACTTCAGCCACAGGGGAACGCCCTCGACGTCCTGTACGCCGGCCGCATTGCGGGCGATGATCCAGAGGAGGTAATGGCGCCGCGCCGGCGGCGGCAGTTCCGGCATCACATAATGAAATGCGAACTGCCCGAAGGCTCGGCGCGGCAAATCGTACGAGAAGGTCTCCGTGCGCATCTCGACGCTGGCAACGTTCGTCGACGTCGTGATGGCGCCGTCGAATCGTTGCATCGGCGCAATGGTCGTTGCGGAAAGCCAGACGGACACGATTCGCGGCGACGCGGTCGGCCCTGCAACCGGAGCCGGTGGAAGCGCGCCGGGCGATCCCCCGACGCGAACGTTTGCCGGTACATGGGCGCCTAGCGTGCACCCCGCGGCGCCGAGCAGGAGCGCGAGAAGAATGCTCCGGGGGACGCATGCAGACATGCCGAAAGGCAGATACATGGCGGCGAGGACGGATTCCTATCCGGCAGCGAGTCCGCAGCTCGACTGGGCCTCGGCGATTCTCGGCTTTGCGTTCATGTGCGGATTGATCGGCGATGGATGGTCGCACGCACACTATGTCAGCGACTCGTACTTCACGCCGGCGCACGCGATATTCTTCTCGGCTTTCACGCTGCTCGCGGCCGTCACGATCGTCACGGGAATTCGCAATCGTGGACGCGGCTATCCTTGGAGCAGAATGCTCCCCCGCGGCTACACACCCTCCTTTTGGGCTGCGCTGCTGTTCTTCCCGGGAATCCCTGCGGACTTGACGTGGCACCTCATCGCGGGGCCTGAGAAGAGCCTGGCCGTGCTCCTGAGCCCGACACATCTCTACCTCGCCATCTGCATCGCCGTCATGATGACCGGACCGCTGCGAGCCGCGCTCGCAGCGCCTCCGCGACCGAAGCTCACGTCGCAACTGCCGATGCTGATCTCGCTTTGCGCGTTCTTCATGCTGCTCGAGTTCTTCACGCAATACGCCTTCGCGTTCGACGCCGGCTTCAGCAGAGCGATGGCGCCGGCAGGATACAACGACGTCGACCGCTCCGGTAACATGGCGCAGATCGTCAACGTCTTCTACCGGCAGATCGAAGGACTCTTCGCGGTCTTCGTGCACGCGATTCTGATAGCGGGCATCGTCGTCTTTCTCGCGCGCTCGTTCCGTCTGGCGTTCGGAGCCTTCACGCTGCTGTTCACCATCGGCATCGGCACGATGGCGGCGATGACGGCGAACGATCCGACCACGTACCTCGTGAATCTCATCGACGGGCTGCTCACCGGAGCAATCGCCGACGCTCTTTACATGATGATGCGGCCGGCGAACGCGGTCGGCACCTTTCGCGCCTTTGCCACGGCCGTGCCGGCGATCCACTTCGCGCTATTTTGGCTGCTGGAATCGGCGATCGCGGGCGGAACGTGGTGGCAGCCGAATCTCGTCCTCGGCTGCATCGTCATCCCCGCGTTCATCGGCCTACTGCTGAGCGTCATTGCGTCGCCACCGTCCCAAGCAGCGATATCGACCGCGTGAGGGAGGAGACCACCCGCCTTCGGAGTGTCGACGGGCTGAGGGCGCTCGCGATGATCTGGATCGTCTCGTTCCACGTCCTCTACTTCCTGAGCAACGTGATGGATCCGCACGCGGCGTGGACGTTCTTCACGAGCACGCGTTTCAATCTCATCCTGCAGGCGCCGTTCGGCATCGATGTGCTCTTCGTGCTCAGCGGCTTCCTTATCGGCGGATACGTCTTTCGCGAACTGAAGCGGAGCCGGCTTTCGATGCGCACGTATTTCATCCGCCGAGCGGCGCGACTCTTCCCGGCCTATCTTGCGGCGCTCGCGCTTTACGCCGTCGTGATGCCGTACAATCTACCGCACATCTGGGCAAATCTTCTCTTCGTGAACAACTACGTTCCGTACGCGCAGCAGGCGATGGGGTGGACGTGGACGCTGGGCGTCGACGTACATTTCTACGTCCTTTTTCCGCTGGCGATCCTCCTCGTACGCGACAGCCGATGGTACCTACCGCTTCTGATCGCTGCGCTGATCGGCGCGCTCGCCTTGCGAGCGTTCGTGATCGTGCACGCCGGCATGACGTTGCCCTGGCTGACCTCACCGGTCTACGATGCGGCGCACTTTAATCGCGTCTTCGACGTGCTCTACGACAAGACGCACATGCGCTTCGGCGCGATCGTCTGCGGCCTCATCGCGGCCTATCTCTACGAGTACACGTCCGCACGCGACGTCCTCTCGCGGAACGCGGGGCTGGCGCTATCGCTCGTTCTCGCGTCCCTCGCCGTGTTGGCCGCGTACCTGGCAGTTCCGGGGTATCTGCCGAATATCGGCACCCGCCTCGGCGGCGTGATATCGACGTTCTACTTGGTGACGTCAAACTACGCGTTTGCGGCGGCCATTGCGTGTTTGCTCCTGCTTGTGCTCTGCGAAGCGCCGCGCAGCCACACGCTCGGGAGGTGGCTCTCCGCGCGCGTGTGGTATTGGCCTGCGGAGCTTTCGTATAGTGTCTTTCTTCTCAACCCGCTCGTGATATTGGGGACGTACATCTTCGTGCTCCATCCGGCCGATATGACGATTGGAAAGGCGATCGCGTACGAGCTGCTCCTCATTCCGCTCACCTACGCGGCGGCTGCGCTTCTGTATTTCGCCGTCGAGAGGCCGTTCCGCAGCATCGCGCGGCGATACACCCAACCGTGGAGGCCGGCTGCCCAGGCCGTCGGCGACGGGCCATGCGGTTGAACGTCGATCAAGCGATCATCGAGCGGTGCCGCGCGCTGGCGCTCGATATCGTCGCGCCCGTCGAGCGGTTCATCCACGCGCATTCCACCGTTTCGGTTGAGCGCACGGTGTTGCGCTTGCTCGGCGTCGACGGCGTCGACGAACGCGAGGTCCCGCTTCCCAACGTCGTCGTCGACGCGCTCTCGGCGCGCGAGCGCAGTCGCGGCGTCGCCCTCGCGTTCGGGCGCGGCCTCGCGCAGAGCGAGCTCGAACCGCCTGCGCTGGCAAAAGCGCTCGCGGAGCGCAAGCACGCGTTCGAGGATTTCGTCGGCGTCCCCGACGCGACCGCGCGCGGCGTGCTGCACGCTCGCGTGAACGAATCGCTCGCGCGAGTACGCGCGCAGCGCTCCGAGCGTGAGGAGCGGCTCGTTCGCCTGCCGCAGACGCCGCCGCCGCTGCTCTATGTCATCGTCGCAAGCGGCAACATCTACGAGGACCGCACCGCGGCGGTCGCGGCGGCGGAAGCGGGCGCGCAGATTATCGCCGTCATTCGCTCCACCGGACAATCGCTTCTCGACTTCGTGCCCTACGGCCCGACGACCGAAGGCTTCGGCGGCACGTACGCGACGCAGGCGAACTTCTGCATCATGCGCGACGCGCTCGACGAGGTATCCGAGAAACTCGGCCGGTACGTCATGCTCACCAACTATGCAAGCGGCCTCTGCATGCCGGAGATCGCGGCGATGGCGGCGATGGAGCGGCTCGACATGCTGCTCAACGATTCGATGTACGGCATCCTCTTTCGCAATATCAACATGCGCCGCACGTTCGTCGACCAGCACTTCAGTCGCATGCTGAACGCCTACTCCGGCATCATCATCAACACCGGCGAAGACAACTATCTCACGACCGCGGACGCCGTCGAGCAAGCACCGGCGGTGCTCGCCTCACAGTTCATCAACGAAGCCTTCGCCCACGGTGCGGGGATGCGCGACGAGCAGATCGGGCTCGGCGACGCGTACGAAATCGATCCGGACCTGCCCGACGGCTTCCTTTATCAAGTCGCGCAGGCGCAACTGGCGCGCCAGGTTTTCCCGAACGCGCCCCTGAAGTATATGCCGCCGACCAAGCACATGACCGGCGACGTCTTCAAAGGACACCTGATCGATGCGATGTTTAACCTCACCTCGGTGATGACGCGCCAAGCGATCCATCTCTGCGGGATGTTGACCGAAGCGATCCACACGCCGTTTCTCGCCGATCGCGCGCTTTCGCTGGAGAACGCGCGCTACGTGATGAACACGGCGCGGCATTTCGGCGACGAGATCGAGTTCAAGCCCGGCGGCATCATCGAGCGGCGCGCCGTGCACGTGCTCTCGGAATGTGAAACATTGCTCGAGCGGGTCGCGGAGATGGGGCTGACGTCGGCGATCGAGGCGGCCGTTTTCGCCGATGTTTCGCGTTCGGCCGAAGGCGGGCGCGGCTTAGAGGGCGTCTTCGAGCGCGCCGACGACTACTGGAACCCGTTCGAAGATGCCTTGCGCGGCGGACACGCGTAGTTCACGTCCAGGGGCTGATGACTCTGAGTCAAACTACGCCTGATATGTCCGAATTGGTTCGACCGTACGGCGATACGCGCGACGACGGCAAGGTGCAGCTCTCGTTTACGTTGCCGATCGAATGGAGCGAGCGCGCCGACGAAGCCGCGCGACGGCTCGTCCGTTCGATGGGCTTTACCGACGTCACCGTCGCCGAAGGGCGGCGGGTCGCGACGGGTTTTTCCTTCTTCGTCGTTTACGCGGTGACGCCGAAGGCGGTCGACGTCGAGGCGATCGCGCCGTCGGCAATCGCTGCGCCTACGATGGAGATGGACGAGATCGATGCCTTCATCCGCGAGCGCGTCGGGCGCAAGATCAAAGTGGCGGGTGCATGTATCGGCACGGACGCGCACACGGTCGGCATCGACGCAATCCTCAACATGAAAGGCTACAAAGGCGACTACGGGCTCGAGCGCTATGCGATGTTCGAGGCGTTCAACCTGGGCAGCCAGGTTTCGGTCGAATCCCTGATGCGCTTCGCGAAGGAACGCGAGATCGACGCGCTGCTCGTCTCGCAGGTGGTGACGCAGAAGCAAAGCGACGTGAAAAATTTCACCGCGCTGACCGAGTTGCTCGAAGCGGAAGGCATCCGCGATCGAATCCTGTTGATCTGCGGCGGCCCGCGCGTGACCAACATCCTGGCCGCCGAGTTGGGATACGACGCGGGCTTCGGCCGAGGCACGCTACCGAGCGAAGTCGCGTCGTTCATCGCAACCCGCATGGCCGAACGGAGAACCTGACGTGAAGAAGACTGCGTTGATCACCGGAATTACCGGGCAGGACGGCTCGTATCTCGCCGAGTTATTGCTGCAAAAAGGCTATCGCGTCGCCGGCATGACGCGGCGCACGAGCACCGACGTGCACGAGCGCATCCGGCACCTCATCGACGACATCGAGTTCGCCTCCGGCGACTTGCTCGATCAAGCCTCGATCACGTCCATCGTCGAGCGCATCCGGCCGAATGAGATCTACAACCTCGCCGCACAATCGTTCGTGCCGGCATCGTGGCAGCAGCCGGTGCTCACCGGCGAGTTCACGGCGCTCGGCGTCACGCGCGTGCTCGAAGCGATCCGCGCGGTCGATCGGTCGATTCGCTTCTATCAGGCATCGAGTTCGGAGATGTTCGGCAAAGTGCAAGAATCGCCGCAGAAGGAGAACACGCCGTTCTATCCGCGCAGCCCGTACGGCGTCGCGAAAGTCTACGGGCACTGGATCACCGTAAACTATCGCGAATCGTACGATATCTTCGCGTGCAGCGGCATCCTGATGAACCACGAGTCGCTTCCCGAAAGGACGCCCGTTATCGTGCAGCGTGGCGACATCATCGATATCGCGTACATCGGGGACCTCATGCCTTGGAGAGAGAAGGGGGCGAACTACCAGCGGTACGACCTGAAAGGGCTGCGCGTGTGGGATGGCGCTCGGTTCGTCCGCGTGCTTTCCGGTACCGCGTACAAGCACCGCCCCGTGACCGACAATAAGGGAGTTCGGCGTATCGAAGCGCGCTGCGGAACGGTGACCGTCACGGCAGACCACGTCGTATTCACGCACGATGGGGAAAGGCCGGCACGAGACTTGCCGGTCGGAGCCAAGATGCTGCAAGCAGAACTTCCCGACGTGCCATGCTATTCCAGCGTTTCCCTCGACCAGGCGTGGATGCTCGGCGCCTTCGTCGGCGACGGAAGCGTCTACGTCGGCGATAGAGAGGTTCACGCCAGGTTCACCAACTCCGATTCACGATTACGCGAGTTCTTCACGGGCATGTGGGGCCGCGTAACATGCGGCTCTACGACGTTTCTTGCGGCGACGTCAGGTTTTGTACCGGGCAAGATCATTGGCGCTCTGGCGCTCAACGGGGCACCGCGTTATCTCGAGTGGCTGCGGGAACAATGCTACACGCCCGACGGTTACAAGAAGGTGCCGCCCATCGTCCTGAACGCGGGGCCCGAATCGTGGAGAGCTTTCCTTGAGGGTTACAATGCGACGGATGGGCTGAAGGCGGGGAATGGGACTCACCGTTACAAGAACTTTAAGACCAACTCGCCCGTCCTGGCGCTGGGGCTTTGGTGGATGACGCGAAAGGCGCTCGAACAGGACGTCGTTCTCAATGTCGATATCGGACCACCAGAACGCCCGGGCCCCTATTACTCCATGAATCTGCGTTCCCCCCAGCGACGCGGCGCGCGGAGTGCCCATCTTCGGCGCGACCTTCGAGAACTGAAGCGATTGGTTGAGGAGCCGCACTTTGAGGGCTGGCTTTTCGATCTCACAACGGAAACCGCGCGGTTTCACGCTGGCGTCGGTGAGCTGATCGTTCATAATTCGCCGCGTCGGGGAAAAGAGTTCGTCACCCGAAAGATCACCGACGGCGTCGCGCGCATCAAGCTCGGGCTCGCGAAAGAATTACGCCTCGGCAATCTCGACGCGCAACGCGATTGGGGCTTTGCGGGCGATTACGTGCGCGCGATGTGGCTGATGCTGCAACAAGAGAAGGCCGACGACTACGTCATCGGCACGGGAAAGATGCACAGCGTCCGGGATTTTCTTCGCCTCGCCTTCGAGGCCGCCGGGCTCGGCTCGTACGAGCCCTACATCGTGACCGATTCCCGGTTCGTACGCCCGGCGGAGGTCGATCATTTGGTCGCCGACGCTTCCAAAGCGAAGCGCGTGCTCGGTTGGGAGCCGACCGTCGACTTCGAGCAACTGGTCGGTATGATGGTCCGCTCGGACATCGAGCGGCTCTCAAAACACGAGCTTTGAAATGCGCGCGCTCGTAACCGGGGCGGGCGGATTCGTCGGGCGGCATCTCGTTGCGGCTTTGCACGACGATGGCTGGGAGGTCGCGGCCGCCGGCGGTCCCTCCGACGAAGAGTTTTCTCTCTGCGTCGATCTCGCCGACGACGCTTCGCTCGCCGATGCGCTCGAGCGTGCAGAGCCTGACGCCGTCTTTCATCTCGCCGCGCAAAGCTTCGTTCCCGAGTCTTTGCGCAATCCGCAGGAAACGTATGCGACCAACGTGCTCGGCACCGTGCGTCTCTTCGCGGAGATCCGCGCCTATGCCGCACGCTCGGGAACGATGCCGCGTCTGCTCTTCACCAGTTCGGCGGAAGTCTACGGCGCGCGCGACCCGGGCGAGCTGCCGCTGCGCGAATCGCTCGCGCCCCAGCCGCGCAATCCGTACGCGGCGAGCAAGGCCGCCGCCGAGGCGATCCTGCTCGGCGAGATGCGCGCGCTCGGCGGCGACGTCGTCATCGCGCGTGCCTTCAACCACATCGGTCCGGGGCAGGACGAGCGCTTCGCCGTCGCGGGCTTTGCCGCGGGCTTGGCGAGGATTGCGGCGGGGGGCGAGCCCGTCCTGAACGTCGGGGACCTCGGTGCCGAGCGCGACGTGTTGGACGTACGCGACGTCGTGCTCGCCTACCTCGCGCTCGCGCGGCGCGGTGAAGGCGGCGAGATCTACAACGTCTGCAGCGGACGCGCGATCGCGATGCGGGAGCTGCTGCGCAAATTGATCGGCATCGCGCGCGTACCGGTCGAGGTGCGCAACGATTCCGCGCGCATGCGCCCCTCGGAGATCGCCATCTCTTTCGGCTCGAATGCGAAGCTCGCCGAACGGACCGGTTGGTCGCCGCGCATCCGCCTCGCACAGTCGTTGCGGGACATCTATGAGGATGCGCGAAGCAAAACGCGTGCGCGATAACCGCGACCCGCTCGCCGAGGACCTCCAGGCGTTCGTCTTCGCAAATCGCGGCCTGCTGCTTGCGGCGCCCGCCGCACTGCTCGCCGCATTCGGCAAGCCGAGCGCGTTCAGCGTTGCGGTCGGCATTCCGACGGCGTTCGCCGGCGAACTGCTGCGCTGCTGGGCCGTCGGTTACTCCGGGGAGACGACCCGCAACGATCGCGTCACCGCGGCGAAGCTCGTTACGGCGGGTCCCTACGCATACGTGCGCAACCCGCTCTACCTCGGCAACTTCATCACCGCACTCGGCTTCGCGGTCGCATTCACGGGAAAGAACAAGCCGTTCGAGCGCTTCGCGCTCACCGCAGGGGCGCTCGGCGTGATGGCTGGTCTATACGCGACGATCGTGCCCCACGAAGAACGCTATCTGCAGGAGCGTTTCGGCGACGAGTTCGATCGGTATTGCGAGCGCGTACCGCGGATCGTTCCGCAACTCGAGCCGGCCGGCGACGGCGCGGGTGAGTGGGACGCGGGCGCGATCGCGCAGGCGGAGAGCAAGACGTTCTTGACGTTCGGCGCGATGCTCGCGTTGCTCGCACTCAAGTCGCTCGCGGGGTAATAATGGCGCACTTGGTGCGAAACGGGCGTCTTTTCGGCGCGCTCGTCGTCAGCCTGGTCGTCGCCGTCGTCGAGATCGCCGGCGGTATCCGCGCGGGAAGCCTTGGGCTGATCGCCGATGCCGTGCATGCGGGAACCGATGCGATCGCGGTCATGCTCGCGCTCGCGGCTTCGTTCGTCGCGATGCGCCCGGCGAATCGCCGCAAGACCTACGGCTACGGGCGCATGGAAGTGCTCGGCGCGGTGCTCAACGGCGGACTGCTGCTCGGCGTCACCGCGGTGATCGCGTTTTCGGCGGTGCAGCGCATCGCGCACCCGGTACACCCGCAGGGCGAAATAATGGCCACAGTCTCCGCGATCGCGCTCGTGGGAAACATCACCGCCGGCATCCTGCTCGTGCGCGGCGCAGGATCGAGCCTGAACATGCGTGCCGCCTTTCTCCACGTCACCGGCGATGCGCTCGGCTCCTCGGCGGTGCTCGCCGGCGGATTGCTGATCGTCGTCTCACACCGAGCGTGGATCGATCCCGCGCTCACGCTCTTCGTTTGCGCAATCGTCGTTGCGGGCGTCCTGCACATGCTGCGGGAGGCCGCCGACGTCTTGCTCGAAGCCGCGCCGCGCGGCGTCGACGTGGGCGAGGTCGAGCGCGCGATCGAGGCGCTCCCCGAAGTCGCCGACGTGCACGACCTCCATGTCTGGACGATCGGCAGCGGCGAGCACGCGCTCTCCACGCACCTCGTTCTCGCTGAAGGGCGGTCCGCCGAAGCCTCGGCCGTTCTGCAAACCGTCCGCAGCCTCGCGCGCGGGCGCTTCGGCGTCACCCACGTGACGCTCCAAGTCGAAGCAGAGCACTGCGACCCGGAGGGGAAGGTGGTCTGTGTCCCGCTGGAGGAAGCGCAGGGGCCATGACCACCGTCGTTCTCGGAATCGCCCGCACGCCATTCGGGAAGCTCGGCGGCGCCCTCGCGCCGCTTTCCGCCACCACGCTCGGCGCGGCGGCGCTCGTCGCCGCGATCGAGCGCGCGCGCGTCGATCCCTCCGAGATCGAGCACGTCGTCTTCGGCGAGGTGCTGCAGGCCGGCGTCGGGCAGAATCCCGCGCGGCAGGTGCTTTTCAAAGCGGGGCTCGCGAAGAGCGTCACCGCGGAAACCGTCAACAAGGTCTGCGCCTCGGGCATGCTCGCGGTTGCAAGCGCGATGCGAACGATCGACGCGGGGGCGACTACCGTCATTGCGGCCGGCGGGATGGAGTCGATGTCGAACGCGCCGTACCTATTGAAAGACGCGCGCTTCGGCTATCGTTTCGGCGACGGTACGCTCGTCGACGCGATGATCTACGACGGCCTCTGGGATCAGTATTTTCCGATGGCGATGTCGACGCAGGGATCGATCGTCGCAAACGAGCTGGCGCTTTCGCGCGAAGAGCAGGACCGATTCGCGCTCGAGAGCCATCGCCGCGCCGCAGCGGCGCACGAGGCCGGAGCGTTCGCCGAAGAGATCGTGCCGTTGCGCGTCGCGAGCAAGGCGAAGGGCAGGCTCGTGCTCGACCGGCTCCCGGCGCGCGGCGAGGTACGCGTTCCCGCGAGCGTCGGCGGGCGCAGCGCGGTGTGGGATCACGAGCCGTCGGAGCGTTTCAGGCTCGATTACGAATCGTACGCACCCTTCGTGACCGGGGACGTACCGCACGCGCTCGTCGAGCGCGACGAAGCCGTGCGCCCCGACGCTTCGTTGGAAGCGCTCGCAAAGCTCAAACCGCTCGAACGCGACGGCACGATCACCGCAGGCAACGCGCCCGGCGTCAACGACGGCGCGGCAGCACTCGTGCTCGCGGAGGCGGAATACGCAAAGGCGCACGGTTACGAAGCGCTTGCGACCATCGTCGATCACGCGACCGTCGCATGGGATTCACCGTACATCGCGCTGACGCCGGCAATGGCCGCGCAAAAACTCATGGACAAGCATCGCCTCCGCGTCAGCGACGTGCACGTATGGGAGATCAACGAGGCATTCTCCTCGGTCGCCATCACCTCGGCGCGCAACCTCGGCCTCGACGTCGAGCGCGTGAATCGTCTGGGCGGCGCGGTCGCGATGGGACACCCGATCGGCGCTTCCGGCGCGCGACTCACGGGCACGGTCGTCAATCAGTTGCGGCGGCGCGGCGGCGGGGTCGGCATCGCGACGATCTGCTCGGGCGGCGGACAAGGCGACGCGCTCTTGATCCGCGTGGGGTGACAATGCCGCTCTTGTCGTCCCGAGCGTAGCGAGCGCAGCGAGCGAAGTCGAGGGACCGACGTGGAAATTCTCGTCGTAGGTGCGGGGCAGATGGGCTCCGGCATCGCGCAGGTCGCTGCCCAACACGGCCATACGCTTCTGCTCAACGATCGCGACAACGCGCTGATCGAACGCGGCATCGCGGTCATTCGCAAGAACCTCGACCGGGCGGTGGAGAAATCGCGCGTCACGGAAGCGGAGCGCGATCAGGCGCTTTCGAGCATCCGCGGCACGCCGCAACTGGAAAATCTCCAGGTGGATATCGCGATCGAGGCCGCGACCGAGGACTTCGAGACCAAACGCGCGCTCTTCACGCTGCTCGACGCGCAGACCCCGCCGAATGCGATCCTCGCGAGCAACACGTCTTCGATCTCGATCACCGCACTCGGGGCGGCGACGACGCGCCCGCAGCGCGTCGTCGGCATGCACTTCATGAACCCGGTGCCCGTGATGCCGCTGGTCGAGATCGTCCGCGGGCTGGAAACGTCTCAGGAGACCTTCGATGCCGTGCGGTCGCTCGCGGAGCAACTGGAAAAAACGCCGGTCGAGGCGCGCGATTTCCCCGGCTTCGTCTCCAATCGCGTGCTGATGCCGATGATCAACGAAGCGATCTACGCACTCTATGAAGGCGTTGCGACGGCCGAGGCGATCGACACCGTGATGAAGCTCGGCATGAACCATCCGATGGGCCCACTGCAGCTCGCGGACTTCATCGGACTCGACACGTGTCTTGCGATCATGAACGTCCTGCACGACGGCTTCGGCGATTCGAAGTACCGCCCGTGCCCGCTCCTGCGCCAATACGTCGCAGCGGGTCGCCTCGGCCGCAAGAGCGGCCGCGGCTTCTACACGTACTGAACGTGGACCTGACCGCCGAACAGCGCGAAATCCGCACCGTCGCCGCGGAGATCGCGCGCGGTGAGATCGCGCCGCACATTGCGCGCTGGGACCGCGAGCACATCTTTCCGCGCGAACTCTACCGCACGCTCAATGACGCGGGCGTCATGGGCATCCTCATCCCCGAAGTCTACGGCGGCGTCGGCGCAGGTTACGTTGCCTACGCGCTCGCGGTCGAAGAGATCGCGCGCGTCGATGCGGGAACGGCGGTCACGCTCTCCGTGCACTCGATGATCTGCGCGGCGATCGACAAACTCGGCAGCGAGACGCAGAAGCAACGGTGGCTGCCCGCGCTCGCGGCGCAGAATGCCATCGCGGGATTCGCGCTCACCGAATCCGATGCGGGATCCGATGCCGCGCAGATCCGTGCGACCGCGGCGCGCGACGGCGACGGCTACGTCTTGAACGGCCGCAAGCAATGGTGCACGAACGGCCGCTTTGCCGCGGTCGTCATGGCGATGTTTCGCAGCGGCGACGCCGGGGCGAAAGGCATGAGCGCGTTTCTGATCGATCCGAACAGCGACGGCGTGCACGTCGAGCGCGTGACCGAGAAACTGGGCGTTCGCACGAGCGACACCTGCGACCTCGCCTTCGAAAACGTGCGCGTCGATGCCGAAGCGCGCCTCGGCCCGGAGGGCGCCGGGTTCGGCAACGCGATGACGGCGCTTGCAGGCGGGCGAATCGGCATCGCGGCGCAGGCCCTCGGCATTCTTGCCGCCTGCCTCGATGCGTCGGTGAAGTTCGCACGGGAGCGGCACGCCTTCGGAAAGCCGATCGGCGCCTTCGAGGGCGTCTCGTTCAAGATCGCGCGCATGGCAACCGACCTCGACGCGGCGCGCCTGCTGACGCATCGCGCTGCGGCACTCGCCGATGCGGGCGAACCCTTCGCACTCGAAGCGAGCAAGGCGAAATACTTCGTTTCGACTGCCGCGCGCCTCCATGCCGCCGAAGCCGTGCAGATTCACGGCGGCTACGGCTACACGACGGAGTTTCCCGTCGAGCGCTACTACCGCGACGCGAAGATCACCGAGATCTACGAAGGCACCTCGGAGATCCAGCAGTTGATCATCGCCCGCTCGCTGCTCGGAAGACTGGAATAATAGCGCAGCGGGAGTACAAGACTGCGGGAGCGCCTTTCGACGCCCCCGCAGTTGTGACAGCCAAGCTGATACCTCTACCTCACACTATCACAGGGCGCCCATGTCCGGCAAGGAATCGTGGGCGGTTGGAGCGTGCCGGAATCGAACCGGCAGCGACGCAAGGTATCAGCTTGGTCGTCGACGCCATCGAAACGCCCCAACGCCCGTCCATCACGCGGGCGCCGTGTTTGACAAGGGCGATGCGTAGGACTGCGCCTGGGACTGATGGTAATAGAAGATGGTGATGCGGCGTACGGATCGTGCCTTGGCTTTGGTCGCGGCGCTCGCGTTGGGAGCGGCGCTCTTGCTCCCCACCCATGCGCCTGCCCAGCAAGCGATCAACAGCATCGGGATTCCCAGCTTCGACGGAAACACCGGCTGGATCAACAGCCCCCCGCTGACCGTCGCCGATCTGCGCGGCAAGACCGTCCTCATCGACTTCTTCGAATACACCTGCATCAATTGTTTGCGCACGCTGCCGTATTTGCGCGAGTGGTACAAGCGCTATCACCGATACGGCTTTGAGATCATCGGCGTGCACACGAACGAGTTTGGTTTCTCCGGCGAGCGGCAGAACGTCGAGGCGGGCGCGCGGCGGCTCGGGATCACGTGGCCGATCGTGATGGACGATCATGACGCGATTTGGAACCGGTATCACAACGACGGCTGGCCGCACGAGTATCTCTACGCGCCGAACGGGCAACTCATCGAGAGCTTCGGCGGTGAGGGCGGCTACCCGGACACCGAGCGAAAGATTCAACTGATCTTGAAGGTCACGCAGCCGAGCCTGAACCTGCCGCCGCTGATGGCGCTGCTTCCGCAAGATAGTTACGACAAGCCCGGCGCGGTCTGTTACCCGAAGACCCCCGAGGTGATCGTCGGGCGTGCGCCGATCGCCGATGCCGCCTCCGGTAGCCGCGCGTCGAGCGCGGACTACACAGACCCCGGCGGGGATCATCGCGACGGTGCCGTCTACCTCCAAGGGTATTGGCACCTGACGCACGACGCCGCGCTCTCGGATGCCGGTAACGGCTACCTCGCGATGCGCTACCATGCCATCCAGGTCGAGATCGTGATGAAGCCCGAGCACGGCACGATTCGCGTCGAGGTGACGCAAGACGGTAGACCCGTGGCGCACGAGGACGCGGGCAGCGACCTTCGCTACGATGCGGGCGGGCACTCGTACGTCGACGTCGACGCGGGGCGAGCCTACGACGTGATCATGAACGCGCACTACGCGCCGGCGCGCGACCTTCGGCTGACCGCCGGGGGCGCGGGACTCGGCATCTACGATCTCGCGTTCGAGTCTTGCGAGGTTCCCGGAGCCCGCTAAAGCAAAGCGCAGGGCGGCGGTCGGTCGCGGCGAACGAGCGGCCCCTGCAATGAATCTCATGGAGTATCAGGGGAAGGAACTCTTCCGCCGGGTGGGCATCCCCGTGCCGCGCTCGCGCCATTGCATCACGCCTGACGACGCCGCGCAGTTCGTTGCCGGCAATCCTGGAGCGTGGGTCGTGAAAGCGCAAGTGCTCATGGGCGGCCGCGGCAAAGCGGGCAAGATCAAGTTCGCGAACACCGCCGACGAAGCACGTAGCGTCGCGCGCGAGATCATGGCGACGCCGATGCCGCCCAACCGCCAGAATCCGGACGGCGAGGGCATCGGCTCGGTGCTCGTCGAGGAGAAACTCCCGATCGCACACGAAGCGTACGCTGCGATCACAATCGATCGCGCGCGCAAGCGCCCCGTGATGATGGCCAGCCGCTTCGGCGGCATGGAGATCGAAGAGGTCGCCGAGCGGCATCCCGATTCGATCGCAAAGCATTTCGTCGACACGGCCGTCGGCTACTCGCCCTTCATCGGTCGCGAGTTGGCCTTCTCCTCGCAACTCGATCCGGGATATCGCAAAGCCTTTCCCGCAATCGCGGGCGCGCTCTACGATCTCTTCTTCAGGTATGGCGCGAAGCTGGTCGAGATCAATCCGCTCGCGCTCACCGCCGACGGAAACGTCGTCGCGTCGGACGCGAAGGTCGAGTTGGACGACGATGCGCTCTTCCGTCATCCCGAGTTTTCGGAGTGGCAGAAGGTGTTGCCGCTCGACGAAGACGAGACGCTCGCCGCGCAGGCGGGTCTGGGCATTCGCAACTTCCGCCGCTTCGACGGGACGGTCGGCACGATGGCCAACGGCGCGGGTCTCGCGATGGCGACGATGGACGCCGTGATGAGCGCCGGCGGGAAGGTCGCGAACTTCTTGGACGTGGGCGGCGGCGCGAACGCCGAACTCGTGCGCAGTTGTTACGAGTTGGTGATGAACCACACGCATGCGAAGGTCTTCTTCATCAACATCTTCGGCGGAATCACGCGCGGGGACGAGGTGGCGCGTGGGATCGTCACCGCGCTCCAGCAGACGGTCTCGCGCAAAGTTCCCCTCGTGATTCGTCTGACGGGCACGAATGAAGAAGAGGGGCGCGCGATTTTGGCGCGTGCCGGCATGACGCCGGTCGAAACGATGGACGAAGGCGCCGCCCGTGCCGTAGAACTCGCTCAATGAGCATCTTTCTCGATCGGAACACCAAGGTGATCGTGCAGGGGATCACCGGTTCCGAGGGCTCCTATCACACGGGCCGCATGCTCGCCTACGGAACGCGCATCGTCGGCGGCGTGACGCCGGGCAAGGGCGGGCAGAAGAGCGAGCACGGCTTGCCGGTTTTCAACACCGTCAAGGAAGCCGTTGACGCAACCGGGGCGACGCAGAGCGTGATCTTCGTGCCGCCGCCCTTCGCCGCCGACGCGCTCTACGAAGCACACGAAGCGGGAATCGCGCTGGCCGTCTGCATCACCGAGGGCGTCCCCGTCCACGACACCCTAAAGGTGGCCGGCTCGACGGGCGGCATGCGGATGATCGGGCCGAACTGTCCCGGGTTGATCTCGCCCGCAAAGGCCTCGGTTGGGATCATGCCGGGGCACGTCTTCTCGCCGGGCGGGGTCGGCTTGATCTCCCGCTCCGGTACGCTGACCTACGAGGTCGTCGACGGCCTCACCCGTGCCGGCCTCGGCCAGTCCACCTGCATCGGCATCGGGGGCGATCCAATCATCGGCAGCACCTTCGTCGACTGCCTGCGCGAGTTCGCGAGCGACCCCCAGACCGAGGCGATCGTGATCTGCGGCGAGATCGGCGGCTCCGATGAAGAGGAGGCCGCCGCCTGGATTGCCGGGCACCTCGCGAGCAAGCCGGTCGTGGCCTTCATCGGGGGTCGCAACGCCCCGCCGGGCAAGTCGCTCGGCCACGCGGGAGCGATCGTCTCGGGCGCCTTCGGGACGGCGCAGAGCAAGATCGAGGCCTTCAAGGCCGCCGGGGTCCCGGTTGCCGGGCGCCCCTCCGAAATCCCTCGCCTTCTCCAAGAGGCCATGGCCCGCGGGTAGCGCCTGCTTTTTTTAAGGAGGCATAAAGGAACGCCCCCGGAGCGACCGAAGGAACCCCCCATACGTCGTCTGGGAGACTGCTGAGGGCAAGCGTGCCCGAGGTGGCCCCCTTGCGGCGCAATATCACTATCAACTGAAGATTGAGGGTTTAGGTAATGCGTTCAACACGGACCCTCCGTCGAGTGGCGCTAGCCGCGATCTTATCGGTAAGCTTCCTGTTCCAGGGAACATGGGCACTGGCAGGGACCACCGGTGGTATCGCAGGCGTCGTTCACGATGATCAAGGGGCACCGATAGCCGGAGCATCGGTTACGGCGGCCTCCCCATCGCAGACTGCGACCACCACGACGGATGCGCAAGGACACTTCCTGTTCCTTACGCTCGCGCCCGATACGTACACGGTAAGCGTCCAAAAAGACGGTTATCAAAGTATTTCGCAGGCGGGCGAAACGGTCTTTGCCGACCAAACGCAGCAACTCGTCATGATTGCACCGCGAGCACTTCGAGTGATCGCGACGCAGCAGACGACCGCGGCGTCACTGGTGAGAGCCGGTGTCGGCGGCGACCTCTACAGCGTCAGCGCCGCGCAGCAGCAAGCCACTGCGGCACTCGGCGGCGGCGGTAACCTGAACAGCGCCTACTCGGCCATCTCCTCGGTTCCGGGACTCTACGTTCCGACCGGCGGCATGGGCTGGAACCAAATGGTCGTCATACACGGCGAACTGCCGTGGACGACCGGCTTCGAGTATGACGGCGTTCCGGTCAACCGGGCGTTCGACCAATACAACAGCTCGACGGAGTCGAGCCTTGGCCTGCAAGAACTGCAAGTCTACACCGGCGGCGGCCCGGTGAGCGTCTCTTCGAACGGCGTCTCCGGATTCATCAACCAGGTCATCAAGACCGGTACGTATCCGGGCTTTGCCTCGCTCGAGGGCGGCATCGCGACCGAGGCCTACTACCACGAAGCCAAGTTCGAAGCGGGCGGCTCCACGCCGGACCGCAACTTCTCGTACTACGTCGGCATCAGCGGCTACAACCAGGCCTTCCGCAACGTCGACCAGCAGAACGGCGGCAGCCTCGCTACACCGGGATCGGCCTACGCTGCGTATAGTCCGCTGTTCGCAGACTTCGATACCGCCACAGGGCAAGGCGTTCTGAATCTCTGCATTCCGAACACCGGTCTCTTCGGCGGCGTCGCCGGCGCGGGCGCCGGAGCATACGCGGGCTCGTACGGAGCAAATGGCGGGTTTCCGGGAACGGCCTACACGTACGGTGACTGTCTCTCGTATGCCGGCCCGTACGCGGGCACGCAATCGTTCAACACCGATCGTGAAAACGTCGTCAACCTGCACCTCGCGGTTCCGCGCCGCGACGGCCAGAGAGACGACTTCCAGCTCCTCTGGAGCGACTCGGCGATGCAGACGTTCTTCAACAACTCGCCGATCGACAACGGCCCCGGCGTTGCGCAGTACACGCTGAACAACACCGGCAACCCGTACGTCGCGGGTGTCAACTACCCGTCGTACGCCGACGCCACGACCTACAATCTCCCGTTCGGCACGCAGGTGAACACGGGAGCGGGCGGCGCCGGATCCGGATTGCCGTACCAGCTCTACTACCAGCCGAACAGCCCGCGGTTCCGGCCCTTCTACGGGCAGACACCGTCCAACACGCAGGACCTCTACCACAACGACGTCGGCATCGGCAAGTTGCAGTGGACGCATCCCTTCACCGACAACGCGTACGTACGCATCTATGCCTACTCGATGTTCACGGACTGGAACGAAGATGGTCCGCACTCGACGTTCGGGTACGACTTCGGGACGGGCTCCCCGGTCGCGCCGGACTACGACCTGATCACGCACACCGGCGGTGGATCGGTAACGTTCGCCGATCAGTTCAACGACCAGAACCTGGTCCAGTTGACCGCGAACTACATCACGGCGACGACGAGTCGCTGGAACAACACCGGCT
>DATCTQ010000070.1:0-46363 GCA_036567865.1 Candidatus Tyrphobacter sp. | reverse complement strand
GCGCGCGAGTACGTGCGCACGAAGATGACGGCGATGGCGCGTGGAAACGGTGGCGCGTGAGCAAACCACGCGTCATGTCCGGAATGCGCCCGACCGGGGCGTTGCACGTCGGTCATCTGGTCGGCGTCCTGACGCAGTGGGCAAACTACTGCGAGACGGCCGAGGCGTTCTTCGAGATCGCCGATTTGCATGCGTATACCACGGGCTTCGCCGACCCGCAGGCGATCCGCGCTGCGCGAGAGGAGATGGTGGCGGTGTGGCTCGCGGCGGGCGTCGACCCGGCGAAAGCGACGATCTACTTGCAGTCGGGCGTTCCGGAAATCGAAGAACTGCACACGCTCCTTGGGATGATCGTGCCGGTTTCCTGGCTCGAACGCGTTCCCAGTTACAAAGGACAGATCGAAGCGCTCGGTAGCGAGATCGCAACGTATGGGTTTCTCGGCTACCCACTCCTGCAGCTCTGCGACATCGCCATCTTTCGCGGTGAACGCGTTCCGGTCGGGCGCGATCAGGTTGCGCACCTAGAGTTCGGGCGCGAGGTCGTGCGGCGTTTCAATCACCTCTATGGCGAGGGACGCGAGGTGCTGGTCGAACCGCAGCCGACGCTCTCGGAGTTTCCCGAGGTGCCGGGCATCGACGGCCGCAAGATGAGTAAATCCTACGACAATGCGATCTTCATCGCCGACGACGAAGAGACGACGACGAGGAAGGTGCGCTCGATGGTCACGGACCCGCAGAAGATTCGGCGCGGCGACCCGGGGCGTCCGGAGATCTGTCCGGTCTTCGCGCTCTGGAGATTCGCAAATCCGCTACGCCTCGACGGCATCGCCGCGACCTGCCGCTCGGGCGAGTTGGGCTGCGTTGCGGACAAGAGTGACTTTGCCGAAGCGCTGAATGCGTATCTTCGCCCCGTGCGCGAGCGCCTCTCCGGTTTTCGCGCAGATCGGGTGTTGGTCGACGGCATCATCGCGGAGGGAACCGCGCGCGCGAGGGAGATTGCTGCCGGCGTGTTGCGCGACGTCAAGCGCGCGATGAAACTCGGGTGACCAGCTATAGACATGAAAGGAGTATGGAATCTTGAAGGGCGTCTCCCTTATCATCTATACCGTGGCCGACCTGACCAAAGCCAAGCGATTCTTTGGTGAGCTCACCGGCGCTGACCCCTATGTCGATTCACCCCAGTACGTCGGCTACAGAAGTGGCGATATGGAAATCGGGCTCGTTCCGAGCGGAGGTAAACGCGAACCGGGCGGGCTCGCGTATTGGACGGTAAGCGACATCGCGGCGAGCGTGAAAGCGCTCGTTGCTGCGGGCGGCACCGTCGTGCAAGAGATTACCGACGTCGCCTACGGACTGCTGGTCGCCAGTGTGAAAGATCCGAACGGCGCGATCGTGGGGTTACGTCAACCGCCGAAGGGCTAAGACGCGGTGGTCTTCGAACGTTGATACGATGAACAAGAAAGCAGCCAAGAAGCCGGAAAGAACGCCTTCTCAGCTGATCAGTGAGAGAATCGCAGAACTTGGCGACTGGCGCGGGGCAACGCTTCGCCATGTGCGCAAGCTCATCAAAGAAGCGGCCCCAGGAATCATCGAAGAATGGAAATGGAGGGGGGTTCCGGTTTGGTCTCACAATGGGGGCATCTGCACCGGCGAATCATACAAGGATCATGTGAAGCTGACGTTTCACAAGGGCGCGTCGCTGAACGATCCTAAGCATCTCTTCAATCAGGACGGAAACGTCAGACGCGCCATCGATATTCATGAAGGCGACGAGATCAATGAGGCAGCGTTCAAGAATCTCATCCGCGCGGCTGTAAAACTCAACTCATCTGGAAAGAAGAAGCGATCGTGATGGTACCCGCTCAAGCCGGAAGGCTACCCGCCTTCCCTAGGAGCCCGTCGGAGTATGGCACATTTCCGTCTTCGGGCCGCCTTTTGCCCGAATACTTCGTTGCTCTTCGGTCACGAAGCTACGGCTTCGCTCCCTCATCGCGCCTCGTCTTCGAACAAAATTCGGTACCGAATCCGAAAACGGCCATACTCCGACAGGCTCCTAGATCGCGTACCTACGGTGCGGGGCTGAAGTTGAGGCCGCTGATCTTTCCGTCGCTGTCGAGTTGGAATATCTCGTTCCAAACACCGGAGCGAAACGTCACTGTGTACACGTATGCGGTAAATCCACCGTCGACGTCCTCGATGCCGGCGAGCGAGAACGCGCTGGGCTGACCGAGGCGGCCGACTAATCCGGCCATTTGCCGTAGGACGCCCGGCGTGAGTTCGGCGTTCAAGCGAGCGTCGAATTGCGTGCGATCGACGTTGCCCGTCTGGATGCGCCCGAGCCACTCCTTCGCCCGCGCCATGAGCGCGTCGTCGCTCGGCGGGCTCGGCGCCGGCGACGCGCTCGCGGAAGGCATCGACGCCTGCGCCGGCGGAGCCGCACTCGCCGTCACCGGCAGCGCAGCGGCGGCGAGCAATGCGAGGACGGCAAGGGGTGAGATCATGCCGACTGAGTTACGACCGGCCCCTTGAACTTCGGGAGCGCTTGCGCGATCGCGTCGAGGGCCCAATCGATGTCTTCGATCGAAGCCGCGTACGAAAAGCGCAGATACCCGCTTCCCGCTTTTCCGAAGGCGGAGCCGCCCGTGCAGGCTACGCCCGCTTCATCTAAGAGGAAGCGCGCGAGCGCGCGATCGTCCTGCGTGATGCGCGAGACGTTGGCAAACGCGTAGAACGCGCCCTCCGGCAGCGTGCACGAGAGCCCTGGAATTTTGTTCAGCCCTGCCACGATGCGGTCGCGGCGCCGGTGGAACGTTGCGTTCATCTCGCGCACCGGAGCATCGGGTCCGTTCAGCGCGGCGAGTCCCGCCTGCTGCACGAAGGAGGCGACGCAGCTGAACGTGTTGTTGTTGAAGAGCGTGACGACATTGGCGAGTCCTTCAGGCATCAACGCGTAGCCCAAGCGCCATCCCGTCATCGCATACGCCTTCGAGAAGCCGTCCACGACGATCGTACGCTCGCGCATGTCGGGCAGCGAGGCGATCGAGACGTACTCCCCCTCCGTGTAGAAGTTGCGGCTGTAGATCTCGTCGGCGAGCACGAGAAAGTCAAGGCGCCGTGCGAGCGCGGCGATGCGCTCGAGGTCTTCGGGCAGGAGCACGCCGCCGGTCGGATTGTGCGGCGAATTGATGACCAGCAGTTTCGTGCGATCCGAGACGCACCGCTCCAACTCGTCGAGGTCCATGCGCCAGCCGCGCTCCTCGCGTAGCGGGATCGCGGTGACCTTTGCCTGGAGGTAGCTCGCGGCGGAGGCGTACGCGGGATAGGCCGGATCGAAGTACACGAACTCGTCACCCGGATCGAGCAGCGCGGACAGCGTGTTCCAGATGACCGGCTTGGCGCCGGGGCCGATCACGACATTCTCGGGAGTGTACGCGGGCTTGATGTGACGGAAGCTGCCGGCGTACGCCGCGACCGCAGCGCGAAGATCGGCCGAACCGGCCGACGGCGTGTAGTGCGTGTAGCCGGCGCGGAGGGCGTCGACCGCCGCCGCCTTGATGTGCTCGGGGGTATCGAAATCGGGCTCGCCGATCTCCATGTGGACCACCCGCCGCCCCTTCGCCTCGAGCGCACGAGCCCGGGCGAGCACCTGGAAGGCGTTCTCCGAACCCAGCCGTGCAACCGCGGCGGCGATCCGATCTTCCGTGACGGCAAGCATCTAATGGCCCCTCTCGCAGTGACTAAAGCAGTAGAATTTCGTCAAGGTGGCCCGTCCGGCACGGCGAAGCAGTCATGCCCTACTATGCGTACCCTGTCGGAAGTATTCACGCCGGGCGCGCCGACGTTGCCGGAAGGTCTCAGAACGCTCGTGGTTTCTCCCGAGCGCGAGTTGGAACCTGGGATGACGGTGCGCGCCTGGTTCACGTTTCGCAACAACGGCGGAGCGCCCGCGACCGGGGTTCGGGTACGCTTCAATCTTCCCGACGGGCTCGTGTACTTGGTCGGAACCGGTCGGCTCGACGGCGCGGACCTCGACGACGAGTTAGGCAACTCCCCGCTGCTCGGGCGCAACGGTGCGCACATCGGCGACGTCGCGCCCGGTGAGGAGCGTCGCATCGAGGTCGCATACAGCGTCGTCGGTGCGATCGAGAACGGCACCACGATCGAGCTTCAAGCGGCCGTCGCCTCCTTCGAGGTGCAGCCGGTCGGCTCCAACGTCGTGCGACTCATCGCCCGCAGCCGGCCGCAACTGCTCAATGCGCTGACCGGTATCACGATCGAGACGCGGCGCGATCCCGCGCCGGGCGGTGAAGCCGAGATCACGGTCCGCGTTCACAATGCCGGTGAGTCGAGCGCGCACGACGTCGTGGTCGTCGCGCCGATTCCCGAACACGCATCCTACATTCCAGGATCGGCGCGCGTGAACGGGCGCGAGATCGAGCGCGATCTGGGCTGCGGATACGATCGCGTCTACGCGCCCATCGTCGCCTCGGCGCTCTCGGCGAGCGCGAGCGCGATGCTGGTCTACCGAGTACGCATCGATTCACCGCTCTCCGACGGCACGCGGATCGTTGCGAACGCGCAGATCGCCTCGCAGGAAACGCCGGCATTTTCGCTCGAGCCCGCCGCGCTAGTCGTGCGCGCCGCACCCGATTTCGGCGACGACCGCACCTCGTTCTCGGTGGAACCGGCGACGCAGGTGCACCCGGGCGAGCGCGTCGTGCTGACCTTCGTCGCGTGCAACGCGGGCACGGCCGCGGCCGAGGCGGTGACCCTTTCGGTGGATCTACTCGACGCGCTGATTGCGGTGCGCGGCGCGGCGCGCGTCGACGGGCGGCCGACGCGCGAGCGGCGCGTGGATCAACTCTCTTTCGACCTTGGACGCGTGGAAGGCGGCGATCGCGTCGAGCTGCGCAGCGAGGCGATCGTCGTCGCGCCGCTGCCCGACGGCACCTCGCTGCCCGTCTACGCGACGCTCGCGTGGCAGCCCTCACAAGGCGAAGCCGTTCGGCGTTTCGAGCGCAGCGTGCTGGTCCGCTCGGAGCCGGCACTGGTGCGGCGCCGCAACACCATCGCGCGCAGCGGTGAAGAGGTGGTGCGCCCCGGGCAAGAGATCGAGGCGACGATCTCGATCGCGAACGACGGCAGCGCGCCCGCGCTCCGCTCCACACTCCAACTCCGCGTGGATCCGGCGCTCGAAGACGTTCGGCTCGCCGAACGCGGCGTTCGCATTCCGATGGAAGCCTTCGCGGCGGATCTCGGTGCAATCGATCCCTACGTTCAGCGCCGGATCACCCTGCAGGGGCGCGTCCGCACCCCATACGCCGATCGCAGCGAGATCGTCCTGGGCGCGAGTCTGACGACGCAAGAGCTGGGCGAGACGCAACTCGGCGAAACGAGCTGGCGCGTCGATTCGCATCCGGCATTTTCGACCGGCAGTTCGCGAATGGAGCTTTCGACGGGCGCGTTGCTCCGTCCGAACCAACTGGCCGAGGTCGTCGTCTATATCTCGAACATCGGCAGCGACGTGGCGCGGAACGTCCGCGTGCGGCTGCTGATCTCGCCCGAAGCGCGCTTCGAGAGCGTCGAAGGCGCGACGCGCGAACGATCCTCGATTCTCTTCGGCGAAATGGCGGCGGGTGCCGGGGCGCAGGCGCGTCTGGGGCTCCGGCTCCTGCGCAGCGTTCCAAAGGAGCACCCCCTGACCGTCGATGCCGTGCTGACGGCCGATTCCATGCTGCCGGTTCCGCTCGAGCGGCTGACGATCGTAACCACCGCAACGCCGGACTTCTCGGTGGGAACCTTCCGCAGCAACCCGATCGACGCCGCGGATCTCGGCGAGACCGTCGAATGGGCGCTGCATCTTCGAAACGGCGGTGACGGACCGGCGCGCCAGGTGCAGATTCGGGTCGCGCAGCCGACCTCGCTCATCTACGTTCCCAACTCCACGACGGTCAACGACGTTCCGATCCGAGACGTCGGCGCGCTCGGACCGTTCGCGAGCGAGCGCGGTATCATGCTCAACGAGTTCGATCCCGGTGTCGAGGCGACGATCCGTTGGCGCGATGTCGTGCACAACCAATTGCCTGCGGGAGAAGCGATCGTGCGCGTCGCGCACGTCACCTACGACGGCGAGCGCTACGACGAAATAGCTTCGGATGAATTGAAGGTGCGCGCCGCGCCGGTCTTCGCCAATGCGATCCCCGGGCTGCAGTTCGGCCTCGAGGGGCTCGTCGGCCCGACGGCCGAAGCCGCGCGCGAGGATCGTTACGTGGATCTCTCGGCGACGCCGGTCAACGGCGAGAGCGCGGGCGTCTCACACTATGCGTCCGGCAACGGGAACGGCAGGTTCGGCGAGGGCAGGTCTTCGACGGGAACGGTCCTGGCATTCAGCGGTGAATGGCTCGCGCGCACGCTGCGCTTCCTCGAGGAAGCCCGATTCGCCGGACTGGTGACCCACTTGTTTGCGGTGCGCGCCTTCCTTCCGGAAGCGCTCGGCGACGGCCGCGCTTCCCTCGCACCGGTTGCGGAAGCGCTGCGCGAAGAACTCGATCGGCTCTTCATCAAACTCCGGCTTCCGAGTTATGCGATCGCGCCGCGCGATGTCGAGACGCCGTCATCGCGCGCGACGGTCGAGCGCCTCCTGCACGATGCCGGCACGGCATGCGGCGTGCCGGCCGATCCGCCCAGCGCCGCCGTCATCCTGCGGGGCAGCTACGATCCCGGCGTGCTCCGCGAGTTGGGCGAACGGCTGCGCGGCACGGAACTCGCCACGGCGCTCCCATGGGCTGCCCTCGCGCGCCTTCTGCCCGATTCCACGCCGCAAGCGCAGCATTATCGGGCGTTGCTGGTCGACCGCCTCGATGCGCTATGCGACGTCGAATCGCCGGAGTTCGTCGAAGCCCTGCAGCGCCGCGCGGACAGCGCACTCGACGGCGCGCTCGACGTTTTCTCCACCTCGCTTCGCGCCGCGGTCCCTTAGGTTTCTTAGAAGGCTTTTCGGAGGCAAATCGCCCATGATTACGATCGCCATCGCCGTTCTCTTCGTTCTCGGTATCGGACTGGGGCTCTATGCGGTCGTCGCCCCGCGGCGGACGACCGAAGGGCCAACACTGCTCGATCAAGTCGATCGGGAGCCGCTTGCGGCGACGACCGATTGGACGAACGAAGCGGGACAAGAGTTTGCCGGGTTGTCGGAATCGGCTCGATGCGATCTCGTCTTCGCCGTCGCCGCGCTCCACGACGATCGCGCTCACCGCTTGCTGGAGTTCGCGTTACGCGATCCCAACGAGGCGGTCGCGCTGGCCGCTGCGCGCGTGTTAGCCGGCTCGGGACGCGCGCCCGCGGTGGAGCGGTTTCTCGCACAGCATCCGGGCGAACGTGCGGAACGCATCGTTTCTACGCTCTCCTTGCTCATCAAACCCGTCGAAGAAGAAGCCGTACCGGCAGTCCGGTGATGGTGTGCGAGGCGCAGGAAATGCTGCGCCGCGTTCGCCTGCTCGACGGCGCTCTCGGCACGACGCCGCTTTGTCATCTCATCGTGTTGTCCGCGCTCGTTCCTGCGGCCGCGAGTTTGCGCGAGCGCGCGGAGCGATTGTTCGTGCGCATCCCGCTCGTCATCGCAGCCGGCGATATGGAAACGATGCCGGAACGCGAACGCTTGATCGATGCCGCGCGCATGACGCTGGGAAACGGAGAGCCTGAAACGGCATTGCCGACCGATGGCGTGCGGATCGCCGGCCTCATCGATTCCGACCGCGTGGAGGCACTGATCGCGGAGGTGCACTCATCGCCGCTCGGTTCGGTGAATCCATGGATCCTGTGCGCGGAACTACTCGGAACCTCGATCGAATACCACGGGGCGCGCTGCGAGGTCCTCGAGCCGTACCGCCGGCGCCTGCTCGATCGCCTCGCCGCGTTTGCCGATCAGTCGCCGCAGATATTCGTGCGATGGCTCGTCAACGGCGAGGAGCGCGAGCTGGACGAACGACTCGCTGCCGTGCTGGATGCGCTACGCGGTGCCGCGGCGCTCGCGAGCCGGGCTCCCTAAGCATGCCGCTGATCGGGATTCTCGTCGTCGTCCTGCTTGCGCTCGCCGTCTATCTGCGCTCGTCTCGGCGTCCGATCGCGATCGAGTCGTCCGGTGCCATTCCGCTCTCCCCGCCGGACCTCATGTGGACGAGACGCGTCGTCGGCGACGCACCCGTTCCAAAGGCGCAGGAGCGCATCGCGATCGTGGGCCGGTTGGCGCTGCTCGGCAATGCTTGGAGCGCGGGCGTGCTCGAGGATGCGCTCGCCGACGAATACGACGCAACGGTGCGCGACGCGATTTGGCGCGCCCTACTCGCGCTCCGCCGCGAAGCCGCTACCCACGCTTCCGAAAGTACTTGACCAAGATCGCTCGCGCAATCGGTGCGGCAACCGACGCGCCGTAGCCGCCACTGCGGTCGATGTAGACGGCGAGCGCAAACTTTGGATGATCGGTCGGTGCCCAGCAGATGAACCACGTGGTATTCGGGCCGTGTCCGCCGCTGGTCTCGACGGTCCCGGTCTTTCCGGAAAACGGAAGGCCGTCGATCGCGAGGCCGTAGGCGGTCCCACCAGGATCCGTGACACGCGCCATGCCGGCGCGTACCGCTGACAGCGCCGCCTGCGTCACCGGGACCTGACGAATGACGTGCGGTCGAAAGGTCTCGACGATCGACCCGTTTGGAGCGCGGATCTGCAGGACCACATGCGGGCGATAGAGCGTGCCGCCGTTGATGACCGCGGACGCGACGTTAGTCATCTGGAGCGGCGTTGCTTGCATCGCGCCCTGCCCGATGCCGAGAACGCAGACGTCGCTCGGCTCGAGTGGAACGCCGTAGGTCTTCTGCATCCACGCGTTGGTCGGCCAGTTCCCCTCGCCTTCGCCCGGCAGGTCGATGCCGCTGCGCTTGTCCAAGCCGAATGCGAGTGCATATTTGCGCAAGCGTTCGTTGCCTAGGTACCACGAGAGTCGGTAGAAGTAAGCGTCGCTCGAGGCGGCGAGCGCGGGGACGAACGTCGTGTCGCCGAGCCCACCGGCGGCGATGTCGCGCGCCAGATAGCCGCCGCAGTTCCATGCTCCGCTGTCGTAGACGACCTGGTTCACGCCGATGACGCGTTCCGTAAGCGCCGCCGAGCCCGTGACCATCTTGAACGTCGAGCCGGTAGGCGTAGCGGCGGCGATCGCGCGGTCGAAGAGCGGCTCGAGCGGCGAGGTCAAGTCGGCCTCGACGTTCGCGGAGTTGCCGGTGACGAAATCGTTCGGGTCGAAGTTCGGGAAGCTCGCGAGCGCGAGAATTTCTCCGGTGTACGGATCCTCGGCGACGACCGCACCGGAGAGCGGCTGCCCGTGGCCCCAGGAGGCGATGCCCCGCGCAAGCGCTTCCTCGACGATGCGTTGCAGGCGCCAATCGATCGACGTCAGCAAAGCGTCGCCGGGCGTCGCCGGCTTCTGCGGGAAGCGCGCTCCGCGCACAACCTGCCCCGACGCGTCGACCTCGATGCGCTCGCCGCCGGGCTGACCGCGCAGGTACGCGTCGTATTCCGCTTCCAAGCCGTCCTTGCCGACGACGTCGTTGAGCGAATATCCGCGACTGCGCAGCCGCGCGTATTCGTCTTGGCTGATCTCTCCGACGTAGCCGAGGATGTGTGACCCGAGATCGCCGTTGGGGTAATCGCGAATCGGCTGCACCTCGAGATCGACGCCGGGAAGATCGGTCAATATCTCGGAGAGGCGTGCGACGATGGGCACGGGGAGATCGACGGCGAGCACGATGGGCCCGTACGGTTCGTTCGCTTCGATCTGCGCGAAGCTCGTGTAGTTGATGCCGTGATGATGGAAGAGCCGCTGCAGCAGCGTCGCTTGCGGCACGCCGATCGTCTCCGAGAGGCGTGCGATCTCGCTGCCGAGATCGCCGATCTCCGAGGGAATCACGCCGACGACGAACGACGGGCGGCTGCGCGCGAGCGCGTGCCCGGAACGATCGTAGATGAGGCCGCGCGGAGCGGAGACCCGGATGAGGCGGATTTGATTCTCCTGCGCCGCCGCGCGATACCGCGCTCCATCGATGAGCTGGAGGACGGCCAAGCGTGCGACCAGGCATAGCAATGCCACCGCCATCAGCGCGGCAAAGAGCAAAATCCGTAAGGATGGACGCTCCCAGCCCTTCTTTTGGCGGCGAGCATAAATGGGGTTCATCGGCGACGTCTCGCGATCGCGCGCCGCTCGAAACGCCGTGCGAGGAACATGACGACGGCGGCGAGGGCAGCATTGAGCGCGGCCTGGATGAGCGCTTCGTGGAAGTGCATCGCACCCAGGCCGGCTGGAAAGCCTTCGATCTTCTTTACGCTCCAGAAGATCAGGGCGCGTACCAACGTCCCCAAGCCCGTCACGATCATGAAGAACGGCATCGAGTCTTCGAAGAAACGCCGCGTGGGAAGCGACGCGAGCATCGCTGCGACCATCGTCGCGATCGTCCAGGCGCCGCCCGCGTCGAAGGCGAGCATGTCTTCGCCGAGGCCGGCGAAGAAGCCGTAGAGCATCGCGCGTCCGATACCGGTTCGCATCGCAAACCACACGACCGCGACGAACACGAGGCTCGGCTCGACACCGCGCACGGCGGCGAAGTGCATGAGCGTTCCCTGCACGACGAGCGCTGCGAGCAGCCACGCCGCCGCCGTACGCCATTCCGGCCCGGTGGCGCGCAGCGAGCGCGCGCTACTTCGTGAGTACGACAACGCGATCGAGGGCGCCGAGTTCGACGGCGGGGCGCAACACGGCGGTTTGATAGAGCGCGGCGTCATTCCGGTCGACCTCGACGATGGTGCCGATGGGAACGCCGGATGCGAAGGAGCGGCCGTTGCCGGTCACGACCACGTCGCCGGGGCGCAAGGTCGCGTCCTGCGAGACGTATTGCAGATGGACGCTCGTGAGATTGCCCTGTGCGATGCCCCACCAACGTCCTTGCCGCACGATCGCGGGGATACGGCTCGTATAGTCCGTGATGAGCAGCACCGTGCTCGAAAACGGGCCGACGTCGAGGATGCGCCCGACGACGCCCTCCGCCGCGACGACGCCGTCGTCCGGCTTCACGCCCGCGCGCGAGCCGCGGTCGATCGTCACGGTGCGCGATTCGTTCTCGGGCGGAAAGCCGATGACGCGCGCCTCGATGCCGTCGGGATACCGCTGCGCGATAGGGCCGATGGCTGCTGAGGCCTGCGATGCGGCCAGTTCTTCCTGAAGTCTCGCGTTCTGCGTCTGAAGCTGCCCGTTTTCAGCCTTCAACGCGGCGTTTTCGCGGCCGAGCTGCGGGACCGAGAGGATGTTCCCACCGGTATCGCGCACGCCGCCCACGACCGAAGAGGCGATGCTCTCGACGAAGGCGACGACCGCCGAGCCCGCCCACATGAGCGGCCCTTCACGGCCGGTACGAGCCGCCGCGATTTGAACGAGCACCAGCGAAGCGGCAACGATAATGACGCCGATCAGTGCGAAGAGTTTGCGTTCGTCTGTGTACACGACGGATTCGGCTCTACTTCGATTCCGGCAGCGCAAATCCCGAGCGCCGCAGGAGCCGAATGAAGTCTCCGAGCGGAAATCCCATCACCGTGAAATAATCGCCGTCGATCGATGCGATCAAGGCGGCGGCGCGTCCCTGGATGCCGTAGGCGCCGGCTTTGTCCATCGGCTCGCCGGTCGAGACGTAGGCTGCAATCTCCGCTTCGTCGAGCGGATGAAAGCGCACCGCCGTCGTGGAGAGCCGCTCGAGCGGTGAGGCGCTTCCGGGCAGTGCGAGCGCGTATGCCGTATGGACGCGATGCGTTCGTGCGGAGAGCGATCGGAGCATCCGCGCTGCATCGGCGGCATCGTGCGGCTTCCCGAGGGACCTCCCATCGAGGTCGACCACGGTGTCGGCGGCGAGCACCGCTCGATCCGGAACGTGCGCGCGAACGGCGTCGAGTTTCGCGCGCGCGTGGCGCCGTGCGAGATCCTCGGGCGCGGCGCCGGGCTCGTCGCGTTCGTCGTAGCCGCTGGGCATGACTTCGATGTCGAGACAGAGCGAGCGCAGCAGTTCGAGCCGCCGCGGCGAACCGCTCGCCAGCACGATCTCGCGTAGCACTCGATTCGTCGGCGCGCTCACCAATAGTAGCGCCCGCCGGCCTCGACGTACCCCCCCGGATGCCGCCCGTGTGTTTCGCGGTGCGTCCAATGGATCACGCCGCCGAACACGTCGTATTCGTACTCGCCTTTGACGACGGCGCGCTCCCCCGCGTGCAGCGGGATCGGGCCCGTGAGCGTGACGTTGCTCTCGACGCGCACCGTCAGATCGCAACCGCTACGCAGGTGGAGGAGAAAGCCCTCGTGGGCATCGCTCCGGCCGGCATACGTCCCGAGCAAGCGCGTGATGCTGCCGTCTGCGACGACTTCGACCGCCGATGCATCGGCGTGGAAGGCTGCGCAAACCGCAGCATCGTCGGGGCCCGGCGTGCAAGCGTTCAGCGCGAGCAGGGCGGCGGCTGCGACGGTCGCGCTACGCCGTTTGCCGATGGTCGGCATAGCCGTACAAACCGCGCGCTGCGATGTATTCCCACACCGGATTGGGCACGAGATAGCGCACGCTGCGGTGCTGCGCGAGCAGCGAGCGCAGCATCGTCCCCGATTCGGGAAGCTCCGGCAAGTTGAGCGTACGGACGCGCTCGCGCAGGCTCGTCGGGATCGTCGCGATCGCGCGCTGAACTGCCTCCGGACGAATGCCCGTGCGCGGTACGATCACGAAATGCTCGAGTTGCTCGAGTACTTCGTCGAAACGTACCCAGTCGGCGTTCACCAGCGAATCCGCGCCGATGATGAAGGTGAAGCTCGCACCGGGATGTCGCGCGCTCAAGACGGGAAGGAGATCGGCGGTGTATCCGGTGGCATCGGGGCGCAGATCGCCGTCTTCGAACTCGAAGGCGGCGTTATCGGCGATGGCCGCGCGTACCATCGCGCAGCGATCCTCGACGGGTGCCTGCGCCGGCACGCGGTAGTGCTGAGAATTCGTGGGCACGAAGAGCACCCGGTCGAGATCCTCGAACAGGCGCGTCGATTCGGCAACGAACAGATGTGCGTTGTGAATGGGATCGAAGGTCCCGCCGAAGATACCGAGTCTCACGAGTAGGTAAACTCTATATAGCCGATGCGGACCGTATCCCCTTGCACGGCGCCCATTTCGCGCAGGCGGCGTTCGACGCCGATGCGCTCGAGCGCGCGTTCGAAGCGCGCCAGCGCCTCGTCGGAGTCGAAGTTCGTCATCGAAGCCAGGCGCTCCACGCGTTCGCCGCTGACGACGAAGGTACCGTCACGCACGCGCTCGATCGAAAACGCATCACGCGGTACGAGATCGATGCGCGCCACCGGCTCGGCATGCGGCGGTACCGGCGCCTGCTCGATCGCCCGCGCGATCGTGTAGACGAGATCCTGCACGCCCTCCCCGGTGACGGCGCTGATGCCGCGCGCGTCGCCGAAGCGTTCGCGCAGCTCGGCGAGCCGCGTGCGCGCCTCGGGGAGATCGAGTTTCGAGACGCATGTCAACATCGGCTTTTCGAGCAGCGCCGGATTCCACGCGCGCAGCTCGCCTTCGATCGTCGCTTTGTCGCCGAGCATCTCGTCGAGTGGTTTTGCGCCGTCGAGCAGATGCAGGAGGACACGCGTGCGCTCGACGTGGCGCAAGAAGCGATCGCCCAGACCGGCGCCCGCATGCGCCCCTTCGATCAGGCCGGGAACGTCAACGAGCACGAACGATTCTTCATCGGAGACGCGCACGACGCCGAGTTGGGGCTCAATGGTCGTGAACGGGTAATCGGCGATCTTCGGGCGCGCTGCGGAGACGACGGAGAGCAGGGTCGATTTGCCGGCGTTCGGCACGCCGACGATCCCGCAGTCGGCGAGCAGCCGCAGTTCGAGGCGCAGCGTGCAGCGCTCGCCCGGTTCGCCCCGTTCGGCGTAGCGCGGCGCCTGGCGCACGCTGGTCGCGAAATGCTGATTGCCGAGGCCGCCGCGCCCGCCTTTGGCAACGAGCGCGCGCTCTCCGGCAACCGTGAGATCCGCAATGAGGGCTTCCGGCTTTCCTTCATACGCGCGATGGACGAGCGTTCCGACCGGAACCGCGATCGTGAGGTCCTCGCCGCTGCGCCCCGACTTGTTCGACGTGCCGCCGCTCTTGCCGGACTCGGCTTCGAAGCCGCGCCGATAGCGAAATTCGACCAGCGTCGAGAGCTCGGGCCTCGCTTCGACGTAGACGCTGCCGCCATGACCGCCGTCGCCGCCGGCGGGGCCGCCCTTAGGGATGAACTTCTCGCGACGCCACGCGACGATGCCGTCGCCGCCGTTACCGGCGGCGACGTTGATGGTCGCCTCGTCGATGAATTGCAGGAGGTGCGGTTAAGCTGCGGCGGTGCGCACGTTCACGTGCTTGCGATTGCGCCGGTTCGTGAACTCGACCGTGCCCGTGGTGAGGGCGAAGATCGTATGGTCTTTGCCGATGCCGACGTTTTCACCGGGATGAAACTGCGTCCCGCGTTGGCGCACGATGATGTTCCCGGCGATCACGCGCTCGCCGCCGAACCTCTTCACGCCCAGGCGCTGAGCGTTCGAGTCGCGGCCGTTGCGGGTCGAGCCGGCGCCCTTCTTCGAGGCGAAGAGCTGGAGGTCGAAGCGGAACATAGCCGCGTGAGTATAGCAAGGCCGCCGCGGCGCTGGCAAGCGATTCACACCGTGCGGACCGCGGCCTCGGGAATCTCCAGGGTCAGGTTCGAGGCGTCCAGCACGCCGTCGAGCCCGATCGGCAGCACCCACTGCTCGGGAACGTGCCCGACGGGGACGCCGGCGAGAACCGGCCCGTCGTGGTCGCCCAGCCGATCGGCGAGGATCTGATCGACCGTCGAAGAGGGGCCCTTCGCCTCGCACTCCGAGCAGGCGCCGAAGAGGATGCCCCGGCTCGCCTTGAGCGCCCCGGCGAGACGCAGCTGCGTCAGCATCCGATCGATGCGGTACGGCTCCTCGCCGATCTCTTCCAGCACCAGCAACACCTCCGCAAACGCCGGGGCCCAGGGCGTGCCCACGAGGCTCGCGACGAGACTGAGATTGCCGCCCGCGATTCGGCCGCGGGCTCTGCCGGGATGAAGGGCAACCGCGTTCGAAGCGCGCAGCGTGCCGATCGGCTCGGCCGACATGCAAGCGCGTTCGACGTACTCGCGCGTTTTGGCATCGAACGGCGATTCGCCGGCGGCGAGCGGGCCGTGAAAGGTCACGACGGCGCATCGTCGTGCGACGGCGTTGAGAACTGCGGTGAGGTCGGAGAAACCCATCACGACCTTCGGATCCGCGGCGATCGCGGCGTAGTCGAGCAACTCGAGGATGCGCATCGTTCCGTAGCCGCCGCGCAAGGCGATGATGCCGCGGATTTCCGGATCCCGCGCCATGCGATTGAAATCACCGGCCCGCTCCGCGTCGCTTCCCGCGAGATAGCCGTTACGCGCCGCGGCAAAGTGCCCGAGCACCGGCTCGAGCCCGAGACAGCGCACGTGCTCGATCCCTCTCTCGATCTCCGTCTCGCCGAGGGGTGAGGCCGGTGAAATGAGGCCGACGCGGTCGCCCGCGCGCAGGCGCGGCGCCTTGCGCATCGCGGAGGGAAAGGCCGGAAGTGCAAGGGTCTTAGCGTCCATCGTTGTGGCGGTTTCTCCAGATTAGGCTTGGGGGAGGTGCCCCCCTGGGGTCGCCGTAACTTGCTCCCAGTCTTGGAGCCACTGCACAAACATCCACACTCGGGCGGGAGCGGGAGCCGGCGCCGGGTCTTCGTCACCGGCTTGGGCGCGGTCACTCCGCTGGGTAACAACCGCGACGAGTTCTGGAATCGCCTCGTCGCCGGCGAGTCGGGCATAGGACTCATCACCGCGTTCGACGCGAGCGACTTCACGACGCGCATTGCCGGTGAGGTCAAGGACTTCGACGGCGAGCAGCTCATCGGAAGAAAGGAAGCGCGTCGCATGGACCGCTTCACACAATATGCTTTCGTAGCGGCGCGCGAGGCGATCGAGGACGCGAAGTTGCCCGAGGACGCGGAGATGCGCAGCCGCATCGGCGCCGTGATCGGGACGGGCATCGGCGGCATCTTGACCTTCTGGGCGATGTCGGATCGAGCGCACGAGTTGGGAACGTGGTCGAGGACGTCGCCGTTCTTCATCCCAATGCTCATGAGCAACGCGGCGCCCGCGCACATCTCGATGGCCTACGGTTTTCGCGGTCCGATCTTTGCGACGGCGAGCGCTTGCGCAAGCGCGAACGATGCGATCGCGACCGCTTACAATCTCGTCGCGCACGGCGACTGCATCGCCATGATCACGGGTGGGACCGAAGCGGTCATCTCTCCGCTCGCCGTCGGGGGCTTTTGCTCGATGCGCGCGATGTCGACGCGTAACGACGAGCCGGCGCGCGCCTGCCGTCCGTTCGATCGCGAGCGCGACGGCTTCGTGCTCGGCGAAGGTGCGGGTATTTTGCTGTTGGAGGAAGCGGAGCACGCGCAGGCGCGCGGCGCGCGCGTCTACGCGGAACTGCTGGGATACGGGCAATCCGCCGATGCCTACGATATCGTCGCCGTCGATCCGAACGGTGACGGCGTCGTGCTCGCGCTGCAGCGCGCTTGCGAAAGTGCGGGCATCGCGGTGAACGAGGTCGATTACATCAACGCGCACGGGACGGCCACGCCGATCGGCGACCCGGCGGAATCGAAGGCGATCGAGCGCGCCTTCGGCGAGCACGCGTACAAAATCGGCGTCAGTTCGACGAAGTCGATGACCGGTCACGCGCTCGGCGCGGCGGGCGGCCTGGAAGGCGTCGCCACCGCGCTTTCGGTCGCCAACGATATCATGCCGCCGACCATCAACTATGAGTTTCCCGATCCCGAATGCACGCTCGACTACGTTCCCAACGTCGCGCGGCGCGCGCAGGTCCGCGTCGGGCTCTCCAACTCGTTCGGCTTCGGCGGCCACAACTGCGTCATCGTCTTCGGCAAACCGCGTGATTGAGCATAGCGCGGGGCGCTGCGCAAGGTGCGGCGCCTTTTAGAGTGGAGAACCGGCGGCGGCGCCTGCGCAGCCTGCTCGGTCTCGCGGGCATCCGCCTCGCGCCGGATCTCGATGCGATCGAGCACGCTTTCGTACACGAGAGCTACGCACGTGAGGCCGGGATCTCGTCGAACGAGCGTCTCGAGTTTCTCGGCGATTCGATCCTCGGTGCGATCGCCGCAGCGTGGCTCTTCGAGCGATTTGCGCGGGAGCCCGAAGGCGAACTGACGCTGCGAAAGGCCGGAATCGTCAACGACGCCCAACTCGCCCGAACGGCGCGGCGCTTGGGTTTCTCCGACCTCGTGCTACTCGGCGCCGGCATGCGCGCGTCGGGCGGCGCGGAGAATTCCTCCATCCTCGCAGACGCGTTCGAAGCGTTCGTGGCGGCGCTCTACGTTCGCTATGGGATCGAGCGCGCACGGCGGTTCGTGCTGCGAGAGCACGTCGAGCGCCTCGAGCACGAAGCGGGTGCGCGGCTCGATCCGAAGACGCGTCTTCAGCACTACGCGCAGGCCCGGCTCGGCGCGACGCCGACGTACCATGAAGAGAGCCGGGGCACGCCGCAGGAGCCCGCGTTCTTTGCACGCGTCGACGTGAACGAACGGACGTTGGGAACCGGCACCGGCGCATCGAAGAAGATCGCGCAGCAGGCTGCCGCCGAGGACGCTTTGCGCGCGCTGGAGATGGAGGAGCCTTGAAGCTCAAGAGAATCAAGGCGTTCGGTTTCAAGACCTTTGCCGAGCCCACGACGGTGGAGTTCAGCGGCGGCATTACCGCGATCGTCGGGCCGAACGGCTCGGGGAAGTCGAATCTCGTCGACGCCATTCGCTGGGTGCTGGGTGAGACGTCGACGCGTTCGCTGCGATCCGGCAAGCTCGAAGACGTGATCTTCGCCGGGAACGACAAGCGCAAGCCGCTCGGCCTTGCCGAGGTCTGCGTCACGTTCGACAACAGCGACCGCGCGCTGCCGATCGACTACGGCGAGGTCGAGATCACGCGGCGCGCCTATCGCGCGGGCGAGAGCGAGTATTTCATCAATCGTTCGCAGGTTCGGCTGCGCGACATCCACGATCTGCTGATGGGAACGGGACTCGGGCCCGGATCGTACGCGATCGTTTCGCAGGGGCAAATCGACGCCGTGCTGACCAGCAAGCCTACGGAGCGCCGCGCGCTCTTCGAGGAAACGGCCGGCATCAGCAAGTTCATCGCGCGCAAGCACGAGTCGATGCGGCGCCTCGAGCAGACGGAGTCCAACGCGATTCGGATCAGCGATTTGATCGCGGAAACCGAGCGGCGGATCCCGGAGTTAGACGGTCAAGTCCGCCGTGCGCGACGCTACCGTCGCGTGCAAACGCGGGTGCGCGACCTCGAGATTCTCTCGTATCTGCGAGCGAGCGCCTCTCGGCGTGCGGAGCGCGAGCAACTGCGGCAGGCGCTCAAGGGGAACGACGAACGGCGCGCGGTTGCGGCCGCGCACGTCGCGACGCTCGGCGCCGATCTCGCGCAGACGCGCACGCAGCTCTACCGCCAGGAGCTCCAACTCGAAGAGTTTCGTACGCAGGCGCAAAGCCGGCGCGCCGAACTGGCGCACATGGAGGCGGAATACGCGGCCGCGCTTGCCCGCCGCGAAGCGTTGGAGGGGCAATCGACGCAAACGTCCCACGACGTGGAGCGCGTCGCACAGGAGCGCGCTTCGCTCGAGACCGCGATTGCCGCTCTCGACGAGCAGCTCAAACCGCTCGAGCAGCAGATCTCGAGCGCGCGCGAACGCGAGCTTGCGGCGCAGGCGGCGGTCGCGCACGCGCGGGGTCGTCTCGATGCGATCTTCACGCAGCTGCGTGCCGTCGAATCGGATGCCGCCGATCGGGCGGCGCGGCGCGCGGAGCGGCGCGTGCAGATCGAAAACCTTCACGCGGAAGCGGAGCGCTTCGAGGGCGAGCTGCGTGCGGCGCGCGAGCACGCGGCGGTGCTCGAGTTGTCCGAAGGGACGGCAACTCAACAGTACGCGCACGCCGGGCATCGGCTCGACGGACTCGAAGCGCAGGCGGCGCAGGCGCGGGACGCGCTCGCGTCTGCGGAGCGCGAGGCGGCGCAGGCGCACGACGACCTCGTGCGCGCGCAGAGCGCGCATCGCGAACACGCGGGCGAGGTGACCGCCGCGGAATCGCGCCTGCACACGATCGAGGAGCTGGAGAACGCCCTCGAAGGGCACGTTCCGGGAACGCGCGCGGTGGTCGAAGCGTGGCAGCGCGGCGAACTGAGCGGTATCGAAGGCGTCGTCTCCAACCTCGTCACGATCGACGAGCGTTATGCGCACGCGATAGATATGGCTTTCGGCATGCGCGTTTCAAACATCGTCACGCGCACGGGGGCCGACGCCGAACGCGCGATCGAGTATCTCAATCGCAGTGAGTCGGGGCGGGCGACGCTCATGCCGCTCGACGCGTTACCGTCGCGCGAACGGCGCGCTCCCGCTGCAGATATCACGCGCGATCCCGGCGTGCTCGGCTACGCGCCCGGGCTCATTCGGACGGCCGCGAAGTACGCTCCGATGGTCGAGTTCCTCGTCGGCGACGTGCTGATCGTGGATACGCTGCACACTGCCGTGCGCCTGGTCCGCGAGCGGGGCGTGCGCGAGACGATCGTGACGCTTTCCGGCGAGATGATCGCGGGCGGTGTCGCGATTACCGGCGGGCGCTTCAAACGCGAGCGCTCGATTCTTTCGCGCCGCGCACAAGCCGTGCAACTGCGCGAGCAACTGACCGAGATGCACGCGCGGCTAGCCTCCTTCGATGCGCGGCTGCGGACCGAACAAGCGCGTTCCGATGCGGCACACGCCAAACGCGACGCGGTCCGCGAGGCGTTGGCAAAGCTCGAACTGCGGCTCGCAGAGGTGCGCGCGGAGATGGCGGCACGCGGCGCCGAAGTCGAACGCATGCACGCCGAGGTCGAGGCGGCGCGCCGCACGGCCGACGATCTGATCGAGGGCGCACGGCAATCACGGGAGCGCGAACAGACATACGATGCGCAGGAGCCGGGGACGGAGCGCGCCGACGAGGAGCGGCACCGGCTCGAAGCCGAGCTGGCGCGGGTACGCGAGGAGATCGTGCACGCCGAAGAGGCGCAATCGAGGCAAAGCGCTGCGGCGAGCGGCGTTCGCGAAGGCGTGGCCTCGCTCGGCGCTCAACGCAATGCGGCCACGGCGCGCTTGGCGATGCTCGATCAAGACGACGAACGCGCGCGACTCGCTCGCGAGCAGATGCTCGCGCAGATCGCTTCGTTGGTCGAACAGACCCGCACGGCGCACGCACGCGTCGAAGGACTCCGCCATGGGGTGAGCGAGACCGACGCGCAGCTCGAACGCGCTCGGCGCGAGCGCGAATCGCTCGCCGATCGCCAGACGTCGCTCGAGTCGGAGTTGCGAACAGCCGAACTCGAGGAGCGCGAGGTGGGCGCCGAGGGCGAGACCCGTCACACGCGGCTCACGCAGATCGAAGCCGAGTTGGGCATGATCGTTTCGCAGTTCTCGCAGAATCCCGCGACCGACGGCGAATGCCGTGATGTCGAAGATCGCTATGCGCAGGAACCCGACGCCGTCGTCGACGACGTACCGCGCCTTCGCGACGAATTGGCGCGCCTCTCGGCGAACGTGAACCTCAACGCCGAGGCCGAGCGTGAAGAGACGGCAGAGCGCGAGCGCTTCCTGCGCACGCAGCTCGACGACCTGGCGAGGGCGCGCGAGACGCTCCTGCAATCGATCAAGGAGATTGAGCTTCAGACGCAGGCCCAGTTCAACGAAACCTTCGATCGCGTCGCCCGGGAGTTCTCGGCCGTTTACGCGCGACTCTTCGAGGGCGGAACGGCGCGCATCTGGCAGACGAATCCCGAGAATCTCTCGGAGACGGGCATCGAGATCGCGGTGCAGCCGCCGGGCAAGAAGCAGATGCCGCTGCCCGCGCTTTCCGGCGGCGAGCAGGCGATGACAGCCGCGGCGCTGATCTTTGCGCTGATCAGGGTCAGCCCGTCGCCGTTCTATTTGCTCGATGAAGTCGATGCGGCGTTGGACGACGTGAACGTCGAGCGCTTCTCGGCAATGGTCCGTGAGCTCGCCGGCGATTCGGAGATGATCCTCGTTACGCACAACAAGAAGACGATGGAGTTGGCGAACCGCATGTACGGCGTCACGATGACGGAATCGGGCATTAGCTCGATCATTTCGGCCGAGCTGACCGCACGGAGGCCCGAGCCCGCCATTGCCTGATTCCGCGCCGGCGGCGATCCTGTCCCTCTCGGACACGACCGGCGCCGCGGCGCTCGCGCAGGCGGTGCAGCGCGGCGGCGTCGATATCTATGCGACCGGCGGCACGAAAGCGTTCCTCGAGCGCAACGGCATTGCGGCGCGCGGCGTCGCGGAGCTGACCGGCCATGCGGCACTCTTCGGCGGTTTGGTGAAGACGCTGCACCCGAAGATCTTCGGCGGAATCCTCTACGATCGCGATGCGAGCGAACAGCGCGAGGAGGCGGAGAAACACGGCATCGTACCGGTCGCCGTCGTCGCGGTCACGCTCTATCCGCCGCCGGAGATCGACATCGGCGGCGTCGCGTTGCTTCGCGCCGCGGCGAAAAATTACGCGCACGTCACGGTTCTTTGCGACCCGTCGCAGTACGGCGAATTCGTCGCGGCGCTGGAGCATGGCGGGCCGTCGAGAGAGCAGCGCGAGCGATTTGCGATCGCGGCGCTCGCGCATACGGCGGCGTACGATGCCCGCAACGTGCAACGGCTCGAAGGCGAGGCGGACACATTGCCGGACCGGCTGGCGCTGTTCACGCCGCGAGCGCAGGCGCTGCGCTACGGCGAGAACCCGCAAGAGCGCGCGGCGTTCTACAGCGAGTCCAGCGCGATGGTTCCCGAGCAATTGCACGGCAAGGCACTCTCCTACAACAACTTGCTCGACCTCGACGCGACGTTGCGCCTGCTCTCGCGCTCGCCGCTCGCACGGCGCGACGGCGACGACGCGGTTCGCGCCGTGGTGGTGAAACACACCGTTCCCTGCGGCGCCGCGCAGCGCGCTCGCGCCGCTGATGCAGCGCGCGAGGCGCTCGACGCGGATCGCATCTCCGCCTATGGAGGCATCGTCGCGGTCGATGCGCGACTCGACCGGGAGGCCGCGGAGGCGTTGGTGGGTGTCTTCCTCGAGATCGTGGCGGCGCCCGAGTTTGCCGATGACGCGCTCGCGGTGCTGCGGCGCAAGCGCAGCCTGCGCGTCATGCGCTTTGCGCGCACGCTCCCAGGTGCGCTCCAATCGGAGCGGCGTCTCCGCAGCGCGCTCGGAGGCATCTTGGTTGAAGAGCCGGACCCTCATGCCGAGCCGGAGCGGCTCCGCACGGTCTCACGCCGGGAGCCCACCGAGGCGGAGCGGCGCGATCTGATCTTCGCCTGGGATGTCGTGCGCCACGTGAAATCGAACGGCATCGTGATCGCCCGCGACAACGTCACGCACGGTATTTGTGCGGGTCAGACCAATCGCGTGAGCGCGGTCGAGATCGCCGCATCACGCGCCGGCGAGAACGCACGCGGCGCCGCATGCGCGAGCGACGGTTTCTTTCCGTTTGCCGACGGAATCGAGGCCGCGATCGCCGCCGGCTGCCGTGCGGTCGTCGCGCCCGGCGGCTCCATCCGCGACGAGGAGGTCATCGCCGCCGCCGATCGTGCCGGCATCGCGCTCCTCTTCTCATCGCACCGGCACTTTCTGCATTGAGGGTATAATCGAATCATGCCGCGATTTCTGCACACGTCGATCTTCGTCAACGACATGGATGAATCGATCGAGTTCTACCGAGACAAGCTCGGGTTGCAGCTTCTCGACGGGCCTTTTCACTATCCGGGAAATGCCGACATGGCCTTCGTCGGCAACGATTGGAACGCGTACGTCGAGCTGGTCTATGATCTCGAGGAGCATCCGCCGTACCAGATCGGAAATCGTTACGAACACCTGGCGATCGAAGCCGACGGCGATCTGCGCGTCTACGTCGACGCTCTGAAATCCAGAGGCGTGAAGATCCTCAAGGACGTTTACCGATCGCCGAGCGGAACGCGCGCGATCGCCTTCGTCGAGGATCCGAACGGCATTCCGGTCGAGCTGCTGGAACCGCGCAGAGACAAGACGCTCGGCTAAATCTTCATCGGTAGATGAAAGGATCGCCCGGCGGCGCGACGCGCTCGATACGACGCGCCTGAAGACGCAGTTCCGCGCCCGCGCGCACGATCGTGCCGTCGGCCCGCAGCCACGTTCCCGAGCGAAGCGGCGGAGCGCGTACGAGACGTACGACGACCGGAGCGGCGTCGGCGCGGCAGCACGTGATCGCGAAGCGGACGAGCGCATCGGCTCCGGCGCCGTGTACGAGCGTTCCGGTAAACGTCATTCGCTCGCCTGGGAAGAGATCCGTCATCGTCGTCTCCGTCGCGCTGTACGTCGGTACGGGGGCGCCGAGCAGCGCACCGGCGAGCATGAGTGCCGGCGCGACGCGTGCCCGCGCGCACTGCGCTCGCCGGTGCGACACCGCGAGCACCGCGCAGGCGAACGCACTGCACGCGAGCGGTAGGGTGAAGCACGGGTTCACGAGTGCGTCCCCACCGCGCGCAGCTACGGCGGCGAGTGCGACCGCCGCAACGGCATAGGCGAGCGCATCATGACCGACGCGCGCGCCGTGCCCGCGCAGCAGCGCACGGAGATCGGCGATGCCGCAGATACAGAGCATCCCCGTTGCCGCAAACGCCGCGCGTGCGTGAAGCGCCGCCGCGAGCGAAACTGCGCCGAGCGCGCACGGCGCGGCGGCAAAGCCGAGGGCGATCCCGGCTAGGAGTTGCACCGGCGGCGGAACCCGGGCGAGGTCGATTCCGCCGAAGAGATGGAGCACGACTCCAGCGAGAACTCCGGCCGGCAGCAGCGCGGCGAACTGCGTCACGAGCGGCTCGCCATGCTCGCACGCTCCCGCGGCGCCGGGCCGTCCACCCTGCGCTCGGGATGACAAAATGCGCTCGGCGATCAACGCGGCGGCGAGCCGGAGCAGCGCCGGAAGCGGTCCGAAGGTGAAGGCCGCGGCAAGCGCCGCCGGGAGCGATCGGGCCGAGGGCCCTCCCTCGCAGCCGCATCCCAGCAGCGGCACGAGACCGCTCCAGCGGCGCGCGGAGCCGCCGGGAGCCCGCGATAGCAGCGCCCGAAGCAGCATCCCGGCAAGAATAAACGGCGTCCCTTCGAACAGGGAGGCCGCGGCGGTTGCGAGCACGCCGCGCACGGCCTGCGCCGGCAGCATTGCCAGCGCGGCAAGCACGCAACACGTCACCACTACGGAGTTCATGCCTTCGAAAATCACCGCGCCGCGCGGTACCCAGGACCTCATTCCCCCGCACTCCGCGCGATGGCAAGCCCTGGAGGCGAGGATTCACGCGCTCGCGCGACGCTTCGGCTACGGTGAGGTCCGAACGCCGCTCTTCGAAGCGACGGATCTGTTCGTGCGCGGCGTCGGCGAGACGACCGACATCGTCGAGAAAGAGATGTATACGTTCCTCGACAAGGGTAAGCGCAGCATGACGTTGCGCCCGGAGTGGACGGCGCCGGTCGTGCGCGCGCTCCTCGAGCACCAGTTGCTCGCGCAGGGGCCGCAGCGCCTGTATTATATCGGGCCGATCTTTCGCTACGAACGACCGCAGAAGGGTCGCTACCGGCAATCGCATCAGTTCGGCGTCGAGTGCACGGGCTTCTCCGGATCCGAGGCCGACGTGGAGGTGATCTCTCTCGCCTGGGAACTCGTGCGCTCTCATGGCATCTCGGATGCGGCGCTGAAGATCAACTCGATCGGCGATGCGGCTTGCCGCCCGCGCTATCGCGACGCGCTGCTTCGGCACTTCCGGCCGAGCCTCGCGCGGCTCTCTCCCGATGCCCAAAGCCGCATCGAACGCAACCCGCTGCGGCTGCTCGACAGCAAGGAGGAACGCGACCGGCCTTTCGTGGCGAGCGCGCCGCGCTTCGAGGAGTTTCTCTGCGAGCCGTGCCGAGAGCACTTCGCCGCGCTCAAGGCCGAGCTCGACTTGCTCGAGATTCCGTATGCCGCCGATCCAACAGTCGTACGCGGTCTCGACTATTACACGCGCACGGTATTCGAGATCGTCTCGAATGCGCTGGGCGCGCAGAGCGCGGTCTGCGGCGGGGGGCGCTACGACGATTTGATTGCCTCGCTTGGCGGCCCCGACGTTCCGGCGGTCGGCTTCGCGCTCGGGATGGAGCGCTTCTTGATGGTCGTCGAGGCGGCAGAAGGCGATAGGCCGCCCAGCCGTGCCGGGATTCAAGCGATCGCGCTCGGCGCGCAGGCACGCGCGGCGCTTCTGCCGATCGTCGCGGAGCTGCGGCGGCTTGTCGACGCGCCGACGTTCATGGATTACGAGGAACGCAAGCTGCTTGCGCACCTGAAGATCGCCGATCGCAACGCCGCACGCTTCGCGCTGATCGTCGGCGAGCAGGAGCTGGCAGCTGGGGAGGCCGTCCTGCGCGACCTCGAGAGCCGCACCGACCGGCGCCTGCCCCTCGGGCGCGCGAAAGACGTTGCGGCGGCGCTTGTAGAAGCGGGCAAGTAGATGGACGAAGAGCGGCAGACGCTCGAGGAACTGCTCGGGATCATGCGCGAGCACGACCTCGACCGCATCAAGGTGAAGGTCGGCGAGGCTACCTACGAGTTGGTGCGGCGTCATCCTGCGCCCGGATTCAACGGCGCCGTCTTCGCAGCGGCCTCGCCGGCCACCGAAGCGTCTGCGAGCGTCGCCGTGCCGGCCAACGTCAAACGTGTGCTCGCGCCGCTGACCGGCGTCTTCTATCGCCAGCCGTCACCGGACGTCGAGCCGTTCGTACGCGAGGGCGACCGAATCGAAGTCGGCCAAGTGCTCTGCGTACTCGAAGCGATGAAACTCTTCAACGAGATCCAAAGCGATTATAACGGAATCCTGGTGCGCGTGCTGCCGGGCAACGGCGAGTTGGTCTCGCAGGGCGAGGAGTTGTTTTGGATTCAACCGTGACGAAAAAGGGGGCCCGCGCGGCGAAGCCGGCGCGGGGGCGCGCAGCGACGTCGACGCCGCGAAGTGGCGGAGGCAAAGCGAAGCGCCAGCCGGCGCGCAAGGTGCGCCGGCAATTAAACGTGCGCGGGCGCCGGGGTTTTGAGGAATTAATCGCCGATCGCCACGGGATTTTTGACGCGCCGCATTATCGCGCGCAGATCGAAGCCATTGCGGAGGCGTGCGTTCGCGCGCTGCGTTCGGGCAACACGATCCTATGGTGTGGCAACGGCGGAAGCGCCGCGGAGGCGCAGCACATGGCGGCCGAGTTGTCGGGCCGCTTTCTTCGCGAGCGTCCCGGATTGGCGAGCGAGGCGTTGTCGGTGAATACGTCCACGATCACCGCGGTGGCGAACGATTACGGCTACGATGCCGTCTTCGCGCGGCAGATCGAAGCATTCGCAAAAAGCGGCGACGTTGTCATCGCGCTCACCACGAGCGGCAACTCGCGCAGCGTCGTCCTCGCGCTCGAAGCCGCACGTCGCAAAGGCGCGACCGCCGTGGCGTTCACGGGAAACGGCGGCGGAAGAATCGCCGCCTGTGCCGACCTCGTCTTGCTCGGGCCCGACGGCTACGCCGCGATCGTGCAAGAGGTACACCAAGTGATGGCGCACATTTTGTGCGACTTAGTCGAACAACGCATAATTTTTGGAGACTAGCGATGCCTTGGGCTCGCGGCACGTGAGCAGTACTTTGTTGGTCGACGACGCACGGTCGCTCGTCGCGCGGATGCGCGGGCGCTCCGTTCTCGTCGTCGGCGATTTGATGATCGACGAGTGGATCTGGGGCACCGTTTCCCGTATTTCGCCCGAGGCCCCGGTGCCCGTCGTCGCAGTCTCCAATCATTCGTTCACGCTCGGCGGCGCCGGCAACGTCGCGAACAACCTGCGCGCGCTCAACGCGCACGTCAGTTTCGCCGGCACCGTCGGCGACGATGACTTCGCGGCGCAAGTTCGGCGGTTGTTGCGCGAAGAGGAGATCGACGATTCGGGCGTCTTCACGGTTTCCGATCGCCCCACGACGCGCAAGACGCGAATCGTCGCGCACAACCAGCAGGTCGTGCGCGCCGATTGGGAATCGGCGCAGCCGATTTCTGCTCGGGACCGCGATCGCATCGTGGCATTCGTGCGCGAACGCGCGACGGGCAGCGATGCCGTGATCCTGAGCGACTACGCCAAGGGCATGCTCTCGCGGGAACTCGTCGAAGCCGCGCTGCTCTGCCCGATCGTGATCGCCGATCCGAAGCCGGCGAATCTCGACCTCTTCGCCGGCGTGACCTGCGTTGCACCGAACGTGCAGGAGGCGGCGGAGGCGACGGGCCTCACCATCGCCGACGAGGCTTCGCTCGACGAGGCCGGCGCAGGTTTGCTCGCGCGCATGAACTGCCGATACGTCGTGATCACGCGAGGCGAGCACGGCATGTCGCTCTTCGCGCAAGACGGGCGCCGCCTCGACGTACCATCGGTGGCGCGGACCGTCTACGACGTGAGCGGAGCCGGCGACACGGCCGTCGCCGTCCTTGCGCTCGCGCTCGCTGCGGCGACGCCGATCGAACAGGCGGTGCAGCTCGCGAACTTCGCCGCCGGAACCGTCGTGGAAAAACTCGGCACGGCGACCGCATCGGCCGACGAAATACTGGAACTGGTTGCGCATGGGCATTGAGCCGTTTTTCGGACAACTCCTCGATCTCGAGGCAGCGGTGGCGTGGCGCGAAGAGCAGCGCGCCACCGGACGCTGTATCGTCTTTACGAACGGTTGTTTCGACGTGCTGCATGCAGGGCACGTGGAGTTTCTCGCGTGGGCGCGGTCGCAGGGCGATGCATTGATCGTCGGATTGAACGACGACGATTCGGTCGCGCGCCTCAAAGGGCCGCGACGGCCGATCCTGCGCTTCGAGCAACGCGCGCGGCTGCTGCGGGCGCTGCGCAGCGTCGACGTGGTCGTCGGCTTCGCCGAGCGGACGCCGGAGGCGCTGATCGATCGCATCCGGCCCGACGTGCACACGAAGAGCGCGCAGTATCGAGAGGACGAACTGCCGGAGCGCACCGTCGTGCTGCAGCACGGGGGCGTCATACGGCTTGCTCCGCACGAATCAGGGAACTCGACCACGGAGACGATCGCACGCATCCTCGCGCGCTACGGATCCAGCTGAGTGCGTCTCGTGCTGACGGCGAACGGACCCGGCGAGGTCGCAGGCTGGGTGCGCCCGCTGCTGCAGCGACTCTACGAGCGCGCACCGGAAAGCGAGGTACACGTCTTCATCGTGCCCGACGAATACGCGACGGGAGCGGAAGCACAGACCGTCCGCACGCTCTTTCCGCAGGCGCACGTCTACGATCCGAAGCGCTACGTCGCGATCGCGCTGGGAACTCGTGGCGACGATCTGCCCAGTGGTGCCGATGTCGTCCAGTACCTCGGCGGAGACCTGATGCATGCGGCACGGCTGCACCGGCGCTTCGGAGGCGCCGCGACGACCTATAAATTTTCGCGCCGGGCCTATCGCCGGCTCTTCGCGCGCGCCTTTGCGGTCGACGAACGCAATGCCGAGCGCTTGCGCGCGGACGGCACGCCGCCCGAGCGCGTTCTGATCGTCGGTAATCTCGCGATCGACGGCGCGCTCATCGAAGCGCAGGCTGAGGTCGAACTTGGCGCGCCGCGCGACGGCGTTCTCGTCATGCCCGGTTCGCGCGGATACGAAATCGATAACATGGTTCCGTTTTTCTTCACGATGGCCTTGCGCATGCTGCGCGAGCGGCCGGAACTGCCGATCGCCTTCGGCATCTCGCCGTTTACGACCAACGCGCAGTTGCGCGCGGCGATCGAGCGCGGCGGCGATCCGCGCGTGTGGTCGAAACGCGGGCGCCTGATCGAAGAGGGCGAGCGAACGTATCTCGCTTCGCTCGACGCGAGCCGGCGCATCCCGGTGCTGCGCCACGCGCTCGCCGCGGCGCGCACGGCGCGCCTCGCGGTGACAATGCCGGGAACGAAAGTCATCGAGCTAGCCGCCCTTGGCGTCCCGACGATCGCGATCACGCCGCTCAACGCAGCCGAACTGGTGACCTTCAACGGTCCCCTCACGTATCTCGATCGCATCCCCGGCATCGGACGCCTGCTCAAGCGCGCGGTCGCGGTTTCGGTCTCGCGCCGGCACGCATTGCACACGCAACCGAATATCGATCTCGGCGAGATGGTCGTGCACGAGCTGCATGGCACGCTGACGCCGGGACGCGTTGCGCGCGTAGCGCTGGCGCGGTATGAGGATCGGGCCTGGCTCGAGGTAACGGCTGCGCGCTTGAAGCCGCTATACGCGCGGCATGCCGGCGCCGCCGACCGGATGGCGAAATCGCTCCTGGAACTAGCGTCCTAGGGATATGCGCATCTCGATCGTGATTGCGACCAAGGATCGCGCGGCGTACCTGGAGCGCGCCATCGCAACGCTCGACCAACAGATCGGCGCGCCGAGCTTCGAGATCGTCGTGGTCGACAACGGCTCGACGGATGCGACGCGCGACGTCGTGGAGCGTGCCGCTCGCGAAGGTCGCGTCCCGGTACGGTACGCGCACGAGGCACTGCCGAACCGAGGCAAGGCGCGCAATCGCGGCGTCGAGGCCGCCGAGGGATACCTCGTGCTCTTCTGCGACGACGACGTTGCGGTACCGCCGGGTTTCGTGGCGGCTCACGAGGCGGCGCACACGATGGGGGATCTCGTCGTGAACGGCCCGATCCTCAATGTGCCGTCGTACGAGGAACGTCCCCGGCCCTCTCTCGCCAACTTTTCGCGCGCGTTCCTGTGCACGTGTAACGTCTCGCTGCCGAGAGCGGAGTTCCTGAAGGCCGGTGGCTTCGACGAAGATTTTCACCTCTATGGCTGGGAGGATACCGAACTCGGCGTCCGGCTGCGCGAGCGCGGCTTACGGCGCGCGTTCGCATGGGATGCATATCTCTGGCACATCAAGCCGCCGACGGAGAACACGCTCGAAACCGAAACGAAGAAAGCCATGGAAAAAGCCCGTATGGCGGCTTTTTTCGTGCGCAAGCAACCCACGCGGCGCTCGCGCCTCGCGACCGGCGCGTACGCTGCGAACGTGCTGCGCGGAACCTACCTGTTACCGGACCCGTTGCTGGCCGTCTACGCGGGCGCGGCCTCGAGCGCGTGGTTGCCGGCACCGCTTCGGGCCCTCGCGAGGGCGCAGTTCCTAGACGGCATGTACACGCGCGAGTTGGTGCGTGCGCTCAGACGTTGACGGCGCGCGTGCGCTGGTCCTCTGCGCGGGAGGCGGAATCGGCGATTCGCTGCTCGCCTCGGTCGTCGCGCGCGCGCTGCACCGGCGCTTCGCATCCGTCGACGCGCTCACGTTGCCTGGGCATCGACAGGTGCTCGAGCGCGTTCCCGATTACGACGGCGTCTTGGTCGATGACGGTGGCCAGGCGAGCGCCCTGACCGAAGGAGTCGCCGAGCGTGGGTACGCCGCCGCGATCGTTACGTGGGCGACGGCGCGCACCGCCGGCATTGCGAAACGCACGCGCATTCCCGTCCGCGTCGGTCAAGCGCGCCGGCTCTACTCCGCCTCCTTCACCAAGACGGTCGTCGTACGGAGCGAGCGCGGCGACGTGACCTCGCATTGGACGCAGATTCTCCTCGATTACGCGCGCGCGCTAGGCTGTGACGCCGATGATGCGCGCCCATGCTTCGTGCCGACGGCGCACGATGAAGAAGAGGCGCGAACGGTGCTGGCGCGGCGAGGCCTCGAGCCGCAAGCGTTCCTCATCCTGCACCCGAGCAACGCCCAAGCGACGATGGGCTCGATTTGGCCGACCCGCGGGTGGGCGGCACTGGCACGCGCGCTGCACCAGCGCTTCGCGATGCCGGTCGCCGTCACCGGCAGCGATGCGGAGGTGAAGATCGTCGAACGGATCGTGGACGACGTCAACGTGGTTTCCCTTGCCGGAGCGCTGTCCATCGGTGGCTTTGGAGCATTCGCACGGCACGCACGCGCGTTCGTCGGCATCACGACCGGCGTGATGCACGTCGCGGCTGCGGTGGGATGCCCGACGGTCGGCATCTTTCCCTTTCAATCGGATTTTCCGGATCGCTGGGCGCCGCTCGGCGAAAGAACCGAGATCGTGCGCCCCTCGTTCCGCTGTCATCCCGGCGATACGAAGGAGCGGTGCGTCGATTATGCCTGCGTCGAGAATCTCGACGTGCAGGGCGTTATCGCGGCGACGGAGGCGCTGCTCCGATGAGCGCGATTCGTTTCGAGGGCCTCACCAAACGCTTCGGCGCGCAAGCGGCACTGCAGGACGTGACGCTGGACGTCGAAGAGGGCGAACTGCTCGTCGTGATCGGGCGGAGCGGAAGCGGTAAGACGACGCTGCTGCGATGCGTGAACGCGCTGGCGGTTCCCGATGCCGGCCGCGTTCTCGTCGAAGGGCAACCGGTCTGGGGGAGGGACCTGAGCGTGCTGCGGCGCCGCATCGGCTACGTCATCCAAGCGGGTGGGCTCTTTCCGCACATGACCGTCGCGCAAAACGTCGGGATCATCGGCCGCGCCGCCGGCGATACGCCGGCGCGCCGGGCGGAGCGTGCCGGCGAGGTGCTCGCGCGCGTCGGTCTCGATGACCTCGGTGCGCGGTACCCAGGCGAACTCTCGGGCGGACAGCGTCAGCGCGTCGGCATCGCGCGCGCCCTCTACGCGGATCCGCCGATCATGCTGCTCGACGAACCCTTCGCCGCCCTCGATCCGGTCACGCGGATGGAGTTGCAAGACGAGTTCAAACGTTTGCGGCGCGAGCTGCGCAAGACGATGCTCTTCGTTACCCACGACGTCGAGGAGGCGTTGTATCTGGGAGACCGCGTCGCCGTCTTCGACGGCGGCCGGCTCCTGCAGCTCGACACGCCCGACGGACTGAAGAAGCATCCTGCAACCGACTACATCGCACGCTTCTTGCGCCGCAGGGAGCAGGAAGCGCCGTGACGCGCCGCGGCATCCCGGCGCTCCTCGCGGCACTCGTGGTCGCGCTCGCCTTCGCGAGCGTTCGCGCTGCGCCGCCTACCATCGTCGTCGCCTCGAAACAGGACACCGAGGGACAGATCCTCGGCGAAATCCTCGCGCAACTGATCGAGGCACGCGCGCCGTATTCGGTCGAACGGAAAACCAATCTCGGCGGCACGCTGCTCGTCTTCCAGGCGCTGCGGTCGGGATCGGTCGATGCGTACCCGGAGTACACGGGGACGATCGATGCCGCGATCCTCCACCGAACGCTCTCGTTTCGCGGCATTCGCGAGGCAATGGAGCAGCGTTACGGCATCTTCGTATCGGACGAGTTGGGCTTCAACAACACCTACGTGCTCGCCATGAAGGCCGACACCGCAAAGCGTCTAGGAATCCGGCGCATATCCGATCTCGCCGCGCATCCCGGTCTGCGATGGGGCGTCACTCCGGAGTTCTTGCGTCGCAGCGACGGGCTCCCGGGGCTCGAGCGGGCGTACGCTCTTGGGAGCGTCGATGCGGTCGACCTCGAGAAAAGCCTCGCGTATCAAGCGCTCGCGCGCGACGCGATCCAAGTCACCGACGCATACTCGACCGACGGGCAACTGCTCCGCTACGGTTTCGTGACGCTCGACGACGACCGCCATTTCTTCCCGGAATATCGCGCGCTCTATCTCGTGCGCGATGCGACCCTTCGCGCCGCGCCGGAACTGCGTGGGTTGCTGCGCGAGCTCGCCGGCACCATCGACGATAGGGCGATGACCGCGATGAATGCGCGGGTCGACATCGCGCGAGAATCACCCGACGAAGTTGCCGCGCAATTCCTGGCGCAGCACCTGCACGTCGCGCGTGCGCGCGCAGCCGACTCGACGCTCTCGCGCCTTCTGCGCGCGCTCTGGCGGCACGTCGAGTTGACGGTCGTTGCCGTGCTGTTCGCCGTGCTTCTCGGCGTGCCGCTCGGCATCGTGGCGGCGGCGAACCCGCGTGCCGGACGCGCGATCATGAAGATCGTCGGGACGCTGCAAACGGTACCCAGCATCGCATTGCTCGCGCTGATGATCCCGCTCTTCGGCATCGGCGTGCTACCGGCCGTCATCGCGCTCGTGCTCTACGGCTTGCTTCCGATCGTCGCCAATACGCTCGCGGGGCTGCGCCAGATCCCGTCGGAACTCCTCGATGCGGCCGAAGGTATCGGGCTCTCTGCACGTCAGGTGCTCGCATGGGTGCAACTGCCGCTCGCGCTGCCGTTCATCTTCGCCGGCGTGCGTACGTCGGCGGTGATCGCGGTCGGAACGGCGACGATCGCCGCGCTCATCGGCGCGGGCGGGCTCGGCGACTTCATCCTGACAGGCCTCACGCTCAACGATCCCGCGACCCTCCTGCTCGGCGCGGTGCCCGCCGCACTGCTGGCGATCGCCGTCGATGAGTCGGTCTACCGCCTCGGCCTGCTGTTTCGCCCGCGCGGGCTCGACCGAGCATAAGTCCATGCGCGCAACCATTCAACTATGCACGTACAATCGCGCCGGGCTGCTCGATCGCGTGCTCGATGCATGCTTCGAACAAACGGTTGATGACGATGCCTATGAGGTCGTGCTCGTCAACGACGGCTCGACGGACGCAACGCCCGCGGTAATCGAGCGAGCCCGCGCGCGCGCGACCTGCGCTTTCGTCACCATCGATCAGCGCAACGCGGGGCTGGCCGCCGGTCGCAATGCGGGCATCGCGCGAGCGCGGGGAGAGCGGATCATCTTCATCGATGACGACGTGCTGCCGCTGCCGAACTTCGTAGAAGCGCATCTCGCGTCGCACGAACGACATCCGCTTGCGATCGTGCGCGGCGCCGCGATCAACGTCGAGAGCTTCGACGATCTCCCGCCGCCCGTCTGGTCGCCCGTCCAATACAGTGCCAACTACTTCTGGACGACGAACGTCTCGGTGCCGCTCGAGACGTTGCGCGCGGTCGGCGGTTTCAACGAGAGCTTCTCCGAGTACGGCTGGGAGGACATCGACGTCGGCCTGCGGTTGCGTTTCGCGGGCGTGCGGGCGGTTTTCGATCCGCGAGCGCTCGTCTACCATTACAAACCGCGCGCACGAGCCGAAAACGTTGACGGGATGGTGCGCCAGGCGCGCGCTCAGGCGCGGACGGCGGTTCAACTGGCGCGCCTTCACCCGCACTGGCGAACGTATCTCGCCACCGGGAACTACTTAGCAGCCCGAATGCTGCATCGTGCGATTCGGGCCGCGGGCGCGCCGGAGCGTTGCCGCCGCGTCCTTGCGGAACTGACGCCGGACGGAGCGCTCTGCGATGCGGAGGTACGCGCCGCGCGGCGATTGGCCAAGGAGGCCTACTTCGAAGAACTCGAACGCGCGCGAACGGCGACGTGATGCGTATCCTCCTCGCGCGCACCGATCGCATCGGCGATCTCATCCTCTCGACGCCGGCGATCTCAACCGTACGCGCCTCGTTTCCCGGCGCTCATATCGCGATGGTGACGTCCGCCTACAATCATGTCGTGATGGAGCGTAACGACGACGTCGACGAGCTGCTCGTGCTCGGCGACGTCGGCGATGCCGCACGCCTCGGAGGTACGTTGCGCGACTACGACCTTGCGGTCGCGCTCGCTCCTCGAATCGTCGACCTGCGTCTCGTCGGTGCGACGCACGCGAAGCACCGCATCGGCTACACGTATGCGCGCCGCTGGGTGTCCCGGTTGACGGCACGACTCTATGTCGACGAGCTGATGATCTCCGAGGCGGACCCGAGGCTCTCCGAGCGCGACCCAGGCCGGCAGGTTCGGCACGAAGTGGAGCAACTGCTCGACCTCGTCGCAATGGCGGGTGCGCGGCGGCGGATTACGCGGCTGCGCCTCGACGTTCGAGACGGCGATCGCGCCGCAGTACGCGACGTGCCGGAGAATCCGATCGTCTTCCACCTCGGCCTGCGCTGGTTCGACGAGGGCAGCACCGCCGAATCGACGCAGGCGCTCTTGCGTGAGTTGGGCGATCTCGGGCAGCCGGTGGTCGTGACCTGCCCCGACGAATGCCTCGCCTTTGCCGCCGCTTTGGAACCGCCGCACGGCGGCGCGATCCTGAGCGGCCTGGCGTTTTTCGAGTGGGCCGCCGTTTTCGAACGGGCGGCCTGCATCGTCACCGTCGACACCGCCGCAACCCACGTGGCGAGCGCCGTACGCAGGCCCACGCTCGTCGTCTTCGAACATCGGTACTTCGAACTCAACTCCCAAGAATGGGCGCCGTACGGCGTGCCGAACGTGCTCGTTCGCAAACCAGCTTCCGAGGATTCCGCCTCCCTTGCGCGCTTGCGACGCGCCATCGTGGAAGGCGCCAGCCGATTGATGCATGCTTAAGGACCCTCAACTCTCCGTCGTCGTCCCAACCTATAACCGCCTCGAAACACTCGAGCGCGTGATACCGTCGCTGGTCGCGCAGGATCTCGCGCCGGATTCATACGAGGTGCTCGTCTGCGATTCGAACTCGAATGACGGAACGGCGGAATGGATTGCGCAGATCTCATCCCGACACGGCAACGTGCGGCACCTACCGGGACCTTACACGGGTCGCGCGATGGCCCGCAACGCCGGTATCGCCGCGGCCCGCGGCGACGTCGTGCTCTTCAACGATGCCGACATCCTCGCCTCACCCGATCTGCTGGCGCGTCATCTCGAGCGTCATCGGGCACGAAGCGGCATCGCCGTGGTCGGTTGGGAAGTGCAGGTCCGCAGCTATGACGACTACCTCCATAAGCGCGACCATCCGCCGGAACGCGGATCGCTCCATCCGCCGATGCGCAAGCGCCTCTCCTGGCTCTACTTCCTCACGGGCAATGCCTCGGTGCGGCGCGAGGTTCTGCTGCGCGTGGGCTGCTTCGACGAATCCTTCACGGGGTACGGGCACGAAGACCTGGAGTTAGGCTTCCGTTTGCAGGAAGCGGGAATCGAGATCGTCTACGAGCCGCGAGCCGTGAACTATCACTGGCAAGACGTTCCCCATGACGATCAAAGGGAAAAGATGCGGCTCGCCGGACACTCCGCAGTGCGATTCTATCGCAAGCATCCCGACCTCTCCGTCATGTTGAACCTCGGCATGACCCCGCTCTCGCGCGGACTCCACACCGTGCTCTCCGGCTTGCCGCAGGTGCTCGGATACTTCGACGCGCGCGCGCGCCGCAATCGATTCGCACAGCGCGTGATCGAGCAATATTACTACGTCGGCGGCATCAAGGAGGCGCTGCGATGATGCGCCGGTCCTGCGGAGCGCTGCGCGTCGCCGACGAAGGTGCTGCCGTTGAACTGAACGGATGGGTGCATCGCCGCCGCGATCACGGCGGCTTGATCTTCATCGACCTGCGCGACCGCGACGGTCTCACGCAGATCGTCTTCGACCCGCAGCATCCCGCGTTCGAGCAGGCCGAGCACCTGCGCAACGAAGACGTGCTGCGCGTCGCTGGGCGCGTACGCAAGCGGCCTCCGGGAACGCAGAACGCGAAGCTGGAGACCGGCGACGTGGAACTCCAGGTGGAACAACTCGAGATCCTCAACCGATCGCAAGTGCCGCCGTTCCAAGTGAACGTCGACGAGAATCCTGACGAGAACCTCCGTTTGGAGTACCGCTATCTCGACTTGCGCCGTGCGCGCATGCAGCGCAATCTCACGATCCGCCATCGCCTCGTCAAAGCGATACGTGATTTCTTCGACGAGCGAGACTTTCTCGAGATCGAAACCCCGCTGCTGATCAAGGGAACGCCGGAGGGCGCGCGCAACTATCTGGTTCCGAGTCGCCTCTATCCGGGCAGCGCCTACGCGCTGCCGCAGTCGCCGCAGTTGCTCAAGCAGATCCTCATGATTTCCGGTTTTGGCCGGTATATGCAGATCGCGCGCTGCTTGCGCGATGAAGATCAACGTGCCGACCGCCAGCCCGAGTTCACGCAGCTCGACGTTGAGATGAGTTTCTGCACGCAGGAGGACGTGCTCGAGTTGATGGAGTCGTGCGTGCGCTTCGTATGGAAACGTGTGCTCGGCGTGGAGTTGCCGCCGTTCGCACGCTTGACCTTCGCGGATGCACTCGAGCGCTACGGCACGGACAAACCCGATCTGCGCTTCTCTCTCGAGCTGGCGCGCGCGAGCGACGTCTTCGGCGCAACGGAGTTCGTCGTCTTCAAGTCCGTGATCGAGAGCCGGGGCGAGATCGTCGCGTTGCGCTACCCCGGCGGCGCCGCGCTTTCGCGCCGCGATTTCGACGGGTTGACCGAAGAAGCGAAGCTGCTCGGTGCGAAGGGCATGGTATGGATCGCGCTCGCAGACGATGGAATCAAGTCATCGGCGCAACGTTTCATCGAGCAGCATCATGCCGACGAGCTTGCGCGACGCGTGCAGGCGCAGCGCGGCGACGCGATTCTGCTTTTCGCCGATGCTCGCGACGCGGCGTACGCGATCGCCGGGAAGGTGCGCGTCGAAGTCGGGAGGCGGACGGGCCTTCGTCGCGACGATGCCTTCGCGTTTTGCTGGATCGTCGACTTTCCGTACCTCGAGATCGATGCCGAAACCGGAAAACCGATGCCGGCGCATCATCCGTTCACCTCGCCGGCGCAAGGAGAGTGGGACCTGATCGAAACGGACCCGCAACGCATGCGCGCGCAGCAGTACGACATGGTGCTCAACGGTTACGAGGTCGGCTCGGGCTCGATCCGCATCCACAAGCCGGAGCTGCAACGGCGGATCTTCGAGATGCTCGGCATGACGCCGGAGCAGGTGGAAGCGCAATTCGGCTTCTTCGTGCGCGCGCTCGACTACGGCGCGCCGCCGCACGGCGGGATGGCGCTGGGCATCGACCGCATCGCGATGGTGGCGTGCGGCGAGGAGAACCTCCGCGAGGTCATCGCGTTTCCGAAGAACCAGGTCGCGCGTGACGTCATGATGGACGCGCCCTCACCGGCGCCGGAGAAGGCGTTACGCGAGGTCCACCTTCAGAATATCCCGAGCGTGCCGAAAGACTGAGTCGAACATCGCCTGCGTGAGCTTGCCGGTGTTGGTGTTTTGACGGCTGGGGTGATAGGAGGCGAGTACAACAAGCGTGCGCCCGTTGTTCCGCGCACGCACGGCAACGCCGTGACCGAAACGCGGACGCGATGGATCGCTCGCGAAGCCGCGCTCGCGCAGGAGGCGCAGCGAGGCGTCGAAGCCGATCGAGCCCAGCGCGAGGATCACGCGCAACTTCGGCAGGGCGTCGAACTCCGCGAGCAGATGCGGAAAACAGTTGCGCAGTTGCGACGGCGTCGGTTTGTTGTGCGGTGGCGCGCAGCGCATCGCCGCGGTGATGAGGCAGTCGCGCAGCCGCACGCCGTCGGCGCGGTGCGTGGCCGACGGTTGGGAAGCAAAGCCGGCGCGGTGCAGCGCCGGATAGAGAAAATCGCCGGACGCGTCGCCGGTAAAAGGCCGGCCGGTGCGATTGCTGCCATGCGCTCCGGGGGCGAGACCGACGAGCATCACCCGCGCCTTCGGATCCCCGAAGGCGGGAACCGGTTTGCCCCAGTAAGGTTGATCGCGATATGCGCGCCGCTTCTCGCGTGCCACGCACGCGCAATACGCGCGCAGTTCGGGGCAGCGACGGCACGCGATCACGCGCCGCTCGATCGAGGCAAGATCTAGGAAACCTAGATCTGCCACTGCCATGCGTTCCACTCGTCGGCAATGAACGCGGCCGGGCGATAGTTTTTCAGATCGCTGTTCAGTCCGAAATAGCTCTCTTGCCAGAAGACGAAGATTGCAGGATTCAACTGACGGATGCGAGCTTGTTCTTTCGCAATGAGCGCTTTGCGAACGCTCTGATCGAAGGTGCCGGCTGCGGCATCGCTGGTCGCATCCACGATCGGATCGCGCAGCCATGCGGTATTCGCGCCGTTCGGCGGGATGAAGCGCGAGTTCCACGATCCGGAGTCGTCCGGATCGAGCCCGTTCGTCTCCTCCGACCATTCCAGATCGTACGTTCCGGAATAGATCGGTCCATCTTGCGCGAAGAGCACGTTCGGGGGATAGTTGCGGATCTCGATATCGAACCCAAGCGGTTTGAGCATGGACTGTATCAGGATCTCCGCCTGCTCGTTCTCCGCGTCGTTCGCTCTTGCCGCGATGGAGAGGTGCATCGCGAGCGTCCCTTTGTGCAGCACGCCGTCGCTTCCCACGCGCCACCCGGCTTGCGCGAGCACGCGCCGAGCATCGGAGGGATCGAACCGATATGGCGGGAGATTCGGCGCCGCCCAGGATTGCGGGAAAACGTCGGAGACGGCGAGCTGCCCGTACCCGTGATAGACGGTGTCGACGATGTGCTTCCAGTCGACGGCTTCGGCGATCGCGTTGCGTACGCGTACGTCGGCGAGTTGCGGTTTACGCATGTTCATGCCCAGGTGCTGCCACCACGCGACGAGCCGCTTGACGACGTGAATTCCGGGGATGGAACCGAGTTCGGCGATGTCATCCTCGTTTACCGCCGCGTAGACGTCGATCTCGTGCGTCCGCAGTTGGTTGAGCAGCGTGTGCGGATCAGGGATGATCTTCCAGATGATTTCCTTGAGGTGGGGTGGGCCGCGGAAATAGCGTGGGTTGGCGACAAAGGTCAGCGAGCTGCCGCGATTCCATGCTTTGAGCAGGAACGGGCCGCTCGAGATCGGCGCGCTGTTGAACGGCGCGCGATTGATGTCCGGCAATCCCGCGAGGAGGTGTGCGGGCAGCGGCGGGTAGGCGTCGCCGCCCATCGTGAGGATGCCGAGAACCTCGACGGTCGGTTTCTTGAGATGGATCACGATCGTGTACGGATTCGGCGCACTCGCCGAGGCGATCTCGTTCCAGCCGTAGTCCGTCTTCGTGTTGTTCGCCTTGTTCATTACCGCGTGGTACGTGAACAGCCAGTCCGCTGCGGTAAGCGGCACCCCGTCGGACCACCTCACGCCGCGGCGCAAATGCACGACGATGGTCTTGCCGTCGCGGCTGATTCCGCCGTTCTGCAGCGTCGGCACTTGCGTTGCTAAGTCCGGTATCAGGTTTCCGTTGTCGTCGTTGCGCAGAATGAACGAGAAGAGCAGGCAATCGATCTCGTCGGTGGCCAGCGTATGGCCGAACATCAGGTTGAGGCTGTCGGGTTCCTCCGTGTCGCCGATTCGCAGCACCCCCGGAATCGTCCAGGGATTCGCACCGCTCGCGGTCGGCCCGGCGACCTTCGTGCATGCGCACAAGGCGACGACGAGAAGCACCGCAAGGACGGTAGGCCGGCTCATACCCGTGACCGTTCGCGGGGCCCGGCCCTCAATCCGGGTGCGGCAAGGAAGCGGGCACTAGGACGCCGGCCCCGCGCGAAAGGGGTGGGCGGTCGCCGCGTGGCATAGGGCGAGGCATAAGTGAACGAGCGCGTCCTGCGCCGCTCACTTTTCTTTTTCTCGAGAGTTGAAAGGCGGAGTGGACCATGAATCGCAGGCACTCATCCGGACGCAACCTCTTGGCACCGGCGGCGTTTGCCGCCCTGATATGCGCGGCAGCGGTCCTACTACCGGCGCCGGTACGAGCCGGCACGACCGGAACGATTAGCGGCGTCGTCACCGCACCAAACGGCCGCCCGCTCGCGGGCGCAGCGATCACTGCGACCTCGCCCAGCCAAAAGGCGACCGCGACGTCGGATGCTCACGGCTTCTACTCGTTCGTGGCATTGCTTCCCGATACGTACACGCTTTCGTTTACGCTGCGCGGGTACGGTCCGACGAGCGTGCCGGGCGTCGTCGTCCTCCAAGACCAAAACGTTGCGGTGAATCAAACGCTCGTCTCGTCGCTGAGCACGATCGCCCACGTCCAGACGACGGCCGGGGGCACCCTCGTGAAGCCCAATCAGGGCAGTGATGTCTACAACGTCTCCGGTCAGGAACTCAACGCCGTGACGAACCCCGGCGATCTGCATGAAACGTTGTACCAATGGACGGCGATCGTCCCTGGCGTCACGTCGACCGGATTTCCCGCGCAGCCACGCATCCGCGGCGGTCAAGTCACGGACCTGGGTTATGAGTTTGAGGGCATTCCGATTCAAGACGACATCGTCGGTTTCTTTACGACAAACTTGTCGAACATCGGCGTGCAGAACCTCGAGGTGGAAACGGGCGGTCTTAGCGCTGCCGATGCCGCGAATGGTACGGGATTCTTGAACTCGGTAGCAAGGGTTGGGACCTACCCCGGGTTCACGAACCTCGCCGTGGACCTTACCGGACCCGACTACAATCATTACCTGACGTTTCAGACGGGTTATGCGACGCCGAATCACCGGTATTCGTATTACGTCGGCTTCGACGGCGTGGGTTCGCTGAACCAATACGTCAACGGCCGGTACACGTTCCCAGGCGTCCTCGAATGGAGCGCCGACGGCCCCGGCCCGGTGCAGACGCGCGACTGGATCGGAAATTTCCACTACAAGCCCGACCCGAACGACGACATCCAGTTCCTGATCACGAATAGTTACGGGGATTTTGACTTCAACTATTTGATCAACTCGACGAGTCAGCCACCGGCTTTGCAGTTTGAGCCCTGCCCCGGCGCCGTTCCGAGCGGCAGCAGCCCCTTTACCGGCGCAACGGGAGGCTTTGCTCCGAATGGACAGAGCTGCCCGCTCGGCCTCTATTGGGGAGCGCTCCCGACCGGCAAAGGGAACATTTGGTACCATTACGGCGGTCTCGGAAAGATCCAGTGGAACCACACGCTCGACGACCACTCGTTCTTTACGGTACGGCTGGCCGAGAACTTCAACGAGTACATCTTCGACCAACCGATCGGCGACGCGAACATTCCGGCGTTCGAGAACGTAACCGGCGTCAATGGCTGGAACTGGGCATGGTGGCTCGGTACGCCCGGGCAATGCCCGACGATTCCGATGGCCGCCGGGACTCCGGTAGTGTCGCCGGCATCGGACCCGTTCGACATCTGCGCGTTCGACGACGGCACGCAGAACTTCTGGGGAGACCGTCGATCGGAAATCTATCTCGGCAGTTTCGATTACCAAAATCTCATCAACGACAACATTACCGTAAAATCGGGCGTGAGTTACACACGGAGTTACAACGTATTCAACTACTATTTGACCAACGCGTTCACGAATCTGCCCTACGAGTTCACATGGCCGCAGGTCTATGAGATATCCACGTTCCCGACGGACGAAACCCACGTGTACGCCGAGGGTGATTTCCACTACGGGAAATGGCTGCTCGAACCGGGTATGCTCTACGCGGCGCGGCGCTATGCGTTCCCAAACGGCGGCGCCACCGTCGCGATTTGGAACCCGACGTTCAACGGAACGTACCAGTTCGACTCACGAGACGTCTTGCGCTTCTCGTACGGCGATACGTCGAGCTTCATCGGGACAGCCTACGTCTATCTGCGCCCGGACAGCCTCATCAGCCGCAATCCGTTGGAGCCGGGCGCTTCATTCAGCCCGCAACTGAACCACATGGCCGATGTCATGTGGGAACATCAATTCGACGCCGAAACGTCGATGCGGATCGGACCGTGGATTGAGAAGACGTCGAACTACTACGAGTCGTATCGGCCGATCATCGGCTATACGCCGACAACGCCTCCCATCCCGATCTTCTCGCCACATTCGATTCTCAGCAACAACCAGCAGCACCACGACTTCGGTGTGGAGTTCGAGCTGCAGCACGTCGACAATCGTCCGATAGGCCTATCGTTCTGGTTGACCGCTACATACGATAACTACTGGACGAGTTCGACGGCCCTTGCCGGCGCATTCATCAACAGCCCCGAGCCTCAGAACTTAATTAACGAAGGGCACCTGCTGCGCGCCGTTGCCAATCCGCTTTGGAATACCGCGTTCTTGTTTGACTTCCACGACCAAGGGTTCCACTTGGACCCATTGGTCATCTATCAGACGGACTATTTCTTCTACGCTAACCCGGGTCTCTCGTTCCCGACCTGCGGCGGTACATGCGCCCCCTACATCAGCGGCCACCAACATATCGCAAGTGCCTTCTGGAACGTGAACCTGCTCGCGTACCAAGAAATCGGACCGAAGAAGAACTTCTTCGTCGGCTTCAAGATCGATAATCTGACCAATAACTACGACAACGCCAATCTCGTCCCGTGCTCAAGCACGTTCGGAACGGGTTGCTTCCCGTACTTCAATGGCCCGTATTCAGGCGTTTCGGATAAGCCCGGCTCGCTGATCTACCAGAACTTCACGCAAAGCCCGCGGGAGTACGAGTTCCTGGCCGGCGTTCGGATCGGAGATACGAGCCAGTAACGGGAGTTCGCCGTGCGGGCACCGCGCCTCATCATAGCTTTGGCCGCGTGCGTCGCGTTACTGGACGCGGCGCCGCGGCCGATGCCCGACGGGGCGCCGTGGACGACCGCGCAAATCGCGCGCTTGCGGCACGGGATCGACGCCTTGCTGCGGGCGCCGACACTACGCGGCGCGCAGATCGGCTTCCTAGCGATCGACGCAACGCGTGCAATCGTGCTCTACTCGCGAAACGCGGACGAAGAGTTCATGCCCGCATCGAACTTCAAGCTGCTCGCGGGATCCGCGGCGCTGCGGCGGCTCGGCATCAACTTTGCATACGTCACGACGGTGCTGGCGGACGCGGCGCCCAGCGGCGGCGTCCTGGACGGCAATCTGTATCTGCGCGGCGGCGGGGATAGTCTGCTCGGCGCCGCCGACCTCGATGCTGCGGCGGCCGCGGTGGCGGCGGCCGGCGTCACGCGCGTTACCGGCTCGGTGGTGACGGACGCGTCGCACGACGACCGCCAGCGCCTCGGCTACGGCTGGTCCTGGGACGATCTGCCGTACTATTATGCGCCGGTCGTCACCGCGCTCGAACTGGAGGACGGCGTCGTCCACGTGCGCATGATTCCCGGCAGCGCCGCGGGCACACCGGTCGTGCTGCGGGTTACGCCGGAGAGCAGCGCGTTCACGATCGACGACCGGCTTCGCACCGGCCCTCGCGGCTCGCACGATACATCCGATATCGTGCGACCGTGGGATGAGCCGCGGACGATTCGACTGACGGGAAACTACCCGCTGGGTGCCCGGGAATCCGGCGATCTGGAGCCGAGCGTGCCGGATCCCGAATCCTACGCCGGCGATGTCTTCGCGCGCGCGCTTGCCGCGCGCGGCGTCGCCGTTTCGGGCGGCGTGCGATCGGGAAGGACGCCCGCGCGCCCGATCACGCTGTGGTCGCACGATTCTTTGGCGATGCCCAAACTGCTCGCGCGCTTCTGGTACCCGAGCGATAACCTCATGGGCGAACTCCTCTTGAAGGAGTTGGGTGTCATGCGCTTCGGCGAGCCGGGAACCGACGCGCACGGTGCGATCGTCGAGCGGCAGTACCTGCGCTCCATCGGGGTCGATCCGGACACCGTCTCGATCGCCGACGGCTCCGGCCTCTCGCAATACGATCGCATCACGCCACGGGATCTCGTTGCGATCTTGCAGAGCGATTGGCGCGGGCCGGATCGCGACGTGGTCATCGACGCACTACCGCTCTCGGGCGTGCGCGGCACGCTACGCCGGGCATACATCGGAACGCCGGCCGAAAGAAGGGTCTATGCGAAGACCGGCAGCATCAGCCACGTGCGCACCATTTCGGGATTCGTCGTCACCAGAACGCACGGCGTGATCACGTTCTCGCTTCTCATCAATCAGTGGGTCGATGAAGACCGGCGGCGCGGCTCGGTTCAGCTCGCAAAGGTGCGGGCAGCAATCTTCTCGCTGATGGCAACGCAGTAGCCGCAGCCGGGAAAGTTCATGAGTCCAACACCTTCGCTTGGCCGCGCGGTGCGTCGCTCTCGACATGCCGCGCGCGCCCGACGTAGAGCGCGATCATCTGCGCGGCGACGAGCCACGCGAGCGTGTTGAATGCCTCGCCGACGACGGGTCCGAGCAGCGGCACGTCGCCGAGCCTGCCGCCGATGACGTAACGCAGGCTTTCGGCTTCTTCGGCCTCGAGCATCGGCCGGTTCACGACCTGACGCGAGACGTCGTCGACGATCCCGATCGCGGCGCAAGATGCGTCGAGGATCGCCGCGCTGCCGTGGCGGAACTCGCCTGCGGAAAAGCCCTCGGCGTGAATGTAGCTCGCCTCCTTGAGCTTGAGCGCAAACTCGTGCGCGACCGGCAGCCCATAGCCCGTCGCCACGATCACGACGCTGCGCCGGCGAGCGATGCGCTCCGCGGCATCGCGCACCGCATCCACGGTCGGGCCATCCAGCCACGAGCGCACGTCCTCGGCGGTTTCGGTGAGCGTGTGCGCGTTGCGCTCGTGCTTTTCGGCAAGACGTCCGGCAGCCCAAAGTAAGATCGCCGCCGTCGCCGTCACGCTTTTGCTTGCCGGCACGGCAATCTCCGGGCCGGCGCTGACGTCGATAACGAGTGAGGCGCGCTGCCCGAGCGGAGATGCCTGGGTATTCGTGAGCGCAATGAGTTCTCTAGGGCGCAGGACGTCGAGCGCGTGCAGGAGGTCCTCGGATTGCCCGCTCTGGGAAACCGCTATGACCGTCGAATCCCGATACGAAGCATGATCGAGCGGTGCCTCCGTCGCGGCAAGCGCGTGCGCGCGAATACCTCGGCGACGCAGCGAAAGCGCCCCAAGCTGCGCCATGAAGAGCGAACTGCCGCTGCCGAGCAGGACGATGTCCCGGCCGCGGATCGCATCGGCGAGAATCTGCGCCTTGTCGGATGCGGCGATGAACCGCCAAACGTCAGGCTGCTCGCGGATTTCCTTTTCGAAGTGCCGACCCAACATGATTAACGCGCTACGCGCCAAGGGAAGGCGGCAATCGCACTCCATTGATCGCGCTGCGTTCCATCCCACGCGAAGAAGCACTCGCCGATCGCTCCGATGCGTTTGCTCGTCGAAAGCGATGCGGTGATCTCGTCGCCGGGCGGGTACCCATTGCGCCCCTCCGCATCGGTTTGGCCGCCGATGCCGATCGGAATCCGCCGCGCCGCTTCACGTTCGAGCTTCGCATACGATGCGATCAGAATGGCGCGCACCTGGGCGGGGGTGGTCGGCCGGCGGCGCAACATGCGCCAGTAAGCCATCGGCTGCAAGACGTCCGCGAAGCGTGCGATCTGCGCGTACGGGTAC
>DATCTQ010000069.1:0-4124 GCA_036567865.1 Candidatus Tyrphobacter sp. | reverse complement strand
CCGGCCCGACGGTGACTCCGCCGCTCGTGCCGCCGCCGCTGCCGACTCCCACGCCCAGCCCGACGCCGCCGCCGATCACGGTCTCGCCGCAAGCCGCGCAGGCGCCGATCGGCGTGCCGCAGCAGCTCGTCGTCGGCAGCGTCATCGGGCCGATCAACGCGGTGGCGAGGGATCCGAACCTCCTCGCCATCTCGATCGATCAGGACACCCGCATCGTGACGCTTACCGGCGAGGCCCCGGGAACGACCGTCGTCACGATCAGTGACGCGCGGGGGTTGACTAGAGACGTTCCGGTGAGCGTCGCTTACCAAGCCGGAACGATCGCGCCGCTGCTCGACCTTCGCATCACCGGCGATCCCGCATCGGCCGACTTCATTCGTGAGACGGTCGCGAGGGCCGTTTTGCGTGCGGCGCAGCCGCGGCCCGGCGCGCAGGTGCTCGTCGGCCCCGACGACGTTTCGTTCGACGGTCGGCTCGGCGAGGACGACGCGGCCGACCTCGACACAAGCGTCGTGATTCAAGGCGAGCAGTATTTCAACGTCAGCGGCACGACGCGCGTCCGCGTCGAGAACGTTGCCACACCCCGTATCTCGCCCGATCAACTGATGGTCAGCGATTTCCCGGAAGTGCTGACCGAAGACGGCGTGCTCTTCGCCGCCGACCTTCGTCCGGGGGCGCCGTCCCGCTTCCTGTTCTATCACTACGATCCGCCGTCCCAGCCTGACCGGCGCGTCGTTCTGCGCGCCGAGAACGATTCCGGCGAGCCGGCACTCGTGCAGTTCATCCGCGGGACCGGCGGACCGAACTCCAACGAGATGCAGAGCGGGCACGATGCCAGCAAACAATTTCTCGTTCGCATGGTCCAGAACGAGGGGCGGCTCATCACGATCGGCGCAAACTCGTCACGCAATCTCGTCGAAGCCGACCTGCCGCACGGCTCGGTGGTCTGCGCGCTACTCCAGCTGCGCGTTCTCTCAGGCGAGCACGTGCGCCTGACGCTCTTCGCCCAGAACGCGACCGGCGATCCGAACGCACCGATCACGCAAACGGATCTGCTCGTCGGAGCCCAGCGCCACGCTCGCGGCATCTACACGGTGCCGGAGTTCCGTCAAAGCATCGAATGGAACGTCGACGACCCCTATCTGGAACTGCCGATCGGGCTTCTCCCGCTGCCGAACAGTCTTCGGGGGGAGGCGCTCTCCGGTGATTACGGCGTGCTGCAATCCTTCGTGGTCAACGTCGTGAACCCAACGGCACAGCCGCAGAGCATCGCGATCTACGAGAACCCGCGCGGCGGTCGCGCCACGGGAACGTACCTCATCGACGGCGTGCTCGTGCAGTCACACCAAGTCCCGGCGTTCTCGCGTTACAAGATTCGCCAGTACGTCGTCCCCGCCCGCGGTTTCGTCCGCGTGACGATCGAGAGCATGCCGGAGGGTGGATCCAGTTATCCCCTCGATCTCATCTTCGCGCCCGACGACGGCAGCGTCGCACCCGGTGCTCCCGGCTCACCCATCTATTGAACCGATGCTCGCGCGTAGATCGCGCGCATCGCTCGGGCAGCCGTAGCCCAAGAAAAGCGCTCGACGCAGCGCGCACGCACCTCAACCGCGCGGGCATCTTCTTCCCCCGCGAGTGCTCGCGAGAGTGCCGCGACCCACCCATCGTCGTCCTCCAGAGCGACGATGCGTCCATCGCCGCCCGCAACCTCAGGAAGAGAGGCGCGATCGCTCGCGACGCAGGGAATGCCCGCACAGAGCGCCTGCGCGACCGCGTAGCCGAAACCCTCATAGCGTGACGGCACCGCCGCAACCGCCGCGGTCGCGTACAGATCGAGGAGCGCTTCGCGCGAAACGTAACCGCGAAACTCGACGCGCTCCGCGACGCCCAGGCGGCGTGCGAGCGCGCGGCATTCCGCGAGATAGGGTGTCGTCGGTCCGATGCTGACGAGACGCGCGCCGGGAAGCCTGGGCAGCAACTGCACGACGTGAACGAGGTTCTTCCGCGGCTCGACCGTGCCGATCACGAGCACCGTGCGGCGGTCGCCTGCGTTGCGATGCACGTCCGCGAACTCAGGCCCAACGCCGGGTGCAACGACGTGCACGCGCGCGACGTCGATCTCCGGAACCAAGTCGAGCAACTCGGCGCGTGAAAAGGCGGAATCGGTGACGATCTCCCTGCAGCGCCGGTAGCGCGCCAGCGCGAAGGCTCCAAAATAATAACGCGCGTACGAGCGGGCGTGTGCCTGCACGCGCAGCCATGCGACGTCGTGGACGGTCGCGACGACGGGAAGGCGGCAGACGAGCGGAACGGTTCCCGAAGCGCAGTGCAACACGCTCGCTCCGCTGCGCGAGGCGCGAGCCGGAAGCAGGACCTGATCCCAGAGCAGTCGCCGATCGAATCGCCACGGATCGAGCCGGCGTTCGCGCAACTCGGCGACCTCGACGCCGTCTTCTCGCAAAGCCGGCACCAAGCCGCGCACGTATTCGCCGATACCGGTCGCACTGCCCACGGTCAACTGGGCGTCGATGGCGATCCTCACCGCGCGCGAGCGCGTGTCCGAGCCAGCGTACGCAGGCCGGCGAGCGCATCCGCGCTCCCGGGATCGACGCCGAGCGCGCGGCGGTACCAGCGGCGCGCGGCGTCGAGATCCCCGAGCCCAAGCTCGAGCGATGCAACCTCGAGCACATACTTTTCGGAGAGCGGCGAGAGTTGTACGGCGACGATTCCGTCGCCTAATCCGCGGCGCAGCCATGCCTTTCGCGCGGCGTTCTGCCGGCTCAGCCGCAACGCGGATTCTTCGGCAAGCTCCGCCATCGTCCAATGCGCCTCCGCCACCGCATCGGGATGGGTCTGGAGCGCAGCGAGACGTTCGCTGACGTGACGCTCGAAGGCATAGGCGGCGACGGGGTCATTCTGCGCAACGCGCAACACCTCACGCTGCAACGCGTCGATGTCGGGCGCAGCGAAGAAGTATTCGAGCGCGAGCACACGATCGCGGCGAGCGAGTGCGATCCGACCGAGTAATTCGTTGCGAACGGGGATTGGCGGCAGGCGCACGGCGTCGCGCTGTGCCGCGTCGGCGTCGCCGTTCTCGAGTTCGTACTGCGCGAGCGTGGACTCGACGTACGGTGCGGGAGCGATCCGCTCGAGGATCCGATATACCGCGATCGCGGGGCCGATCGGAACGCGCCGGGGCAGCGATCCGAGCGCCGCCGCGCTCGCGCCGAAACCATCCGAGGCGAACTGGATGCCCCCGAACACGCTGAGGACGAGCGCGATTGCCGCACCGGCCATCCCGCGCATCGCCTTTTCGCGCATGGGGGTTCTCGTCAGAACTTGACGGTCAGATTCAGGTCTTCGCGCAGTTGCGTGAACGTGTTGGTCGCAGTGAGGTTGTCCTGATACCGGTATTGCTGCGCGGAAAGCGAGAGCGCGCTCGACATGCGCGGAAAGAGGAACGTCAGCCCGCCGGAGTACGTGTCGTTGCGCGCGTCGAGCCCGGTCGGCATGTCGTATCCGCCGAGCAGGTGCTCCGTGTTGTAGCCGAAGCCGAGCAGCAATCGCGGCGCAACGGGAACCGCCAGCGTAGCGCCGAGCGAGGCGCGGCTGACGCCCGCATACGGCGGAACGTAGACCGGTAGATTCTCCACGTTGCCGGCATCCGCCGACGTGAGTTGCGCCGCGCCGAGACGCGCCTGGAAGCGGAGGTTGCCGACGCGCAGCGCGAGCGGCAGTTGCACGCTCTGCGCCTGAGCGCCGAGAGCGCTCTGACTTTGGAACGAAAACGTTTGCGTGGGGGATCCCGATAGAGGCTCGCCTCGCTGCCCCCCAAACGCGAAAGCATCGGAGTCAGTTGCGCCGCCGGCGAGCGTAGCCGACTCCGGCTGGTATTCAGCCGTGATCAACATCGGCATCGGCGTGCGCGCGACCGCATGCCCGGTGGCCGGCGCGTTCACCCGCGCTACGGTTTGAGGTTTGCCGAGTGCGGGTTGGTTGACGAGGCGTGCGCGTGCAAGACGGCCTAAGGTGACGAGCTTACCTAGCGCCGTGTCGTCCGGCGTGACGGGCATCGCCGGCGGTGACGCCGCGGCGATGCTGACGCGGAACGAGGCGTCCCGCAA
>DATCTQ010000068.1:0-37471 GCA_036567865.1 Candidatus Tyrphobacter sp. | reverse complement strand
GAGCCCCGCCGATCCTATGGGTGATCGGCGCCGTGCGTGGTGACGAAGAACATGTTCTCGTGGCCCGGCATCAGGCTGTGGAGCAGGATGAACCCTGCATCGGATGCGTGACGTCCGTGATGGTGCATCCCCATGTCGTCCATCATCATGCCCGTCATCATCCCGTGCCCGTGCATCTCGATCATGTGAGACTGCATCTGTGCGCGCTGAGCGGGCGTGAGTGAGTTCTCCATCTGCGTGCGCATCTGTTCCATGAGCGCGTGCATCTGAGACATCTCGGAGCGCTGTGCGTTGAGCACGGCTTGGCGCTCGCCGCTGGAAATGGCGGCGTCGAGCGTGCGAGCGGCCGCACGCGGGTCAGGGTTCGCGGCGATCGCGAGGTTGCCGACCACGCGCGCGAGCAACGCGCGATGCGCGGCCGTGAGCGCCGCGAGCATCTTGGCCCGCGTGGCGCGGTGCAGGTGCTCCGCCTGCTGCCGGAAAGCGCGCATGGCTTGCATGTGGGCCTGTCGCTGTGCCGGCGACATCTCCATCTGCATCTCCATCGGGCCGGCCGGAGCCGGCACGGTGGCGGGCGCCGCGGGCGCCGCGGGAGCCGGGGATGATTGGGTCTGCGCGGAGGCGATCAGCGGCGTGAGCGCGAGCGCAAGAAAAAGGGCGAAAGCCTTACTGTTCATGACTTCAATTAGTACCCTTGCTCGCATAAAGCGGGCTGTGAGCGCTCGACCGTCGTACCTGGCGCGTATGGGATCGAGCGAACGTGTGACTCTCGCGGTCGCCGACGGCACGGCGATGGAGGCGTTCGTCGCGCACCCGAGCGGCGGCGGCGGCCCCGGTCTGCTGGTGCTGCAAGAGGCCTTCGGCGTGAACGCCCACATCCGCAGCGTCGCCGAACGCTACGCAAAGCTGGGCTTCACGGCGATCGCCCCGGAGCTTTTCCATCGAACCGCGCCGCCGGGCTTCGAGGGATCCTACACCGATTACGCGTCGATACGGGAGCATGTCGAGGCGCTCACCCGCGAAGGAATCCTCGCGGACGTGGGCGCCGCTTACGATTGGCTGGCAAGGCAAGCAAAGATCCCTGCGGATCGCATCGCCGCCGTCGGCTACTGCATGGGCGGGCGCTGCGCCTTCATCGCAAATGCAACGCTGCCGCTCGCGGCGGCAGTTTCGTACTACGGAACGCCCGATTCGCTCGAAGATGCCGCCAAGCAGCATGGCCCCATCCTCATGTTCTGGGGCGGTCTCGACCAGCACATTCCGCCGGAACGGTATCGCCCGGTCGCCGACGCGCTGACCGCGGCGGGCGCCGATCACGAGCAAGTCGTTTTCGCAAAAGCCGACCACGGCTTCAACTGCGACGCGCGCGCATCGTATAACCCGGGCGCGGCGCGGCAGGCGCTCGCGCTCGCGCTCGAGTTTCTACGAGTCCACGGCGTCTTGCAGTAAGTTAGGAGCCTACGGCTTCTGCAAGCGCTGGTTCGCGTTGTTCATGATGTAGATATCGTCCGCATGGCGCATCCCCAGCGCCTTCTGATCGTAGATGATCGCGACGTATTGGCCGTCGTGGACATCCTTCATCTGGTACGTCGTCTTGCCGTTAGCGGAGAAGATCCGGTAGAAGTGCGGCAGGATTTCGAAGCTCAGGATCTGCCCCGAGCGCGGATTGCGGACCTTGATGTTGGTCGTGGAGACGTGGATCGCCTCACCGTAGAACGTCGAGGCCGCCATAGCGACCTGCGGCGCGAGCAGGGCTGCCGCGGCAGCGATCGCGATCCCGAGCCGGTACGCGTGTGACAGGTTCATCCTTCGGTACCTCCTTATGGACGATGAACGAAAAGAACGGCGCGCCCATTCTACCCGCGTAAGCGGTCGTTCTCACCCTGGGCGCTCGAATAGGCGAGCGACCGAACGGTGCCGCCGGCAGGCGTCCGGGAGCACGCTCCGGGAATCTCTCAGGGTGGTCACCCTTTTTGATGCCCACTCGTTGCCGGTCGAGGCGACGCTCTTCGCCGATGGGGGAGCGCGGGGAAACCCGGGTCCCGCAGCCAGCGGCGCGGTGCTTGTCGGTGGCTCGGGGGAGGTGCTGGCGGAGATTGGCGTCTTTCTCGGGACCGCGACCAACAACGTCGCCGAGTGGACCGCGCTGTGCATCGGGTTGGAGGCCGCGCTCGAACGCGGGATCCGGAGCCTCGCCGTACGGCTCGATTCCGAACTGGTCGTCAAACAGATGCGCGGGGAGTACCGCGTGAAGCATGTGGACCTGCGGCCGTTGCATCGCCGGGCGCGAGCGCTGTCGCGCCGGTTCGCGCACGTGGACATCAAGCACGTGCCTCGCAAGCAAAACGTCCTGGCGGACCGCGTCGTCAATCGCGTGCTCGACGATGAATGGGAACGCGAATGACGCGCCGGTTTCCGCTCGGCCTGGCCATCTTCATCTTCGCGGTCATCGCGCTGACCGTGAGCTGGCACTATTTTGGGCCGCGGGAACTCGGGCCAAAAGAGCGCGGGAAAGTCATCGCCGTCCGCAACGCTCCGAGCGACCTCTACGCGTCGCTGACGGTGCGCTACGAACATCCGCCGATCTACCGCGAGTTCTACGAGATGCGCGATCGAAACGGTATCTCGAGCTTTGCGTACGTCGTGCAGAGTTATACGGGAAAGCAGATCACCGTCAAAGCGCCGCCGCAGGCGATCTACGACGTGAGTTTCTTCTTCGGTGAGCTGGTGAACGACGGGGTGTGGGAAATTCCCAACCGCCCGCCGCGAGGCAACACGAGCGTGCGCTATACGATCACGGTGCGGCAGACGGAGGATTATCAAAGCGGATCGCGCTCGACGACCTTTACGGATCCGCATTATTGGGCGACGAGCGCCGGCCGCGAATATCATATCCGTCTCTCGCCCACCGGGCCCGAGCCCAACCTCCTGCAACTGCAAGGCACGCGCTTGCGGGATCCGCGGTATCAACAGATCGTCGACGACTTCCACGCCTTCGGTTCGGAGGCGTTCCGGAGCAGCGTCGCAAGCGCCCGCGCCTCCGTTCGGAGAGCGCGCTAGGCGTGGGCATCCTTCGCTTCAGCGCGCTCTTCACGATGGCGGTCGCGATGCTCGGTGCGCTCGGGTTCGGCGCGTACGAATATGGCGAGAGCCCAGCAAGCCAACTCTTCGGCGCAACGTTCGTCAGGGGACCGGCGTCGCAGCACGTCGTTGCCCTGACCTTCGATGACGGGCCGAACCCGCCGTACACGGATGGAATTCTCGACGTGCTCGAACGCGAAGGCGTGCCGGCGACGTTCTTCGTGGTCGGCCGCGCGGTCGCGGCGTACCCGCAGGTCGTAAGACGCGAGGTCCGCGACGGCGACGCCATCGGGAATCACACGTGGGATCATGCCCATCTCATCGTGCTCGACGCAGGGCAGATTCGGCGCTCGCTCGCGCTCACCGATGCCGCGATTGCCAAGGCTGCCGGCACGCGAACGACGTTGATGCGGCCCCCGTTCGGTGCTCGCGATTGGTTCGTGCTGGCGCAGGCGCGGCGCTTGGGCTACACGCCGGTGATGTGGTCGGTGCCGCTGGCGCGCGACTGGGAGAACGCGCCGCCGCGCGTCATCGCCGAGCGCATCCTGCGCTACGTGCGCAACGGATCGGTCATCGTGCTGCACGACGGAAACCGCGGAATTATCTGCGGTCGCCAAGGCGCGCAGAGGCAGCTCTGCGACCGCGCCCGCAGCGTCGCCGCGACGCGGATGATCGTCGATGCGCTCAAGAAGCGCGGCTACCGCTTCGTTACGGTGCCGGAGCTAATCCGGCTCAGCGGCCTTTAGGGGATGACGTTGGCGGCACACAGAGCGAAATCCGGGAAGGCGACGAGCGCGATCGCCTCATCGCTGCTTGCGATGCTCTTGCGCGAATAGGCTCCGCCACGCGGCGCGGTATAGATTTCGATGGCGTTACTCGTCAAATCGACGATCCAATATTCTGGAATTCCTGCAGCAGCATAAAGTTCGAGCTTGATCGTCCGGTCGACCCAAAGCGATGAGTCGGCAACCTCGATGACGAGGAAAACGTCTGTCGCTCGCGGATGCTTCGCGGCATAGAAATCTTCACGCGGTCGAAGGAGCGCAACGTCTGGTTCGGGCTCGGAGTTGGGTGGGAGAGCGACGGGGCTCGCGGTCCGTAGGAGGATGCGGTCGCCTAGGGCTTTTCTAAACGCGCATTCCAACCTCGAGACGCATGCGGCGTGACGGGATCCGATGGTCATTTTCTCGACGATCTCCCCGGAGAGCAGTTCCGCGCGGTCGTCGGGGGTCAGAATACCGTGCTCGACCATCGCCTCGTACTCTGAGAGGCTGAATCGGCGGTGCGCAAGCGGGAGCGCCATGCTGGTAGACGGATTCGACGCCGCGTTCATGCTCCCTCATTCACGCGCTACGTTGTGAACGACAAGGGCTGCGTAGCTCGCCGGGGGCTAGGCGTAGAGCCGGCCCTGCCAACGAATGAAGCCGCCGGCATGGCGCCCGCTTGGGTCGTGATGCGTCCAATGGACCACGGGAATGCGGCCCGGATCGTGGACCATCACGCCGCGGACTTCGACGCGGTCGCCGTCCCGAACCGGAACCGGCGGGGCGACGGAAACGTTGTCGACGACCTGGATCGGACCCGCGGCGCTGCTGACGTTGAAGGCTTCGTGCTCGGCGTGGCTGCGGTGCCCGTAGAAGAAGCGCGGCGAGCCGCGGACGGTGGCGGCGAAGTCGACCTGCGCGGGCCGTGCGGCGTCGTAGGCGTGAAGCAGATCCATCGCCGCTCCATCCCACCGTGCGCGAGCGTGACAAGAGGTCCGCGCGGTCGCCGCGAACGAGGCCGAGCGCGATGCCCACCATCTCCACGCCCCGGCTCCGGCTGGTTCCCGTCGATCGATCGAATGCGCCGGCGCTCTGGCGTATGATGCAGCGTGCCGAGTTGCGCACGTACCAAGACCTGCCCACGATGGATTGCGCGCAGTTCGTCGCGCTCATGGCCTCGCGCGGCGCCCACTTCGAGCCGGGCCGCTCGGGCCGCTACGAGTGGCTGGTCGAGCGTAGCGACGACGGCGTTGCCGTCGGTTGGGTCTCGCTGCGCGTCGGCGAGCGCAGCGGCGACAGCGGCGAAATCGGCTATAGCCTGCTTGCGGAGCATCGCGGAAAAGGTTTTGCGACCGAGGCGGTGAGCGCGCTGATTGATGCGGCGTTTGCCCAAGGGAAGCTGCGCTCGGTGCGCGCCTACTGCTTGCCGGAAAACCAGGCATCGCGGGAACTCTTACGCCGCCTCGGCTTTCGCGAAGACGGGGTCTTGAAGCACGGCGCATCGTTGCGGGGACGCGCCGTGGACGTGATCTCGCACGCGCTCGAGGCCTCTCCCGGCTAATAAACTGCGCTTGGTCGTCCGATAACCAAGCTATGCCGCCGGGGATCAACGACGCTGCGGTTATTCCGCGCGTCCTCGCGCACTATGCCCGCTGCGCTCCGCTGCTGGAGGCCGGCTTCGCGGGTTCGCCGATCGTCTTCGCAGATTTCCCGCGCGGCCTGAACGGCTCACCGCGCTTTCGGGTCACGCACATCCCGTTCTCGAGCGCGCGCTTGGGTTGGCTCGTCCAGCGCGAGTACGCGATCGAGTTTCACACCTGGGCGCCGCTTCCCGGGCAGCCCGAACGCTTGCGCTTCGGCCGGATTTTGCTCCAGCCGGTCGGGCACGCGGCGTTTCCCCGCGTGAAGCAAGCCGCGCTCGCGCTGCGCGAGCAGTTGCTGATCGCGGACCTCGATGCCGTTCCGCTGGTGGATGGCGTCGGCGGCGTTGCGCTCTGGCTACCGTTTTCGGAGGCGCCGCCTGCGAACCGGATACGGACGAAACTCCAACGGCTCTGCGTGCGCGTCGCGGGGGCATATCCAAACGTGCACTTCAATACGGCGACGAATGCCCCCGGACGCTACAGCCCGCTTCCGTACAGCCTGCGCGGACTGCCGAACCTGCCGGTCTGCTCGCCGGTGGAATGGGAGGAACTGGAGAAGCTGCGCTCGCCGATCGTGTGCAGCGCGCAGAGTTTCCCCGCACGCATCGCGGAGCGCGGCGACCTCTTCGCAAGCGCGGCCGCGGCGCTCGCGGCGCAGCAACTCTACCCGCGCGCGCGCAAACGCAATATCTCCCAAGCCTCATCGTGATCCCTCAGGGTTGTCACCCTGAGTTTGTCGAAGGGGCATAGCCCAGTAACTTGCAAGGGAGGGCGTGTCATCGTGCTGTGTTTGAATCGCAAGGCGCATGAGTCGATTAGGATCGGCGAGGATATTCTCATCGTCGTCATGGATGTGAACGCGGCGGGCGTCGTCAAACTCGGCATCGAAGCGCCGAAAGATGTAAAGGTCCTGCGCTCGGAGGTCTACGAGAAAGATCGCTCCACCGACCCTTCAGCCTTGTCATCCTGATCCTGTCGATGCGCGCCGGGGGCTGTGAGTTTCCGGGCGACGAAACGACGACAACCCTGCCAATCAACAACTCTCCGCGACAGCAGGCCAGGTTCAGTCCGGGACATCCGACCGGGGCCTCCTCTTGCGAAAAGTTAACTTTTATGTTAACATAGCTTTTACGCCGATGCCGACGAAGCGAACCGACCACGAGCTGATCATCCACGTTGGGCAGCATCGGAGCTTTGAGTGGTATTGGGCGCCCAATAGAACTATGCCCGGTCTCGACGCCTATGATGATCTCCCTGCGCGAGAGCAAGATGACTTTCTCGCGAGCGTTATCCATTGGGGAGGCGTGCCACCAGGCATCCGGCCGCTGCAAACGCGGGTCAACAATGAGCATGATGATCCGATTATCGTAGCGATTAAAGCGGGTAAGCACCGGTTTACGGCCTTTCGTGAAGAACATGGCTCGACGTGGATCGTGTCTCACCATTATCTCAAGGAGGGACAACGGCGGGACAAAACCGGCGATCGTGCGATTCAAAGAGCTATCGCGGCTCGGACAGATTACTGTAGCAAAACCTCAGAGGGAACGTACTATGAACGCAACTGAACCACGCAAGAAGCGGACTTCCTCGACGCTTGTCGAGCGCACTCTCCGAGATCGCAATAGAGCAACTCGCATCGGCCGCCTTGTCACGGAAGCGTCGATCGAGCACACTCTGCAACAGATCATGGAGATAGAAGACGTCAGTGCGGCCGAACTCGCAAAACGTGTCAAGTCGAAGCCGCCGCAAATCTCAAGAGACTTGCATGGTGGCCTGAGCAAAGCACGGGTTTCCAGACTTGCTACACTGGCTGGGGCGCTCGGTTATGACTTCATTCCGATGTTCATCCCACGAGATGATTTAGAGAAACGCCGAACCTTGCTAGATGTTACGCGTGACGTGCTCTTTAGGCCTCGTACGAGAAAGCGCAGTCGCCAAGAAAAGACCTCGGCCTGAACAGGCGAATAATTCTAAGCCGATGCGAGATGCGATGGCAGTTAGCCGAAGTTTGTCATTCCGATGCTTCAGCTTTGCCGTCCTGAGCTCGTCGAAGGATCTCCAGCGGTTCCGCTCCGACGGCGCGTGTCTGCCCTGCCCAGATCTGAGGCACGATCCGTAGCGGTTCGTCACCCTCCTCGACGCGCAACTTCCAAATGAAGGCCGTCCGCGAGCCCGGCGCGAGATCCGGCAGCTCGACGCCGTCGCCGAAGAACGTGGCATCGTTCCTGCGCACGGCGTCGTGAAAGAGCGTTCCTTCGCAAAACGAGGCGCCCGCGGGAACGGGAACCGCCAGCACGACGCCGCGGGCGGTGGCGTGCGAGGCGTTCGAGATCAGCAGCGTGAGCGAGAGGTGCGCCCCGGTTTCGACGTCTTTGCGCGGCTCCGCGAGCAGTTCGACGTGTAATGTCGCGCCGCTCACAAGGGTGCGAGGTCGACGTCCATCGATATCTCCCGCGCCTCGTTTGCGATCTCGTCGAACATCAGGCACGAGGTGTAGGGTTTGGCGTAGACGTGAATCGAGACGGCGCGATCGCATTCCGGTGCGACGCGCACGCGATGGATATCGCCTCCGCGCTCGCCGCGGTAATCCGGCATGCCGATCGTCACGTGGGGCGTCGTGCCGAGATGCTCGACGACGGCGTATCCCGGGGCGCGAACGCCGGCGATCTGGCGGTAATCGTCGACCACGAAGACGCCCGACTGCGCGACCATCCAACAGCGTTGCCCCGCGTGGTCGTGGATCGGCGTCACGCTCGCGGCGGGCCATGCGAGGGCAAGAATCTCGACGTCGTCGGTACGATGGATGAGGCAGCGCGTATACCGATCGGGATCGAATCGAAGAAAGCGCGCGACGTCCTCATCGCGCAAGCGCGCCTGCGTCAGCAAACGCGTCATCGGCTCGGTCTCGAAATCGCCTTGGGAAAGCCCAACAGCGGCAGCGACGAACTCATCGACCGAGACCGAGGCGACGCGAGCCATGGCCCCCTCTTCGTTCCCGCCGCCGCGTCTCCGCCTCATCGAATCCGTTGACGCCTGGGACCAAATGGGACTAATATGAGACCAAATGGCCCACGTCCTCTCGTATGGCAGCGTTCTCGGCGGCGCCCGCGCTTTGGGGCGGCGCTTGCCCCGCTCCGATTCCGGGTGGCACGAGATCGTTGAAGCGGGCTTGCCCTACCGCGCCTTCGCGGCGCTCGCAAAGACCAGTGCCCTCGGCGACGTCGAACTGGCCGCGCGGATCGGAATACCGAAATCGACGCTGGCTCGCCGGCGCAAGAGCGGCCGCTTCAGCATCGACGAGTCGGATCGTATCTACCGCACCGCGCGCATTTTCACGTTAGCGCATACGATCTTCGCGGATCCGCGGAGGATTGGCGCCTGGCTGCGCGAGCCCAACGACGCCATCGGCGGCATCGAGCCTCTCGCGCTGCTGCGCACGGAAGCCGGCGCGCGCGACGTCGAAGCCATGCTTGGGCGCTTTCTTTTCGGCGGCTACTCCTAGTGGCCTGTAACTAGTGCGCGTCTTTCGCGTCGCCCCGCGCGAGCGATCTTCGAGCCCTCTCGACGGAGAGGGCTCGTTCCGTTACGGCGGCAGATGGTCGAGCCCGGGTACGCGGATCGCGTACGCGTCGACCATTCCCGAACTGGCGCGGCTCGAGCATTCGCTGCACGTACCGTACAGCCGCATTGCAGTCGCGTTGCTTTTCGTCGTCGCGGAATTGCCGGACAACGCCGTTGAAGAACTCGCCGATGCGGCGCTGCCCCGCGACTGGGATACCGTTCCGGCGCCCAGAGCCGACGCGGCAATCGGCGACGCGTGGGCCGCGTCCGGCCGAAGCCTCGCCCTTACGATCCCAACGGCGCTTGTCCCGAGAGCGTTGACGCGCGAGCGAAACGTCCTCATCAATCCGAACCATCCCCTGTTCAAGCGCGCCTCAATACGAACGATCGCGTTCACTTGACGCCCGCGAGAGCACTCGCTATAGTCATATCGATATGACCATGACGAGACGCAGTCGTCGAGCGGTCGCCGAGCCGGAGGTTTCCGCCGCAGAGTTTAAGGCGAAATGCCTGAGCCTGATGGAAGACGTTTCGCGGCGCGATCGTTCCTTTACCATTACGAAGCGGGGAAAGCCGGTAGCGCGGCTCGTGCCCGTCCCGCGCAAAGATCTTCCCCTGATCGGATTCCTGCGCGGGTCTCTGCTCCACGGCGAGAGGCTGGATGAACCGACCGGAGAGACGTGGGAGGCAGAATCGTAAGTGATTCTTCTCGACACGTGCGCGGCGATCTGGATGGCAACCGGAGATCATTCGCTGACAAGAGGCGCCCGCTCCGAGATTTCACGGGCTGCGCGGCGAGAGCAGCTTTTTTGCTCGGCCATTACTGCCTGGGAAATCGCGACACTGGCACGCCGCGGACGGCTACGACTCGCGATCTCCCCGACCGCCTTCGTGAACCAGCTCTTCGGGCATCCGGGTGTACGGGAAGTGCCCGTCGATCGCGACATCGGGCTGACCGCAGGTTCGCTGCCGGGCGAGCTCCACGCAGATCCGGCAGACCGATTGATCATCGCGACGGCGATCGTGCACGGAATGCGTCTCATGACGCGCGACGAGCGCATTCTCCGGTACGCGAAGGCGAGCGGCGCCCTCCCGGCAATCGCCTGCTGAGCCGCCGTCGTCTTGACGGGCCCCATCCCCCGCGGTAAAATACTCTCTTGATGCCCCGGTGCGGGTGATCCCACAGTTTTTAGGACGAGCGCGTCCGGTAGCGAGACCGGCCGACCTCGCCCTTTTTGGCGTGCTTCGAGGTTAGGGAAGGAAATTTGATGGCGAAAACGGCGGCTCCCAAGTCCCGGGCGTTGGCGGGCAGGGGCGCAAAGAGCAGGCCGAAGCGGACGGGCGAGCGTCCCAGGGCCGCGAAGGGCGACGGAGCCTCGCTCGCGTCGTTCCCCATGCCGATCGGCGCCTTTACCGTTGAGCAGCCTCCCGAGCCGGGTCCCAAGCGGGAGCGCTACAACTTCGCGAAGATTCCCGACGTCCTCCCAATTCCGAACCTCATCGAGCTGCAGAAGGCCAGTTTCGCGTGGTTCAAGACCGAGGGGCTCGGCGAGGCCTTCGCCTCGATCTCACCGATCAAGGATTTCACCGGCAACCTGATCCTGGAGTTCGGCGAGCACGCGCTGGGCGAGCCGAAGTATTCAATTGAAGAGTGCCGCGAACGCGACATGACGTACAGCGCGCCGCTGCGCGTCCGCGTTCGCCTGATCACCGCCGAATCGGGCGAGATCAAGGGTATCCCCGACCAAGAGATCTTCATGGGCGATTTCCCGCTCATGACCGACAAGGGTACCTTCATGATCAACGGCGCCGAGCGCGTGATCGTGAGCCAGTTGGTCAGGTCGCCCGGCGTCTACTACAGCCAGGACGTCGACACGAATGCCCGGCCGACGTACAACGCCACCGTCATCCCGAACCGCGGAGCGTGGATCGAGTTCGAGACCGACAACGGCACGAAGAACGACGAAACCGACGGCACGATCGGCGTGCGCATCGACAAGAACCGCAAGATCTACGTCTCCACCTTTATTCGCGCGCTCGCGCGGCCGGAGATGAACGCCGATTGGGCGAGCGACGAGGCGATCCTCAATCTCTTTGCGGATCTCTACCCGAAGCGCCGCGAGACGCCGAGCAAGGTTTCCACCAAGAAAGACGAGGACCTCAAAGGCCGCGAGCGCGATCTGCGGGCGCTCTTCGAGCGCCTCTTCCCCGATCGGGAGCCGGACAACTTCATCCTGAACTCGCTGGTCAAGGATGCCGAGGTCGTGACGCGCGAGGACGCGCTGAAGGAGATCTACAAAAAGCTGCGCCCCGGCGAGCCCGAGAACGCGGACAACGCGGAAAAACTGCTCGAGTCGCTGTTCTTCGACGAGAAGCGCTACGATCTCGCGGGTGTCGGCCGCTACAAGCTCAACGGCAAGTTCCATTATCAGATCCAGAATCCGAACGTGGAAGAGCGCGCGGAGCAGCCGTATCTCGTCATCGACGAGTATGCCGGCGCCGGGCTCCAGACGCCGGCGATGGAAACGCGATGCCTCACGCGCGCGGACATGATCGCGGTCATCCGACGCCTGACGCGGGTCGCGACCGGCGTCATCCGTAAAGACGACATCGATCATCTCGGCAACCGCCGCATCCGCTCGGTTGGCGAACTGTTGCAGAACCAGTTCCGCGTCGGACTGCTTCGTTTGGAGCGCGTCGTGCGTGAGCGCATGACCGTACAGGACATCGAAACGGTCACCCCGCAGGCGTTGATCAACATCCGCCCGGTCGTCGCCGCGATCAAAGAGTTCTTCGGCTCATCGCAGCTCTCGCAGTTCATGGATCAAACGAACTCGCTCGCGGAGTTGACGCACAAGCGGCGTCTCTCCGCACTCGGCCCCGGCGGCCTCTCGCGCGAGCGCGCCGGTTTCGAGGTTCGCGACGTTCACCACTCGCACTACGGCCGCATCTGCCCGATCGAAACGCCGGAAGGCCCGAACATCGGCCTGATCGGCTCGCTCGCAACCTACGCGCGCGTCAATCGGTTCGGCTTCCTTGAGACGCCGTATCGCGTCGTGCGCAACGGCATCGTGACCGACGAAATCGTCTACCTCACGGCCGACCGCGAGGACGAGTTCATCATCGCGCAGGCGAACACGCCGGTCGACCCCAAGGGCGGCCGCATCACGACGGATTCGGTCATCTGCCGGTACGTCGAGGAGTACATCGAAGAGCCCGCCGCGCGGGTGCAGCTCATGGACGTCTCGCCGAAGCAAATCGTCTCGGTCGCGACGGCGCTGATTCCGTTTCTGGAACACGACGACGCCAACCGCGCGCTCATGGGCGCGAACATGCAGCGCCAAGCCGTGCCGCTGCTCGAGCCGCACTCGCCGACGGTCGGAACCGGCATGGAGTACCGGGCGGCAAAGGATTCCGGATCGCTCGTCGTCTCGGACGTGGACGGTACGGTCACGAGCGTCGACGCGAAGGCGATCGTCGTTTCGACCGAGTCCGGCGACGAGAAGACGTTCGAGCTGCTCAAGTTCGTGCGAAGCAACGCCGGCACGTGCATCAACCAGCGCCCGATCGTGACGATCGGCGAGCGCGTGGTCGCGGGACAAGTGCTCGCGGACGGCCCGTCGTCGGACAACGGAGAGCTGGCGCTCGGGCAAAACGTGCTGGTGGCGTTCCTGCCGTGGGAAGGCTACAACTACGAAGACGCCATCCTCATCAGCGAGCGCATGGTCAAGGAAGACCGCTTCACTTCGATCCACATCGAAGAGTACGAATGCGAAGCGCGTGACACGAAACTCGGCCCGGAAGAGATCACGCGCGACATTCCCAACGTCGGTGAGGATGCGCTCAAGGATCTCGACGAGCAAGGCGTCATTCGCGTCGGCGCCGAGGTGCGGCCGGAGGACATCCTGGTCGGCAAGGTGACGCCCAAGGGCGAAACCGAGTTGACCGCGGAGGAACGCTTGCTGCGCGCGATCTTCGGCGAGAAATCGCGCGAGGTGCGCGATACGAGTTTGAAAGTTCCGCACGGCGAGAAGGGCAAGATCATCGACGTCAAGCGCTTCTCGCGTGAAAGCGGCGACGAACTTTCGCCGGGCGTCAACCATCTCGTGCGCGTCTACGTCGCGCAGAAGCGTAAGATTCTCCAGGGCGACAAAATGGCCGGACGCCACGGCAACAAGGGCGTGATCGCCAAAGTGCTGCCCGAGGAGGATATGCCGTATCTCGAGGACGGCTCGCCGGTGGACATCGTGCTCAACCCGCTCGGCGTTCCGTCGCGCATGAACCTCGGCCAGATTCTCGAGACGCATCTCGGTTGGGCCGCGCACATGCTCGGGATGCAGGTCGCGACGCCCGTCTTCGACGGCGCGCACGCAGAAGACATCGTCGAATGGCTGCAGGATGCGGGGCTACCGCCCGACGGCAAGACGTGGCTGCGGGACGGCCGCACCGGCGAGCGCTTCAGCCGCCCGGTCACGGTCGGGATGATCTACATGCTCAAACTCGCGCATCTCGTCGACGACAAGATTCACGCGCGCTCGACCGGTCCGTACTCGATGATCACGCAACAGCCGCTCGGCGGCAAGGCGCAGTTCGGCGGCCAGCGTTTCGGCGAGATGGAGGTCTGGGCGCTGGAAGCGTACGGCGCGGCTTACACGCTGCAAGAACTCTTGACGGTGAAATCCGACGACGTCATCGGCCGCGTGAAGACGTACGAGGCGATCGTCAAGGGCGAGAACGTCATGGAGCCCGGCGTGCCCGAATCGTTCAAGGTCCTGATCAAGGAACTGCAATCGCTCGCGCTCGACGTCAAAGTGCTGACGGAGAACCGCGAGGAGATCGACGTCAAAGTTCCCGACGACGAGATGAGTGAACGCGAGCGCCAGGAGATCGGCTTGCTCATGGGCGAGGAGGAGCCGCGCGTCTCCCAAACGCTCGTCGCCGCGCGCGAAGCCGTCGACGAAGCCGTCGCCGCAGTGGAGGAAGAGGAAGAGGAAGAGATCGACGACAGCAAGCCGATCGACATCGCGAAGCCGATTCCCGCACCGCCGCCGCGCGCGCCGGTCGAAGCCGACGCACTCGAGGAGCACGAAGAAGCGGCGCCGGAAACCCCGGAAACTGAAGAGTCCGGTCTCGAGGAGTACGAACTCGAGGAAGAAGAGGAAGAGCCCGAAGCGGAACCCCCCGCATTCGAAGGCGACGAAGAGGCGCCATTTCACGAAGGCCAAGACTTCACCCAAGAAGAGAACTGATTGTCATCCTGAGCCCGTCGAAGGATGCATGGGAACAGAAAAAGGTTGGGCCCGCTATCGCGGACCCTCCGTGTCAAGGCCCCGATTATTCACGCAGAGACGCGAACTATTAACGCAGACCGAAGAGATTATTCACGCAGAAGACGGGAAAGGCGCGTCCACACGGCTGATCTCTTTCTTTGTCGGGGTCCTCTATCGCACGAACTGCTTCCAGCGTCGCGACATACTCCTCAGGAAGGCCATGCTGCTTGGCACCCTCAACCACAAAGCGAAGATACCAGGAATAGGGCTTAAGCCGCGGGCTCTTGTCCGTGGCGTAGAGGTGGCGCCGCTTTTTTGAACAGCGCATAGCCTCTGCCTAAGTGATAAGTCCGCAAATCAGGCCGCCGCTTCGACGGCCGGTGTAGTAAAGTATAGATCATCGGGGGTGCGGCCGTCGAGCGTCGAGTGCGGTCGCCGGCTGTTGTAGAAGTCGATATACTTGCCGATGCCGAGGCGCGCCTCGGACGTGCTCTCGTAGGCGTGGAGATAGACCTCTTCGTATTTGAGCGAGCGCCAGAAACGCTCCACGATCACGTTGTCGCGCCAGCAGCCCTTGCCGTCCATGCTGAGCGCAATGCCGTGCTCGTTCCGAATCAGGTTCACGAAGTCGATGTCAGTGAATTGGCTGCCCTGGTCGGTGTTGAAGATTTCGGGTTTGCCATGGAGCGCGATCGCCTCACGCACGGCCTCGATGCAGAAATCGGTCGTGAGCGTGTTGGAGAGGCGCCACGCGAGCACACGACGTGTCGCCCAGTCCACGATGGCAAAGAGGTAGAGAAAACCGCGGCGCATCGGAATGTAGCAGATGTCCGCTGCCCACACGTGATTCGGGCGTTCGATCGTGAGGTTCCGCAGCAGGTACGGGAAGACCGGGTGCTCGGGGTTGCGCGTGGAGGTACGTTTCTTGCGGTAGAGCGCTTCGATACCCATGAGGCGCATGAGTCGCGCGACGTGCCGACGGCCAAGCGGAGCGTGGCCCTTGCGCTTCAGCAGATCGCGCAGCATCCGAGCGCCCGCGAACGGGTACTCCAGATGCAGCCGGTCGATCTCGCGCATCAGCTCCAAAGCGGCGGCTGATACCGGTTGGGGCTGATAGTACAGCGAGCCGCGGGAGAGTTTGAGGAGTTCGGCTTGGCGCGTCAGCGACAGATCGTGTTCGCGATCGATCATCGCCTTACGCTCGGACCGCCGACGCGTCCGAGCGCCTTCTCTAAAAAATCGTTCTCCAGCGTGAGCTGGCCGATCTTCGCATGCAGCGTTTGGATGTCAGTGCTCTCCTCGGCCTTCGTACTGCTGCCGAAAACCGACGCGGCGCTCTCGAGCAGCTGCGTCTTCCACTGCGTGATCTGGTTCGGATGAACGTCGAACCGCTTGGCCAGCTCCGAGATCGTCAGGGTTCCCTGGATCGCGGCGACGGCCACCTTTGCCTTAAATGCCGGCGAGTGGTTCCGGCGTGCGCGTCGTGTCAATAGCTGCTCCTTTTCTGAAGGCCTTTTTCGCCTTCGACGGAGCGGATTCATCACTTAGAGGGGCGTTCGATTAACCGAGGCCACCTCTCTGGAATGGCAGAGTTACGGTATGCTGTCCTACTAGAGCCGTGCGCCCGTGAGGATGGCGGGGGCTACACCGTGACGGTTCCGGGCTTCCGGAGATCGTCACACAGGATGATACCCTGGACGCCGCGCTCGCGATGGCGCGAGATGCCATAGGGCTGAGTCTTGAGAGCCGCCGCGAGGAAGGCATGGAGATTCCGCCCTCGGACGCGGACGGCGCCCGCCTCGAAATCGTATCCGTCAAAGTCGAAGCCGCATAAGCGATGCCGAAGCTTCGGCGCGTTACCGCGCGGCAGTTCGCGCGGGCTTTGCAGCGTGCTGGTTTCGCGTTGCGACGGCAGACCGGCTCGCACGCCTTTTACCGGCATTCGGATGGAAGGGCCGCCTTCAGGCGGCTCTTCCGCTTTTTTGCGGGTACTTTGACACCGCGCTCTCCAATGTGCTAGTGTTACATGTAACATGAATCGCAGGACGAAGCAGCGAGCGACGGCTGAGCGAGTACGCGCACACCGCGAGCGGCTGCGTAGGTCGGGACTTCGGCCAATTCAGATTTGGGTGCCGGATGTCCGAACGAAGGCGTTTGCAGCGGCCGCCCGCCGACAGTCGCTTGCCGTGGCGCGTAGCCCGCATCAGTCAAAGGATCAAGATTTTGTCGATGCGATCTCGTGGCTTACGCAGGAATGAGGCGAGGCGAAATCTGGTCGGTAGCCGCCGGGCACGACTATGCAGGGAAACCGCGTCCGGCTGTTGTCGTCCAAGATGATGCGTTTAACGCGCTCGATTCGGTAACGCTCTGCGCTTTCACAACGGACGCCACCGGTGCTCCGTTGTTCCGTCTGCGCGTTACGCCGAGCCAACGGAACGGCCTACGATCCGAGTGCCGGATCATGGTGGACAAGATCGTGACGGTTCCACGTTCGAAGATCGGAGTCCGCATCGGGCGGCTTGAGGACGAGGACATGGTGCGCCTGAATCGCGCGATCGTTGTATTCTTGGGACTAGGCGCAACGTCATAGTCAGCGTCCGCTCGCTCGGGATGACAGGAGGAAGGGCCGCCGAATTGGCGGTCTTCGTGATTCGCGCGCCCAAAGTCTACCGAGTTCTAGCGTCGTCCTACCTGAAGCCGCCTTTACAGAATCCTTACATTCCACATAGTCTGACCACGAAGAGCTAGTCGCCTTCCTGGGTAAGAAAAGCGGCATGCAGTTGCTAACGGGAGTGGGCAGCAGCGATACGGCGATCATGCCGCGCGTGCTCGCGCACTACAAGACGGTCGCGCCGCTCATGGAAGCGAGCTTCGCCGGTGCGCCCATCGTCTACCGAAACTATCCCGGCGGCCTCGACAAGGACGGTATCTTTTACGTCACGTCGCTCGAGCTCGACGCCAAAAAGCTGCTCTGGCTCGTGCACGCGAAGTTCGCGATCGAGTTCTTAGGCTGGGCACCGCTGCGCACCGACGAACACCGTCTGCGCTTCGCGCGCATTCTCCTGGAAGCGCCCGTGGGCGTGGACTTCACACGCGTGAAAAAGGCTGCATTCGTCGTGCGCGACCTGCTGCGCAAAGAATGCAGGCTGCAAGCGGTTCCGCTGGTCGACGGCGGAAGCGGCATCGCGCTCTGGATTGGCTTGCCGACGCGCCCTACGACGTACCGCTGCGCGCCTGGTTGCACGCGCTCGCGAACCGCGCCGCCGAACTCCATCCCGATCTCATCTCCACCGAAGTCAACACCCACGATGACGGCCGCGTCCACATGCACGTCTCGAGCAACGCCAAAGGCCACTACAGCGCGCTGCCCTATTCGCTGCGCGCGCAAAACCTAACCGTCTGCACGCCCGTGCACTGGAACGAGCTGGAGGATCTCCCGCACGCCGGAACCTTCACAGCCCCGAACTTTCCCGAACGCCTGCGCGTCGTCGGCGACCTCTTTGCGAGCGAAGTCACCCGCATCGGTCGCCAGGTCTCGCTGTGCGCAGAAATACTTCCCATGTACTCGCGCGTTCCCGAACCGCACGGCCACATCATCATTGCCGCCGTCGAGATCCTGAGCGACGGACACCCGCGCAACGCGCACGAGATCCTCGCCGCCGCCCTCGCACGCCGCCTCGTTCCGCCGGAGACGACGTACAAGTACGTGTACTCGGCGCTGATCGAGTACATCGCGCGACAGCTCGGGCGCGGACGCAAACCGCCGATCGTCCAAGACACGGGCAAACGCTTTCACATCAATGAGCCGCCCGACGACTGGCCCGATCTCGTCCACCCGCCGAGGTCGCATTCCGACGACGCCGTGGCGCAACTCTGCGCACGCCTCGAGAAGACCTCGCACGGCGACGATTACGGCGGATTCGAAGCCGCCGTCTGCGATGCGTTCGCGCACGTCGGCTTTCTCACGCAGCACCTCGGCGGACGCGCCGAGCCGGACGGCATCGCCGATGCGATCCTCGGCATCGACGGCTTCCGCATACTCCTCGAATGCAAGAGCGCAAAGAACTTCGTCGTGCAGCCGCAGCCGATCGAGGTCGCGAAGTTCCGCGAGGCCTACAGCGCCGACTACTGCATCATGGTCGGCCCGCACTTCCTCGACTCGCTCGAGTTCCTCGCGGAGCTGCACAACCACAACGTCACCGCGATGGCGCTCCCCGAGCTCCAAACACTGCTCCACATCGGCGCGAACCCGCTCGAAGTGAAGGCGCTGCTCAAGCCCGGATATGCCTCCGATCTCGTCGCCGACCTCATCTGGAATCGCGCGCACGGCGCCGCCAAGCGCGTGGCAACGATCGCGTTTCTCCTGGAACGGGAAGGGTGGAAGCTGCAGCTTACCGCGGCACAGCAAGGTGGACGCGCGCACGCGGCGCGCCTGACCGTCGACACGGCGATGCCACTCATCGACGAAGCGCTCCGCGCCGCCGGCTCCGCGCAAGCCTGCACGCGAGAAGAAGTGGAAGAAGCCTTCGCCTACCTCGCAAGCCCGAACGTCGGCGTCGCGAAACTGGAAGATGACGCCCTCGTCATCCTGAGCTCCCCCGTGTCATCCTGAGCCTGTCGAAGGATGCATGGAATCAGAACGTGAGCTATCTCATTCTCGCTGCGATGGACGAACTCGCATCTCCATCAATTCCGCGTCGGGTGCTGGACTTAGATGAAGATATCTGCAGGAACGTTGAATGTGTTCGAAAGCTTCCTGATGTGCGTCTTGCTGAGAGGGCGCTTACCTGAGAGAATCTCTGACGTAATCCCGCTCGACCCAAGCAGGCGGCTCAACTCGGACTGCGAAACGCCTTTGGCACGCATGAGCTCCCTGAGCGCCGCGAGGGGATGAGGCGCGTCGACGGCGTCGTGCTCATCCTCATATCGCTCGACGAGGATCGAGAGTAGCTCGAGGTACCGATCCTCGGCAGCAGAGCGCTTCTTCTTGTCGACAAGTTCTTCCACGCGAGCCACGTACTTGCGATAGTCATGTTCCGCGTGAAGTGCGTGGGGCAGTTCTTCGCTCAATAGTTGTTTGTATGCGGCGGTCGCAGTCATTTCCGGGTATCCTTATCGTACTCGGCGTGAGTGAGCACTCTTTTTACGAAGATGATTTGCATTCGGTATTCGATCTTGACGATCAATCTGTAGGTGTTACCCTTGATATTGAAAATAGTGTAGCCTTCGACTATGTCGGCGGTGGTGTACGTGAGCCGGACCTCAGCGAGGTTGGTCCAGCGAGCACGTTTCGCGACGGCATACCACGTCTTTAGCGCTTCCTCCACATCGGCGTGACGCTGCCAATACTCGCGAAGCCGGCGCCTGCTGATAACCCTCATTCCACACACCCATCCCTCAGGACGGAGTCTCTCAAAATGAGAGCGTTCTTGTCAAGGAGGCGCGGCCAACCTGAGCGCGGCAGTCGAAGGGCGAAAGACAAACGCCGGCTCTTCGCCTACCGATCGCGTCGAGCCGTGATCGCAACCCCTTGGGCGGCACTACGTCGTGATGACAGGGGCATGAGCCTTGCATCAGAAGCTCGCCATGTATATACTACGGATATACATGAACGTAGGGATGTCCGCATGCCGATAACGATTTCCCGCTGGGGCAACAGCCTGGGCGTTCGCCTTCCGCGAGAGGCCCTCGATCGAGCGCGTTTGCGCGAGGGGGATACGCTTCTTGTCGAGGTCGTGGCTGACGGCCTGTTTCTCAGGCCGGCGGATCGCTCAAAACTCGAGGCCCTCGTTGGGGCAATTTCGCCCGAGAATCTGCACGGCGAGACCGGGACCGGCGCTCCCGTCGGCAGGGAGTCGTGGTGAGCCGAAATTACGTTCCTGACACCGGCCACATCGTTTGGATCGACGTAGGCCCGCAGATGGGGCGCGAACAACGTGGACATCGGCCGGCGCTTGTGCTATCGCCTGCCGCGTACAATGCGAAGACATCGCTGATCCTCGCCTGCCCAATTACGAGCGTGGCGAAGGGGTATCCGTTCGAGGTGGCGTTGCGTAGCACGCCGAGCGTGAAAGGCGTGGTGCTTTCGGATCACGTCAAGTCGCTCGACTGGCGTGCCCGGCGCGCACGGTACAAGGCGACGGTTTCGCCAGAAACAACGCAGCAAGTCAGAGCATTACTTTCGCTCCTGCTCGGCGTGTAGCTCTTTTCTCAAAGTCCCTTGCCGTGGCGGCTCATCCGCGTGAAGGAGAGGCGGCATGACAAGGAGGACGTATGAGTACGGACGCCATGGAAGCACGCATCGCCCATCTTGAAGGAGCCTTTGACCAGGTCGGTGAGCGACTGAACAGCATCGACCGTCGTATTAATTCATTCGAGCAGCGAGTCGACGCGCGTTTCAATGGGCTTGACAGTCGGTTCAACGGGCTTGACACTCGGTTCAACTGGTTGATCGGCATCGTCGTCGCCACATGGATCACGACGATTCTGACCGTGCTTTTCCATCATTAGCGCAGCAGTCCTTAGAAACGTTATAAACCGGAGGGGCAATGACTGCAGTCAAACTTAGAAAAATTGGCAACTCCGTCGGCGCGGTATTGCCCAGGGACGTGCTTGCGCGCATGCGCGTGCGAGAGGGCGACGTCGTATACTTGACGGAGGCACCGGACGGCTTCCGCGTCACACCGTACGATCCGGAGTTTGCGCACCAAATGGGCGTTGCCGAAAGGGTCATGAAGAAGCGGCGCTCGGTGCTCCGTGAGCTCGCGAAGTCATAAACCGAAATGGTTGGGCGAGCAGGTCGTGCTCGCAACCCATGAAGCCCAGATCTCCGAACATGGCGGGTCGGCGGGCGTGCGCGACGCCGGGCTCTTGCGATCGGCACTCGCGCGCCCCGAGCATGCCGCGGGTTGTGGAACACTCACACCCTGGTACGGCGAGGACGCGTAAACGGCGCCAATGAGTCGGAGTCTTTTAGCCGATCGACTACATTATCGCTGCTTCGATCCCTTGTCGTTCGCGCTCTTGCGCGTGTATGATGGGTATGCAGCAAATGGAATCACGCCTTGGCAGCCTGGAGGGCGCCTACCACCAGGTCGCCGACCGCCTCAACAGCATCGATGCCCGCTTGGCTCGGGTAGATGCGCGTTTCGACTACCTCGATTCGAAAATCGATCGGGGGTTCATGTGGCTCATGGGCACGTTGATCGGCATGTGGGTGACGATCTTCCTCGCCGGCTTCTCAGCGACGCTCACCATCCTGCATAGCACCCAGCACGCCGTCCACTAGAACCGAGCAAACGCCTTTGGCGCCGTGCCAGGGATCCTCTGACAGCGGTTATTCTTTTCCTCGGAGGACTGTCGCTTTGCTTGCGTTTTGCTTGCGGTATGCTTACAATGGACGTATGCAGCTTGCGCACCGCCCCCCTCGACTCGGCGCCGCAGCGATCGATCGGATTCGCTCGGCTTTTGGCCTGAGCACCGAAGAACTGGCTGCCCTCTTCGGAGTCAGCCGGCCCGCCGTTCAACAATGGCGGACCAATGGGGTTCCCATCACCCGCGCGGCCGACGTCGATCGGGTGCGCGAGCTTGCCGACGTCTTTGCGCGAAAGTTTATTCCCGAACGAGTGCCCCAGATCGTACGTACTTCCGGTAAGGGCCTGAGCAACAGATCGGTGCTGCAGGTCATTGCCGAGCAGGGCGTCGGACCGGTCTACGCCTATCTCGAGCGGCTCTTCTCTTACACTCCGAGATAGGAAAACCGGATGAAGCATGTCCGGCGTGGCGGCGCTTATTTTCGCGTCGTCGATCCGTCGTGGGGAGATCCGCTGGACACGACGTATTCGAAGAGGCACGGCGGACGCCGGAATGCGGCCGGATCGTTCGGCGTGCTCTATCTCAACGCGACCATCGAAGTTGCAGCGGCAAGAGCGCGGCGCAACTTTGAGGACGAGATCGCCACGCTGTACGATCTCGCCCCTGAAGAACGGCCCGACCTCCAGGTAGTTCAGGTCGCCCCATCGCGCTTCGTCGACGCGGTCACGGATGAGGGGCTGCGGGCGCTCGGGCTGCCAAGGACATATCCGAAAAACGCATCCCGTATGCGCTGTCAGGCAGTTGGCGGGCGTGCACACAAGGTGGGTGAAAAGGCGATTGCATGCCGTTCAGATGTCACGTGGCTGGAGACTGGTGAAGGTGAGGAACTCGCGGTTTTCGATACCGGCATGTCGCTCGTGAAACGCCGAGCGCGGATGCGGTTCGCCCGGTGGTACCCGACTGAAGTGCCCTCACGTAAGAAGGCGCGCTCGCGTTGACGGGAATTGGTCGGCTAGGCCGCGCCCTTGCGTTTTTGCGGATACTTTGCCGCCGCGTTCCCCAAAAGTGCTTCCGTGCTACGAAGTCTTGATCAGCCCGCGCCGTATTGCTTCGGCAACGAGCGCGGATCGGCTGCCGACGCGGAACGTCTTGAAGATTTGCTTGATGTGATTGCTCACGGTGAACGGGCTGCGTTCGAGCGTCTTAGCAATCTCCGCGTTGGATTTGCCCTTGCAGATCTCGGCGAAGACGCGCTGCTGCATCGGCGGGAGGGAGATCTCGTTTCGTTCGCCGAGCCCGCGCAGTTCCGCCGCTAACCAGCTCTGCCCGTAATTGCGCAGGCGCTCCTCGGCGAGGGTGAGGAGGTCGCTCTTGCGGGTGACGGCATATTCGGCCAAGAGACAGCGCGCGGCGCGAAAGTCGTAGCCGAAGCGTTTGAAGGTCTCGAATGCGGCCCGCAACTCCGCAAGGCCGCGTTTCCTTTCGCCGAGCGCCAGCTCCACGATGCCCGTCGAATACTGCGCGAAGGCGTTCAGCCGCGCATCGTGACGATAGTGCAACGCCGACGCCATCTCGCCGAGTTCCCAATGGCGCGCCAAATACATCGCCGCGCGGGATGTATCGATCCCGCTAAAGAGCTCCGCCAACAGGAGCAAACCCATGCGCTCCTCTCCACGCGTGCTTTGCCAGTCGACGCCGTTCGCCAGCCGCTCGGCCTCGTCGAGTTCGGCGCGCGACCAGCGGTGCTCGCCCAGACACCGCGCGAGATACGCGCGGTCGCATGCCGCAACGACATTCCATGAATCGGTGTTTGCCGTCGCCGACGCCGCTTTGAGATAGCGAAACGCATTGAAGTAATCGCCTTGCATGGCTTTGGCCCAGCCGAGCGCTTTGAGCGCCTGGAAGCGATTCATCGCAAAGTCGGCCGGCCACGGGGCGCCGCCGAGTTGGCGCTCGACCTCGGCGATCGCACCCGCGACCGGAATCTCACGAGCGAGCACCGCGAGCGTGTGCGTCGCCCATGCGCGGACGTCCATGTACGCCGTGCCGCCGGGGTCGAGCGAGCGAAGCAACTCGACAAGACGCTCGGCCTGCTCGCGAACGCGCTCCTCGTACGGAAGGATGAGCGTTTCGGCGTAGAGAGCGTAGATGCGCGCTCTCTCCGACGTCCCGCCTCGCGCGAGGTTGAGGAAGCCGCGCGCCGCAGCCGGATCTTCGGCAAACAGATGCCGCCGGATGCAGCGATAGCCGACGAGCGCGAGCAGATCGAGATCGCCGATTTTGCGCGCCGCCTTCAGGGCCGCGTCGAGCTTGGCGTCGGCGGATGCAAAGTCGCGCGTACGCGCATAGGCCTCGGCGAGCAGTACGTCGCATGCGATCCGCTCCCGCCGGTGCGCGGACGAGGTGCGCACGCGCAGAAGAATGCGCAAGGCAACGGGCGGATGGGCGTGCATGTTCGCTTGCGCGGCCATGATCGCAATATCGGCCGCCTCCGAAGCGCTCGCGTGCAGTTCGTAGAGCCCGGCAGCGTCCTTGAATCGCGCCTCGCCGTACGCGCGCGCGAAATCGCTCCTCCACGCATGATCGCGGATGGAGGCTCGCTTTGATGGGGTCACGATGGGATGTTCGGAGGAGAGAGCGCTTCTCTCCCCTGCGACTCGCCACCGATATCAGCCCCCGGATATGCCGCCGATGGAGTCGGCAGGCTGAACGATGGGGGCGTGGACATGGGTAACGTGGCCCGAATGGAAGCCGCCCAGCGACAGGGCGGCCAGAATTGCGAAAAGGATGGCCATGAGAACCTCCTAAGGACCCTAGCCTTGCTAGGGAGGGCAATAAGTGGCTAGCTAGAAATCGCTAGCCACTTAGACGCTACACCCTAAAGGGAGGCCTTGCCAATGGTGTGGGCGATGAAGCAGCGGCCTCGGTCGGCTGGGGCCTGAGCCGAGCAAGCCGGCGGGCTTGTCAGGCCCGAACCGGGTGGGAATGCGATGCGTGGTACACAAGGTCCGCACCGTGTTGCGTTGGCTGTTGCGGGACGGTTGGTACGTTGACCGGCAAACAGGAAGTCACAGGCAGTTGAGACATCCGAAAAGACAAGGGACCGTTACCGTCAACGGTAAAGCCAACGACGATCTGCCGGAGTTCGTATGGCAGTCGATTCAGAGGCAGGCAGGCTGGAAATGAAGTACACCGTCATCATCGAAAAGGCGCCGGCGAATTATGCCGCCTATGCGCCCGATCTACCCGGCTGTGTCGCAACCGGTGCGAGCATTGAGGACGCACAAAAAAACATGCGTGCCGCCATCGAGTGGCATCTTCGATCCATTCGTGAACACGGCGAACCGGTTCCGGTGCCTCGCGCGATTGCAACCCACATCAACGTAGCCTAAGCCATCCCTGTGTCATCCTGAGCCTGTCGAAGGACGCCGAAACCATCGTTTCGTCAGCGCCTTGTCGTGTTGGGACAATCGGGCGCGCGCTCTCTCAATATCCCAGTTGAACGCGATATCTCGGCGGATCGAAGAGGATCGTGCGCGCTGGTATCTGCTGGACGTCGCTCCGGTCACGATCGATCGCGCGCGCGAGGTAGTTGCGGAGCATCCGCTTCGCTCGGCAGACGCAATCCATTGCGCAACAGCGCGGCCATCGCCGGGAACTACGTGTCGCCCACCGGATATGCGGTGATGCAGGCGACGGGTCTCGCCCCCGCGACCAGGCCTCCCTAGCGCCGTTGCGGGACGACCCGGTACGCGCCGAGCTTCCCGTTGGGATCGATGCGCACGACGACGATCATCGTGCCTTTGTCGAAGACCGCTTGATAGGTGAACTCGTTGGCCGGCATCGTGCCGGCGATGCTCTGGAGTCCGTGATAGGTTCCAAGCGCGTGCATCTTGTCGGAGAGCGTGCCGACCTCACCGCGTGTGACCACTGCGGCCACGCCGGGATCGAGGCGTGAAGTGACGTCCGCGACGTCGTCGGCATAGACGGCGCGCGTCACCGCGTCGGCTTGTGCCGTCGCCTTCGCCTGCGTGCTCGCGCACGCCGCTAACGATGCGGCGCACGCGAGCGCGACAAGCCGCTTAGACGTCACCCCAACCGTACGAGACATTCGCGATTCCCGCGACCACCGAAGGCGCGCCGGCGACGAACCCTTCGCTCGGCCTTTGGCTCGCCGGCGTTCCCGTGGCGCTTTGCTCCATGACGATCACGTGATGCTGGTACGCCACCTCTTGCTCCAAGGCGCGATTGGCGGCGAGCTGCTGCAGGTAGGCTTGGCGCTCCGCGTTGTACGCGGCCCAGGCGTTGTCACGCGCCTGCGCGGTCTGCGCCTGCTGTGCGGCCATAGCGGCCTCGCGCGCGTGGACGTCGTGGTTGTGCTTGATGATGAGGTAGGCCGCGGCGGCGCCGCCGAGCAGGATGATGTTGCGGGTGCTCGCGGCACCGTCCGCCAGGGCGGGCCGGGGTGACGGGGCCATCACGCCGAGCATCGCGACCAGAACCGTTAAGGCTATCGCTCTCATGCTCGTCATTGTGCCCGGCTCGGCGAGGCTGAAACGCGTGGACCGAGGCGTCCTCCGTGTGCTATAGTGGGCCGGCTGTCAAATCCGCCCCGGAGGGAACCGGGGCGTCCATGGGCCCAGAACGGGGTCGCAAAGCAGGAAGCAAAGCGACCGGGCGCCAGAAAGGGGAACCTTCATGTCCGTCATCAGCATGAAAGAGCTGCTGGAAGCAGGCGTCCACTTCGGTCACCAGACGCGCCGCTGGAATCCGAAGATGAAGCCGTACATTTTCCAAGAGCGCAACGGCATCTACATCATCGACCTCGCGCAAACCGTGCAGAAGCTGCGTGAGACCTACGAGGTCGTCAAGCAGATGGCCCGCGAGGGCAAAGTCATTCTGTTCGTCGGCACGAAGAAGCAGGCGCAAGAGGTCGTGCGCGAGGAGGCCGAGCGCGCCGGCACGTTCTTCATCAATCAGCGATGGCTCGGCGGCACGCTGACGAACTTCGCGACCATCCAGAAACGCATCAACCGCCTGCGCGAACTGGAAAATATGAAAGTGCAAGGCGACTTCGACCGGCTTCCCAAGAAGGAGGTCGCAAAGCTGCAAGACGAGATGTCGAAGCTCGAGCGCTTCCTCGGTGGCATCAAGGATATGCACAAGCTTCCCGACGCGCTCTTCATCGTCGATCCGAAGAAGGAACGCATCGCCGTGCTCGAGGCACGCAAACTGAAGATTCCCATTATTGCGGTCATCGATACTAATTGCGACCCGGAGGAGATCGACTATCCGATTCCCGGCAACGACGACGCGATTCGCGCCGTCAAGTTGATGGTGGGCAAGATTGCCGACGCGATGATCGAGGGCAAAACCGAAACCGAGAGCGCCTACGAGGGCGCCGGCTACGAGCCCGGCGAGTCTTACGGCTACGCCGAGACACCGGCATAGTTCTTCCGATGTCATACCAGCCGAAAGCCGAGGAGATCAAACACCTCAGGGAACTGACCGATGCCCCGATGATGGACTGTCGCAAGGTGCTCGTCGAATCCAACGGCGATGTCGAGCGGGCGAAGGTTCTTTTGCTCGAGCGCGGGGCGGCACAAGCGGAGAAGAAGGCCGAGCGCGTCGCCAACGAGGGTTTGGTGGCGAGCTATATTCACGCAGGCGGGAAGATCGGGGTGCTCGTGGAGGTGAACAGCGAGACCGACTTCGTCGCGCGCAACCCGAAGTTTGCGGAGCTGGCGCGCGACGTTGCGATGCACGTTGCCGCGATGTCGCCGAAGTACATCGATCGCGCGAGCGTTCCCCCGGAGGTCGTGGAGGCCGTACGCAGCGAGTTGCGCGCGGGCGTTCCGGCCGGCAAACCGCCGGCGGTGGCGGAAAAGATCCTCGAGGGCAAACTCAACAAGTGGTATGAGGAGACGTGCTTGCTCGATCAACCGTTCGTGAGGAACGACGAGGTCAGCGTCGGCGATCTCATCAACGCGGCGGTCGGCGCGCTGGGCGAGAAGATCCGCGTCCGGCGCTTCGCGAAGTTCGCTTTGGGTGAGGAGTGATCCGGCGTTGAGCGCGCAGGCCAAGCGCTATTCGCGCGTGCTCCTGAAGATCTCGGGCGAGGCTTTCGCCGACGACGACGTGGGTGTAGACGTCTCGACGACGCGCGCGATGGCCGAGCAAATCGCCGACGTGAGCCGTAACGGGATTTCGATCGCGGTCGTGGTCGGCGGCGGCAACATCTGGCGAGGCAAGATGCACGAAGCCGCCGGCATGGATCGCGCGACCGCCGACTACATGGGCATGCTGGCGACCGTGATCAACGCGCTCGCGCTGCAGGACGCGCTCGAGCGCATGGGCGTGCCTTCGCGCGTACAGACCGCCATCGCCATGCACCAGATTGCGGAACCGTATATTCGGCGGCGCGCGATCCGGCATCTCGAGAAGGGCCGGATCGTCATCTTTGCCGCCGGCACGGGAAATCCGTACTTCACGACGGACACCACGGCGGCGCTGCGCGCCGTCGAGGTCGGCGCTGGCGCGATCCTCAAGGCGACGAAAGTCGACGGCATCTATTCGGCGGACCCAAAAAAGGATCCGACGGCGACGCGCTTCGATCGCATGACCTACATGGAGGTCCTCCAACTTGGCTTGGAGGTCATGGATTCCACCGCAATGGCGCTGTGCATGGACAATAATCTGCCGATCATCGTCTTCGATATGTCGGTTCCCGGCAACATCCGGCGCGTCATCGAAGGCGAACGCATCGGTACACACGTGGGAGTGAGCGCGGAATGAGCGATCCGTTCTTCAAAGACGTCGAGTCGCGCATGAGCAAATGCGTGGAGTCGTCCCGATCGGAGTTTGCGTCGATTCGAACGGGGCGCGCGACGCCCGCGCTTCTCGATCGCCTGCTGGTCGAGGCGTACGGGCAACCCGTCCCGATCAAGCAAGTCGCCGGCGTTTCGACACCGGACGCGCGCACGCTCGTGATTACTGCATGGGACAAGAACGTCGTTCCCGAGATCCGAAAGGCGATCGAGAAGAGCGACTTGGGCCTAACGCCCAACATCGACGGCGCGACGATTCGGTTGATCGTTCCGCCGCTGACGGAAGAGCGGCGCAAAGACCTCGTGAAAGTCGTGAAGAAGAAGGCCGAAGACGGCCGCGTCGCCGTTCGCAACGTTCGCCATCACGCGCACGACGGCGTGAAGACGCAGCTGAAAAGCGGCGAGATCACCGAAGACGACAACAAGCGCATGACCGACCAATTGCAGAAGTTGACAGATCGCTTCGTCAAGGAGATCGACGTGTTGACCGCAGCCAAAGAGAAAGAGATCATGGAGGTCTAGCCTTTTGGACCACGACCTCATCCTGGTGCGCGACGTCGAGGCGCGCTACGCGTTGCGCGGCCGGCTCCTCCATTATACGGTGCTCGTTCCCTTCGGAAGATGGGTGGGCCGGGGTGCGTTGCGCGTGCTGCGCGCGACGGTGACCGCAGCGCACGGCGATGCGGGGGAGGTCGTCGATCTCGTGCTCGGTTACGACGCCTACGAGGCGGCCTGATGGAACGCCTCGCGCAGCCTGCGCCGGAGGCGACGAACCCGATCACGACGCGCCGCGTCATCGTTGGATTCGTCGTGGCCGCGGTCGGATTGGCGTGCATGGTCCTGCCATGGACCTTTTATCTGCTCGTGCTCGTCATCGCGCTGACGTGCCTCTACGAGCTCAACCTCCTGTGCGAGGTCAAAGGACAGCCGCTCGAATATCCGATCGCCGTCCTTGGCGTCTTCGCGTACGCGCTCTTTGCGAGCCTCGGCATGCTGCACAAATGGGAGGGCGTGCTGATCGCCGGCATCGTCGTGGCAGCCTTCGCGATCGGCATGTACGGCGAGGAGTCCGGATACTTCGCGCGGACCGCCAACACGCTGCTCGCCGTGCTCTACATCGGCAAACTGCTGACGTATTTCATTTTCATCCGCCAAGTTCCGAACGTCGGCCTCGCATGGACCGTCTATGCGGTCGTGCTCATCGCGCTGACCGACATCTTGGGCATGCTTATCGGCACCGCGATCGGACGCCACCGGCTCACGCGCATCTCACCGAAGAAGACGGTGGAGGGCTCGGTCGGCGCCGTCGTCGTCGTGACCGCGATCGGCGCGCTTTTGACCTGGGTTCCGCAACTGCATTTGCAGTGGTGGCAGGGCGCGTGCCTCGGGCTCTTGACCTGCATCGCGGCGCAAGCCGGCGATCTGGTCGAGTCCTCCTTGAAGCGTGACGCCGGCGTGAAGGATACGGGTTCCGTGATCCAGGGTCACGGCGGCATGCTCGACCGCTTCGACTCCTATCTTTTCGGCGGTACGGCGTTCTTCGCAACGCTGCACCTCATCGGGATTTTGCAGGTGCGATGAAGCGCAAGCGCGTTGCCATCCTCGGATCGACGGGATCGATCGGCACGCAGGCGCTCGACGTCATCGCGCGCTTCCCGGAGCGTTTCGAGGTCGTCGCTCTGGCCGCCGGCAGAAACGTGGAGCGTTTGCGCGAGCAGGCGCACCGCTTCGAATGCGCGATCGCAACGAGCGCGCAGGACGGCTCGCACGGACTGCACCGGGTGGCGGTGGAGAGCGAGCCCGACGTCGTGCTGGCCGCGACCGACGGCGCAGTCGCGTTCGACGCGGTCTTCGCTGCGGTCGAGCGCGGCATCGATGTTGCGGTGGCGAACAAGGAGTTGATCGTCGCGGCCGGCGATCTGCTGACGGCGAGTGCGAAGCGCAGCGGCGCGCAAGTCCTGCCGGTCGATAGCGAGCACAGCGCGATCTTCCAATGTTTGATCGGCGAGCGCCCCGAGAGCATCGCGCGTATCCTGCTCACCGCCTCCGGCGGCCCATTCTTGCACGTACCGCGCGAGGAGATGGAGAACGCCGGGGTCGACGCGGCGCTCGCGCACCCGACGTGGCGCATGGGCAAGAAGAACACGATCGATTCCGCCACGATGATGAACAAAGGCTTGGAGGTCATCGAGGCGAGCCGGCTCTTCGGCGTCGAGGGCGAGCGTATCGGCGTCGTCATCCACCCGCAATCCATCGTGCACGGCTTCGTCCTCTTCACCGACGGCAGCGTCAAAGCGCAGTTGGCTGCCCCGGACATGCGGCTGCCGATCGGCTACGCCCTCGCCTACCCCGACCGCCTGACCTGGTCGCCGTTCGGCCCGGCCGGCGCGGACCCCCTGACCCTCATTGGGGCACGACCTCAGACAGACTTGCTTCGTTATGAGTACGAGCGCCCGGACTTCGAGCGCTTTCCATGCCTGCGGCTCGCCTACGAAGCGCTCGCCAGGGGCGGAACGGCCCCCGCCGTGCTCTCGGCCGCCAACGAAGTTGCCGTGGAGGCGTTTATAGAAGAAAGACTGCGATTCGGCGAGATCCCTGCGCTCGTGGAGAGGGTCTTAGGGGAAGTGGAACCCGGGGAACCGACATTGGACGGCGTGCGGGATGCGGATCGTCGCGCGCGCGCCCTAGCCGAACGAATCGTTGGAAAGGTCACCAGGTAAGGTAAGGATGCTGCTCGCCGCCGTCACGCTCACGGGATTCGGAAAGGTCGTCACCTTCTTGGTGATGCTCTCCGTTCTCGTCATCTTGCACGAGTTGGGGCACTTCATCGTCGCTCGCCGAAACGGCGTCCACGTCAACGAGTTCTCCGTCGGCATGGGTCCAAAGATTTTCGCGTGGAAGAGCCCGCGAACCGGCACGCAGTACTCCCTTCGCGCTCTGCCGATCGGCGGCTACTGCGCGATGTATGGCGAGGATGCGAAGGCGGGTGAAGCGGAGCAGCAGCGTGAGTATCGCGAGCATCACGCGCCCGGGCCGCAACCCGCCGACGACGCGAACTTCCAAGCGAAGACACCGTGGCAGCGCCTCGGCATCATCGTCGCGGGGCCGCTCGCGAACTTCATCCTCGCCTACGTGATCCTGCTCTTCGGCGCGCTGACGTTTGGCGTGCCGAGCACGAACACGCAGCCCGTCGTCGGGGACGTCGCGCAGGGCTCGCCGGCGGCGCTTCACGGCCTGAAACCCGGCGACCGAATCGTCGCAGTCAACGGCGTTGCGATCTCGAACGGCGACGAACTCATGAATAGCATTCATAACGCGCTCGGAAGGAACGTCACGGTCGACTATCTGCGCAACGGCCTTCGCTACGAGTTCGATACGCAGCCCGTCCCCTGTTCCTCGATCAAGTCCGCCGGGCCGATCCAACCGCAGATCAGGAGCAAGGGATGCATCGGGTTCGCCCCCTTCCCGGCGTACGCGAGGGTCGGTGTGGGCGCGGCATTTGTCGCGAGCGTCAATGAATATGCGTACGTGGCCGACAACGTCGTGGGCGGCATCGGGCTCTTGGTGACGCACTTCACGCAGTATTCGAGCCAGATCTCCGGTCCGGTGGGTATCGGGCAGGCGGCGACGACGATTCAAGATTTCGGCCCGGGACCATACCTGTCGCTCGCGGCGACGATCTCGTTTGCGCTCGGGATATTCAACCTGTTGCCGATTCCCGCGCTCGACGGCGGCCGCGCCGCGTTCTTGATCGTGGAGATCATCCGCGGCAAGCCCATCGATCCCGAACGCGAAGGCATGGTCCATCTCGCGGGATTCGCGGTCATCTTGATGATCTTGATCGTCGTCACGTTCCACGACATCTCGCGCATCGCTTCCGGGCAAGGAGTCTTCTAGATCGTGCTCAGATTACGCCGCAAGAGCAAACCCATCTTCCTTCAGAACAAGACCGGTAAATCCGATGCGAAGTCGGTCTGGATCGGTGGAGACAATCCCGTCGCCGTGCAGTCGATGACCACCACCGATACCGCCGATGCGGACAAGACGCTCGAGCAGATCTACGGCCTCGCGATGGAGGGCTGCGAGGTCGTGCGCGTGACGGTGAAGGATCCGCCCGACGCCGCCGGCCTACCCGCGATCGTCCAGCGCTCGCCGGTGCCGATCGTCGCCGACATCCACTTCGATCACAAGATGGCGCTCTCGGCAATCGAGGCCGGCGTCGCGAAGCTGCGTTTGAACCCTGGCAACATTCGCGATCCGAAGAAGGTCGCGGAGGTGGTGACTGCGGCGAAGGCGCGCGGTATCCCGATTCGGATCGGCGTGAACATGGGGTCGCTCGCGCCCGATCTCGAGAAGACGCTCGGCCACACGCCCGAAGCGATGGTCGGTTCCGCATTGCGCCATGTCGAGATTCTCGAGGAGCACGGCCATACCGACATCGCGATTTCGCTCAAAGCGCACGATGTGAATACCACGGTCGACGCCTATCGGCTGATGGACAAGCGCCTCCGCGAGCGAGAGACGCCGTACGCACTGCATTTAGGTATCACCGAGGCGGGCATGCTGCGCGACGGAACGGTGAAGTCCTCGATCGGTCTGGGTATCCTGCTCTACGAGGGCATCGGCGACACGATCCGCGTTTCGCTTGCCGCCGACCCCATCGAGGAGGTGCCCGTCTGCTGGTCGATTCTCAAATCCCTGGGGCTGCGCGAGAAGGGCTTCGAGATCACGGCATGTCCGTCGTGCGGCCGCGCGGAGATCTCGGTGTTGGAGCTGGGCGAGCAAGTCGAGAAGATCGCCAGGGAGTACAGCGCGCCGGTCAAGGTCGCAGTGATGGGATGCGTCGTGAACGGACCGGGTGAATCGAAGATGGCCGATGTCGGTGTCGCGGGCGGCAAGGGCAAAGGCGCGATCTACCGCGCGGGCGAGTTGGTCGGTACCTACCCCGAAGATCAACTGCTCGCGATGCTGCGCCTCGAGATCGAAAAAGTCATCGCGGAGAAATACCCCTCGTACGCGCATGAAATCGGGATGAGTAATGGAGCGTCATCGTAAGGGTGTCATGCTGAGCTTGTCGAAGGACGCATGGTGACCTACTCCGCGCCGTCGCACAAGAGCCTCGTCCTCACCGCCGTCGTTGCGCTGCTCGCCTCGGTAGGGCTCTTTGTCTCGCGCCCCGTCGACGTCATGGTCGACGGCACGCGTATGGAGAGCGACGTGCCGCCTGTCACGACGGCGGCCAACCATGTCTTCGTTCCGGTGCGGTCGATCGCCGATGCGCTCGGGGCGCAGACGCTGGTCGTGGGCAAGGGCGATCGCATCGTCGTCACGCGCGGGAGTGACACGCTGCAGCTTCGCGTCGGAGACGTACACGCGACGTTGGACGGCATGCCGATGACGCTCGACCGCGGGCCGTTCCGCGTTCGCGGGCGGGTGATGGTTGGATTGCAAACGATCGCGCGCGCCTTCGGTGTTCGCGTCACCTACGACGCCGCCGAGGGGCGCATCGAGGTGATGACGCCGGGCATCGGCCAAGTGCCGCCCACGTCAAACGTCACTGAAGCAACGCAATAGTCTAGAACCAAAGTAAAAAGAGCAGAGCGAAGGCTACGGCGATACCTCCCTGATACGAGCGTGTCGTACCGCGAAGACGACGTACCACGATTGCGCCGCCTTCGGCGAGCACAGAACGATGAGCGCTCCGGAGTTCGCCAGCGCATCTTGTATGGAGGCTCCAAGGTCCGAAGAGGCTGAGAACTCTTCCCGATCTCGGAACACTGGAAACATCCGCTTCGGCAGACTCTGCTCTTTGCCGCCGAGACGGACCGGGACGCGAAACGTCTCGATGTAGCGGCCTAACGCCGCTGCTGCTGCTGCGTCGTTGTGTGCATAGCTCAGAAAGGCGAAGTATTTCATCTGACCAGACGTTCGCGCTGGGATCACTATTCGCGGATTCCTTCCGGCTCCTCGACGGGCCGAATATCCTTCGGATTCGATTTCCAGAACCCGTAGCTGAAGAAGAAGATCAAGCCGACGCAGAGCGCCCCGACGAACCACTCCCAGGTCAAGCGCGAGAGCCCGAAGATCGCCAGGAACATCGCCATCACGATGCCGAGCACGGGAAAGAGCGGCACGAAGGGAACTTTGAACGTGCGCGGCAGGTCGGGCCGCCGCGCACGCAGGTAGAGCACGCCGGCGCAGACGACGGAGAAGGCGCTGAGCGTGCCGATGTTCACGAGATTGAGCAACTGCACGAGCGGAATGATGAGCGCGAGGATCGCGACCGCGCCGCCGGTGATCAGGGTGGTGTAGATCGGCGTCTTGAAACGGGGATGCACGTACGAGACCGCCGGAGGCAGCATCTTGTCGCGTGCCATCACATAGAAGATGCGTGACTGGCCGAGCAGCGATGCGAGCGCGACGCTCGTCGTGCCTGCAAGAACGCCGACGGTGACGATCCAGCCGACCCACGGCGCGTGCAGCGGCGCAAGCGCCGCGACGAGCGGGTCCTTCACGGGCACGCGGTTCCACGACATCGCGCCGAGCAGAACGACCGCCGTCGCGCAGTAGAGCAGCGTTCCGATCGCGAGCGATCCGATGACGCCGAACGGGATGTCGCGCTGCGGGTTGCGGCACTCCTCGGCGGTCGTCGTTGCGGTGTCGAACCCGATATAACTAAAGAAGACGAACGCGCCGATCGCGACGATCCCGTACGGCTGCGCCGACGACGAGAAGTCCGCCATGCCGCCGAAGGGTCTGAGGCCGCCCCACCCCATGGGGTTGAAATCGTGAAAGTTCGCGGCGTGGAAGAGCAGGGCGCCCGCGCCGATGAAGACGAGCAGCGCACCGATCTTCAAGGCGACGAAGACGTTGTTTGCCGTCGCGGATTCGCGAATGCCCACCGAGAGCAGGAGCGAGAGCGCGATGACGAAAAGCGCGGCGACGAGGTCGTACTGTGAGTGCAGGAGATCCCACTGCCAGAACTGCCACCACGCACCGTGCATCATGAGGTTCGAGGTCTGCGCGGCGGCCGGCAGCGTTATGCCTGCTGCCTTGAAGATGTCTTGAACGGCGGCGGAGAACTGCTGCGCGACGGGCGCCGCGCTGATGCCGTACTCGAAGATGAGTGCGAAGCCGATGATCCACGCGACGAGCTTCCCGAGCGTCGCATAGGCGTACGTGTACGCGCTTCCGGCGATCGGCACCATCGAGCCCAGCTCGGCGTAGCAGAGCGCGGCGAAGAACGACGTGAGCGCAGCGAGCAAGTATGAGACGATGACCGCCGGGCCGGCACCCTTGACCGCGGTGCCGATCGTCGTGTAAATTCCTCCGCCGATCATCGTTCCTAGGCCGATGGAGACGAGGTCGCGCCCCGACAGCGCGCGCCGCAGGATCTTGCGCTGGGCGAGAGCGCGGAGCTGTTCGAGGTTCGTCGTGGCAACGAGCCTGCTCACGAAAGACATGGGCGGGGGGATTCGTAGGCACTTTGCCCGCATCCCCCAGCCGGCGATGAGCACGAAGTACGACGCGATCGTGATCGGTGCGGGGCACAACGGCCTCGTCTGCGCCTGCTATCTCGCGAAGGCCGGACGCCGCGTGCTCGTGCTCGAACGGCGCGACGTGGTCGGCGGCGCGTGCGTCACCGAAGAGCCGTGGCCCGGCTTCAAAGTCTCGACGGCCGCCTATGTCAATAGCCTCTTCCGTCCGGAAATCGTGCGCGAGCTGCGCCTGCGCGACTACGGCTTCGAGTTGCTGGAGCGCAACCCGGCGTCGTTCTCGCCGTTTCTCGACGGCCGCTACCTGATGCTCGGTGCAGATGCAGTCTCGAATGCTCGCGAGATCGGCAAGTTCAGCGCCGAAGATGCGCGACGCTATCCGCTGTACGAAGCGATGCTGGAACGCGTCGCCTCGGTCATCGAACCAACGATCGACGAATCTCCTCCAAACGTGATGAAGCCGTCGCTCCCGGATCTCGTGCGCTTATGGCGGCTTCGGGATGGCTTTCGTCATCCCGAGGCTATTGAGCCCGCATTCGCCGGATGAATGTGCAAAATCTGCTGCAACTTCGCGCAGATTTCGCTATAATGACAGTATGTTTTGCGTGATCGGTCAAGGCTTGCATGACGAACCCGGCGGGTGAAGCGCAAAACGAAACTCTCCGCGTAGATTTTGACCGCCGCGTGACGATGCAATTTCGCGGCTCAGTTGTAACATCCGATGCCGGTCTGCTTGCCTATCGCGAACTCGATGATGCTCTCGGTCTGAGCACGACCGCTGGAAAAGCGCTGGCTGACGCACGTACGGGCAAGAATGGTCGTCATGCGTTGGTCGGCATGTTGCGCCAGTCGGTGTTCGGCCGCCTTGCGGGATACGAAGATGTGAACGACGCCGAACGCCTGCGCAACGATCCCGCGATGCGCTGGATCGTCGGCGGCAAAGCTGCTAAGGGACGTGCGGCATCGCCGAGCCAGATGGGCCGGTTCGAAACGCGGTGGCTCGCAGCTCCCGAAAATCTTCGCGCGCTTGCTGACCTATCAGGTCGGTGGATCGATCTTGTTCGCGGGCACCGGTCATCCGAGGAGATCATCCTCGACCTGGATTCGAGCGTGAGCCCAACCCACGGCGAGCAAGAGCAAAGCGTCTGGAACGGCCACTTCGGCTGCACGTGCTATCACCCACTTTTCCTGTTCAATCAGTTCGGCGATCTGGAGCGATGCGCGCTTCGTCCCGGCAACGTTCACAGTGCGGATGGCTGGGCGCAGGTGCTCAAGCCGGTCGTTGCGCGCTACCGAGGAACCGTGCAACGCATCGCCTTTCGTGGCGACGCCGCCTTCGCGCAGCCGAACATGTACGAGTACCTTGAGTCAGAAGGGATCGAGTACGCGATCCGCTTACCCGCAAACCAGGTTCTGCAAGAGCGAATCAGCCATTTACTCAAACGACCGGTCGGACGACCGGCGCACTACGTGCAGCGGTTCTACCGGAGCTTCCGCTACAAGGCGGCGAGCTGG